>CBDUGN010000291.1:0-1541 GCA_965366915.1 uncultured Eudoraea sp. | reverse complement strand
AACTACCATCATTCCTGATTATTTTGCTGCAAACAGCTGTTTGGTCTACATGGCCTTGAACCAGGTGCCCGTCTAATCTGGAACCCATAACCATGGCTCGTTCCAGGTTAATTACCTGCCCCTCTTTTAATTCTGAAAGGTTTGTCTTTTGTAATGTTTCATCAATGGCTGTAACTGTGTAATAAGGGGTGTCTTTTTCTACAACCGTCAGGCATACCCCATTGTGGGATACACTTTGGTCTATTTTTAATTCGTTTGTTATAAGTGAACTAACAGTTATGTGAAGATTGCCTCCTTCTTTTCGCAATCTGTGTATTTTGCCTAAAGTTTCAATTATTCCTGTAAACATGTATCGTTTAAAATAAGTAGTTTTGCTCTGTAAAAGTAGAAATAAAGAGTTTGATAACATGGAGGAATTGGCAAAAATAAGGGTAGGGATTTCTATAGGGGATTTAAATGGGATAGGAGGCGAAGTAGTTCTAAAAACATTTGAGGATTCCAGGATGACAGATTTTTGCACCCCAATTATTTTTGCGTCAAACAAGACCATTTCGAAATTGAAGAACGATCTCAAAATTAATATTAACTACAACGGTATAAAAGAAGTTCAAAGGGCTATAGCAGGTAAAATCAATGTAGTAAATGTCTGGGCCGAAACTCCAACTATTAGCTTTGGGCAAGCGACCGAAGAAAGTGGTAAATATGCTCTAAAGTCTCTTCGGGCGGCTGTAAAGGCATTAAAAAGTAATGAGATAGATTTATTGGTAACGGCTCCAATCAATAAAAAGAATATACAAACTAAAGATTTTGACTTTCCCGGGCATACAGATTATCTGGCGAGTGAATTGGAAGGGGAAAGTTTAATGTTTATGGTTACTGAGAATCTTAGAATTGGTTTGCTTACGGATCACCTGGCTGTAAAGGATGTGCCAGAAGCCATTACACCTGAGCTTATACGTAATAAAATCCGGGTTATGGAGAATGCCTTAAAAATGGATTTTGGTATTCGAAAACCAAAAATTGCTCTTTTAGGGATTAACCCACATAGCGGAGACAATGGTGTCATTGGCCAGGAGGATGACGAAGTGTTAAAACCGGTTATTCGTGAATTATCAGATGACGGACATTTGGTATATGGCCCTTATGCGGCTGACAGTTTTTTTGGATCTGAAGGATATAAGAGCTTTGATGCAATCCTTGCTGCTTATCATGATCAGGGTCTAATTCCCTTCAAAACGCTCTCCTTTGGCAAGGGGGTAAATTTTACTGCTGGTTTGTCAAAAGTCCGCACATCTCCGGATCACGGTACGGCTTATGAAATAGCGGGCAAAGGAAAGGCTGACCCGGCTTCTTTTAAAGAAGCGGTATTTATGGCAATAAGTATTTTCAGGAAAAGGAAGGAGTTTCAAAAGCTCATGAAAAATCCTTTGCAAAAACAAAAAATCAAACGTTGATAATTTGAATATATCCCATTTGTTTCCGGCAAATTCCTTGGGAAATATATTTTCTTTTTAATTGGGTTTTTAGAAAAAAAAAGTATC
>CBDUGN010000290.1:0-1816 GCA_965366915.1 uncultured Eudoraea sp. | reverse complement strand
TTCTTGAGTTCCATCGCCATTTTATTGCGTAATTCAGAGGCTTTTTGTGCCGCAAAATTTGCGAAATTTTTGCCGGACGAGGCATAGATTATGCCGCGTGAAGAATTCACCAATAACCCGACATCTTTATTCATTCCATATTTACAAACTTCTTCAAGGCTTCCACCCTGTGCCCCTACCCCTGGAACTAAGAGAAAACTTTCTGGGATAATTTTTCGGATTTCAGCTAAATAACTGGCCTTTGTAGCCCCAACTACATACATTAGATTATGAGAATTTTTGTAAGATCTTGACGTTTCCAGGACTTGTTCATATAGCGTCTTTTTACCAATAGATTTTGTCTGAAAATCAAAAGCACCCTCATTTGAAGTCAAAGCCAGGAGAATGGTATGCTTATTCTCAAAAGACAAGAAAGGTTCAACGGAATCTCTTCCCATATAGGGTGCCACAGTAATGGAGTCAAAATCCAAATCCTCAAAAAATGCTTTGGCGTATCTGTAAGAAGTATTCCCAATATCTCCTCGTTTTGCGTCGGCTATTGTAAAAAGTTCCGGGTAATTATCATTAAGATATTCAATAGTTTTCCTCAGGGCTTCCCAGCCCGTTGAACCATAAGCCTCATAAAACGCAATATTTGGTTTATACGCTACACACAGATGATGAGTAGCATCAATAATTGCCTTATTAAAAGAAAAAATAGGGGACTCCTCATTAAGGAGATGTGCAGGTATTCTTTCGAGGTCGGTATCCAGACCTATACAGAGAAAGGATTCTTTTTTATGGATTTGCTCAACTAAGTGTTCAATTTTCATCCTGATTTCTAAAAAATCTCTGAAGCTTCTTTTAGTTTTTCGGTGTTATCCACCAACATCAACTCATCAATGATCTTTTGAATATCTCCATTGATTATATTCTGCAAATCGTAGAGTGTTAGGCCTATCCTATGATCAGTAACTCTTCCCTGGGGATAATTATATGTACGAATCTTAGCTGAACGATCTCCGCTACTTACCTGTGAATTTCGTTTTGCTGCATCTTCTTCCTGTTTTTTGGCCAATTCCATGTCGTAAAGTCGCGAGCGTAAAACTTTAAAGGCCTTATCTTTATTCTTGTGTTGCGATTTTTCATCCTGACACTGAGCAACTAACCCTGTAGGAATATGCGTTAAACGCACAGCAGAGTAAGTTGTATTCACAGATTGACCCCCTGGGCCTGATGAACAAAAATAATCTATGCGTACATCCTTGGGATCGATATGTACATCAAAATCTTCTGCCTCTGGTAAAACCATCACGGTTGCCGCGCTGGTGTGTACCCGGCCTTGTGTTTCTGTCTGCGGCACCCGCTGTACCCGATGCACGCCGGCTTCAAACTTCAATGTCCCGTATACATCTTCTCCACTAACTTCAAATTGAATCTCTTTAAAGCCACCACTGGTACCTTCACTTAAATCAATGATATTTGTTTTCCAGCCTTTGGACTCACAATACTTAGAATACATTCTATAAAGGTCTCCGGCAAAAATACTTGCCTCATCTCCACCGGTACCTGCACGTATTTCCATCACCACATCTTTGGCATCCTCAGGGTCTTTCGGAATTAACAATAGTTTTATTTCCTCCTCCAGGGCGGGTAAAGCTTCTTTGGCTTCTTCCAGCTGCATTTTCGCCATCTCTACCATTTCCAAATCACTGCCATCAGCAATAATTTGTTCGGCTTCATTTATATTATTTGTCAGTTCAATATAATAGTCTCTTTTTTCAATGAGAACACGCAAATCCTTGTATTCCTTATTTAGCTTAATATAGCGCTTTTG
>CBDUGN010000289.1:0-2021 GCA_965366915.1 uncultured Eudoraea sp. | reverse complement strand
TTAGCAAGATACAAATTAGTGCATTCATTATCAGCTCCAACCACATATGTTTCTCCTGCTTTTCCTTTATGAAATAAAAGGTCTATAGCTAGACAATGGTCCTGCACATACAACCAATCACGGACATTGGTCCCTTTGCCATAAATAGGAATTGGTTCATTGGCAAGTGCCTTACGTATAATAGTCGGAATTAATTTTTCATCGTGTTGTTTTGGCCCAAAATTGTTAGAACAATTGCTTATTACAGTGTTTAGACCATAGGTCTTATGATAACTCCTGACCAAAAAATCTGCTGAAGCTTTCGAAGCACTATAGGGACTGTTGGGGGCATAAGGCGACTCCTCTGTAAAATATCCTTTATCTGTAAGACTTCCGTATACTTCATCAGTAGAAATATGGTGGAATCTATTATTACTTAATCCGTTATTTGTATCAAACCAATATTTCCTGGCCGCTTCCAGTAAAACAAAAGTGCCTACAATATTAGTTTTGATAAAGCTGTTAGGAGAATCGATGGAATTGTCTACATGTGTTTCTGCGGCAAAATGTATCACCGCATCAATTTTGTATTCACTAAAAATATCATTAACCAGGGCTTCATCGCAAATATCTCCCTGTATAAAACGGTGCAGGTTATTATCTTCTAATTCACTTAGATTTGAAAGGTTCCCCGCATAGGTTAACTTATCCAAATTAATAATTCGCGATGATGGATGCGTATATAAATAAAAAGGGATAAAATTGCTGGCAATAAAGCCCGCACCCCCTGTTACTAATACGTTATCATATTTTATCATGCCTTAATTTCCATAGCTTTCTTATTCAAGTATTTGATGAAAGCAATCATGAAGAAAATACCGATAAACAATAAGGGAAACAGAAATAAATTCTTTTTGTACAGGGGCTTAAGTACTTTTTGAGGTTTTCCGAAATTAATGATGGTAATTGCCTCTTTTCTACCTTCAAGTTCTAGTTTTTTTGCCTCCGTATCCCTGATCAATTGATTCTTCAAAGAAAATAACTGAGGAACATTTAATTGTTGTTCATTATTTAAGGTGATCTGTCCTTCTACACTATTGTTCTCCGCCAGCATTTTCTTAGAATAATTGGTAATAAGAATATCAATTTGTTTTAATAGGGAATCATTCTGCGCAATCCTGTTTTGTGCATTTTCTATGTAGGTCCTTACTACCTCCTTATAAAAAGGATTGGAATTTATATACTCAATAAAGATCCTGGCATAAGTATCTCCAATTGCCGGGTCTTTATAATAAAAGGTAATTCGTTCATCCTTGGAATTTTTATCTAAAATCTCAGCACGGACAAGTTCTGAAATGGCCTCGGAGTTTTCAAAACCCTGCAGTAATTCCAAATACTTCATGTCTTTCTCCAGGTTTTCTTTGTTATCCCCTTTGACCGGGGTTACCTGTATATCAAAATCCACCAGTTTGTCCACATCTATTCCTAAACTTTGCAAGAAAAATGTGTCTTTAGCCCTCACATTGGCCTGTAATTCTGCTACTACATCGTAGAGATAATTTTTACTCTCCAGATTAGGTGAGACGATTACCTCAGTCTTAAGTTTTTTTGTGGTAATCTGGTTCAATCCAATTCCGGTAGCTGCGCCCAGAATAACCAATACAATTAAAAGGATCGCATTTCTTTTAAAAAATAAGAATACGGAAAGTAGCCATTTAAAAATCTGATTGAATGCATTTCCGATCATTTGAAATAGCTGTCCCAGGTCTATTTCATTATTTGAGGAATTCTTCATTGTATTTGAGTCTTTGGCCATAACTATGAATTAAAAATTTGTTGTAGAATTTTATCAGTAATTAAATACGTTGGTTTAACTCCCGTGGTACCTAAACCCCCTGATGCCAGGGTACTCCCGGTCTCTAACGGATTATCAGATGCATAATAGGCGTACCGCACTTTAACGTCTTCCCTAATGCTTCTCCTTATTTTAGATGCCGATTGAATTGCCTTTTGATAATGTACCCCTTCCATTTCGAGCCCAA
>CBDUGN010000288.1:0-2103 GCA_965366915.1 uncultured Eudoraea sp. | reverse complement strand
AGAGCAAAGTAAATCCCGCATACATTTTATCATATCATAACCATACGTAATACATGACACCAAAAGCAAACAATGAGTTATGAATTTGTGCTTCGGCAAAATTTGTGATTATTTGCGTCATTTGGGTATGGTTTTAAGCAAGGATTCTGAACATATTCCTTTTAAGTTGCATTTTACAGTCGATTTCTGCTATACTCAGATCCATAGGTCTTAGATGCAATTTATAATCGACCATTCAACAGAATTGACCATAATTTAAATTATTCTCCTGATAGCATTATATTTATAGCTTCTAAAGCTCAACATTGTGTCTGATCAATTATTTATATTTTTTGCGGGGATAGCTTTAACAACTGGCTTATCTTATACTATCCTGGGAATCTTAAATAAGAAATATCAGACAAATTTTATATTCGGTCTGTTCGCAATTGTATCGGGCATATATTTTCTTATAAATGCTCAGGAGACTCAAAGTTTTGGGTTAAAGATGTTTTTTGCCACAGGCATGTTTGGTTTATTTCCCTGGTATTTTGCACTGGAGGTGGGTTATTTTAAGAGTAAGTTTCTTTGGACCATATCTGGTTTTTGCGCTGCATATTTCATAGCCCTAATGCTAGTGATCCTTTACGAACTTCCTGAAATACAGTATTTCTTTAGTTACGGAGCTTATGTTTTAACAGCGGGCTATTGCGTGTTTGGTTTGCTGAACAGGCCGGCAAAAAATGATTTTCCGTTCTGGCCGTTGCTTGCTGTGGCAATATTTTACATTACCTTCATTACAGAAGAAATAATATTCAACTATTATGGAGATATATTACCATGGAGGAGCATTCTAAGTTTTAATTACCTGGATTTGTTTCCTGTAATTATTATTTCCACAAAGTTGATACTATTAGTAAACGATCAATGGCTTAAGACGCGTCTTGAAAAATCTGTGATTTTCTATAAGGATAACCTCAACCTTATTTTAAATCAGACTGAAAAATTTGTATTAACCTTAAGCGATAATGGTAAAATAGTATTTGCTAATCCATTTTTCACAAATTTTTTTGAAGAGGACCACCCTATCCTTAATGTAAGTTTTGACCAGTTTCTTACCGAAGATGATAAACAGGTTTTTAGAGAACTTGCTATTAAAAACAAAAATGGCACAAGCAATATGGTTACTCAACTTTTGACGCCAAAATCTGTACTCACGGTGGCCTGGTCATTGGTAAAGCTAAAAAATGAAGATGTAATCCCATCTTCCCCATATATATATCTTTTTGGGTCCAACATTACGCAGTTAAAACAAACTGAGGAAAATCTCCGACAAGCCTACAGGGATCTTGAAGAGTTAAAGAATAAAATTCAGGCAGAAAATATACAGTTACGTAAAGAAGGTAAAACATTGGTAGCCGATGAAACACTCATTGGTCAAAGCCCTAATTTCAATTATGTCCTAAATAGGATTGAAGATGTAGCCCCATTAAATGTTCCGGTTTTACTTGAGGGTGAAACAGGTGTGGGTAAAGATTTATTTGCCAATGCCATTCATGATAAAAGTGCCAGAAAGGAAAATTCATTCATCAAGATAAACTGCGCTGCTATTCCTGCAGAGTTAATGGAAAGTGAATTATTTGGTTATGAAAAAGGTGCTTTTACGGGTGCTGACAAACGTAAAAAAGGAATGTTTGAATTAGCAGATAGGGGGACATTGTTTTTAGATGAGATAGGAGATTTACCGCTCTCCTTGCAACCAAAACTCTTAAGGGCTCTGCAAGATGGAGAAATACAACGTCTTGGAGCAGAAGAATACAAAAAGGTTGATGTTCGCATCCTGGCGGCTACAAATCGTAGTTTGGAGGAAGAGGTAGAAAAAGGAAGATTTAGGTCGGATCTGTATTATCGAATCAATGTTTTTCCTATCACCATCCCACCTTTAAGGCAAAGAAAATCTGATATTCCACTTCTTGTAAACGCTTTTGTAAACCTCTTTAATACACGTTATCATAAAGAAGTAGTCCAAATTTCGGAATCTCTTATGGATGATCTCACCAACTATCAATGGCCCGGAAATATAAGACAACTTCGTAACGTAATAGAGCGTGCGGTAATCACTTC
>CBDUGN010000287.1:0-2110 GCA_965366915.1 uncultured Eudoraea sp. | reverse complement strand
TGTCTAGTAGACATTTTTAGCGAATGAGCCAGCTTGCCGCGCTGGAATTAAAATTAGACAAAGATGATCAAGTTCTTCAGACGTATTCGTCAGCAACTACTGACTGAAAATAAGTTCAGCAAATACTTTCTTTATGCCATTGGTGAAATTTTACTTGTGGTCATTGGAATCTTGATTGCGCTTCAGATAAACAATTGGAATGAAGAAAGTAAAGATAAAACGAGATTACTATCACATTATAAAGAGCTCAAAGAGGAACTGGGTTATGACCTAATTCAAATTGAACAACACTTAAAAGACCTTGATTCCATAGACAATCACGGGTTGCATATGAGAGCTTTCCTAAATAAAGAGCTTACTCCAATTGATACAATCCAATTAAAAAGGGCATTCTTATCTGCAGGATTCTATGTTGTTTTCGATGCGTCAAGTGTCGCCTATGACAATCTGGTAAGCAGTGGAGATATTAATATGATGACCAACAATACCCTCAAAAGGAAATTGGGCAATTTTCACAATCCTGGAGGATGGGATAAGGCCGTGAATATTGGCTATGTAAGACAATCCATTGAGGAATATCATCATTATAGACATTATTTTATTGAGCCAACCAGGTCCTGCCAGACAGCCTACCTGACTTATTCAATAGAGCAGATAAAAGCATTGCAGATTTTTCTGTAAACTGGAGGATGTTACTTACCGATAAAGAATATTCAGTTAAATTAGACAAACTGCATACGGCACGCTTAAATCAAAAATTATTGTATTACATCCTTAGAAGAGATATGAAGCACATGCTTGAAATGTTGGACACGGAATTGAATCAAAAATAACCATGATCAACTTCTTTCATTATCGATTCAATATTTTGCCTTTACAAAATCAAAGGTCTGGTAGTCCTTTGGTTGAGGTAGCTCTGCCTACCGGACAGGCAGGTAAATTCAGTAAATGCTTTTTGTATGCTATTGGGGGAATTTTATTTTTGGTCCTTGGGAGTCTGTTAACCGTAATATGAACAATTATTAAATTTTACAATTCAGTTATGAAACTTGATTTACAATTTGTACGCGCACAATTTCCGGCTTTTTCGGAATCTACGTTACAGGGGTGGGCTTTTTTTGAAAATGCCGGAGGGTCTTATCCTTGTATCCAATTCATTGAAAAGTTGACAAACTTTTATATGAAAAACAAGGTACAACCCTATTACCCTTATCCTGCTTCTACCAAGGCTGGGGAAATGATGGATACTTCGTATAGGAGAATGGCCGAATACCTGAATGTTGCAGCATCAGAAATTCATTTTGGCCCTTCTACCACCCAAAACATTTATGTCTTGGCACATGCCATGCGTCCCATGTGGGAGGACGGAGACGAAATCATAGTTTCCTGTCAAGATCATGAAGCCAATGCCGGTGCATGGAGGAGGTTGTCCAATTCGGGTATTAAAGTGATAGAGTGGCATGTAGATCCGCAGACAGGTCTGTTAGGCACAGAAACTTTGGAGAAACTATGCTCTAACCGCACAAAGATGGTAGCTTTTCCACATTGTTCAAATGTAATCGGTCATATAAATCCCGTTAAGGAAATTAGCCAAAGAGCCCATAAATATGGGGCGATTTCTGTGGTAGATGGTGTAGGCTACGCACCACATGGTTTTCCGGACATAAAAGCGCTGGAAGCAGATATTTATCTTTTTTCCTTATATAAAACATTTGGCCCTCATTTAGGTTTGATGTATGTTGATAATGAATTGATATTACGAATGGAAAATCAATCCCATTTTTTCAAGGAAGGCATAACCAAAAGTATGTTAACTCCGGCAGGACCCGATCATGCGCAAATTGGCGCAGCGAGTGGCATATTAGATTATTTTGATGCGGTATATGAGCACCATTTCGATGAGGAAGCAAATCCCGCGCAAAGAAACAAAGCAGTGAATAAACTGTTTAGAGGACATGAGAGTGCATTGCTGGAACACTTGCTGGAATTCTTAAAATCACGTGATGATATTCAAATAGTTGGCCCTGATAATCCCACCGATAGGTTGCCTATTGTTTCTATTATTCCGCGCAATAAAAACATGGCAGAAGTGTATGCCAAATTAACCGAA
>CBDUGN010000286.1:0-2143 GCA_965366915.1 uncultured Eudoraea sp. | reverse complement strand
AGATGGGCATACGTGTTGTTGTTGCCGGCCTGGATATGGATTGTAAAGGGAATCCTTTCGGACCAATGCCTGCTTTAATGGCCACTGCGGAATACGTAACCAAAGTTCATGCTATCTGTACGCGCACAGGCAATCTGGCCAATTATAGTTATAGAAAATCTAACAATGATAAATTGGTCCTGCTGGGTGAAACAGAAGAGTATGAACCCTTAAGTCGTGCGGCATTTTACAAGGCTATGCTTAAAGAAAAAATTAATAAAATGACCGTAGAAGCTGAGGAAATAAAACAAGCAAAAAAGGATGCCAATGCCAAGAGCTAAGGAAACTACATTGGAATTGGATCTGGTAGCTTTAGAACATAATTACAATTATATAAGAACCAAGCTACATCCTTCAACAATGTTCCTGGCAGTTGTAAAGGCTTTTGCCTACGGAAGTGATTCTGTCATCATTGCAAAAAAACTGGAGAAACTGGGTGTGGATTATTTAGCGGTAGCTTATGCCCGTGAAGGCATGGTTTTAAGGGAGGCTGGGATAAAAACCCCTATTCTTGTATTACATGCACAGCCTTCCAATTATTCTATGGTTATAAAATATTGCCTGGAACCAAGTATATATTCCCTTAGAGTACTTCGCGAATTCCTCAAATCCGCTAAGGTCGAGAAACAAAAAGCTTATCCTGTACATTTAAAATTCAATACAGGACTCAACAGACTTGGGTTTTTGGAAAATGATATTGACTATATCGCAGATACGCTCGCTAATAGAGAAGAATTGAAAATAAAATCAATATTTTCTCATTTGGCCGCCTCTGAAGACAAGTCTGAAGAAACATTTAGTAATCATCAAATAAATTCCTTTATAAAGATTGCCAGGGAATTTACTTCCAAATTAAGAATTAGTCCATTTATGCACATTTTAAATACCTCCGGGATATTGAATTATCCTGAAGCGCAATTTCAAATGGTACGAAGTGGCATAGGCCTTTATGGATACGGAAATGAAGCCAGGTATGACGCTGAGTTGCTGCCTGTGGCGACGTTAAAAACTGTAATCTCCCAGATACACAATATAGTACCAAATGAGAGCGTAGGTTACAACCGGGCTTTTAAGGCTGAGGGATACAAAAAAACTGCAACACTGCCTCTTGGTCATGCCGATGGAATAGGCAGACAATATGGAAATGGAAAAGCTTCGGTTCTGGTCAATGGCAAGGAGGCACCAATTATTGGTAATGTTTGCATGGATATGATCATGATTGATATATCGGATATTGAATGCAGCGAAGGTGATGAAGTTATAGTATTTGGAAAAGGGCATTCCGCAGAGACTTTTGCAGCTGGAGCAAACACCATTTCTTATGAAGTCTTAACTGGTATTTCTCAAAGAGTTAAAAGGGTTATTATAGGAACCTGACAGTCTATTTAGCATATTGTTAAGAATAGTTATTTTGAGTATCTTACCGGTGCATTTATTATCTAACCATTTAAAAACTAATAACATGTTAAAAGAATTTAAGAATTTCATTATGACCGGCAATGTAATTGATTTTGCAGTTGCTGTAATTATGGCCGGGGCCATCGGCCTTGTTATCAATGGCTTCGTAGCGGACATTATTATGCCAATAGTAGGGGAATTTGCCGGAGGTGTAGATTTTGCCAATTTAAAATATATACTCACAGAGGCTTCAGGGGTTGAAGGAGAATCGGGCTATGTAGCCGAAAATGCAATTCGATGGGGTGCATGGGTAAATACCATTGTGAATCTCCTTATTGTAGGATTTGTAATGTTTATTATTGTTAAGGCCTATAATAAAACAAAAACGCCACCACCACCGCCGGCACCTTCAGGACCAAGTCAGGAAGAGCTATTAACACAAATTAGAGATTTACTGAAAAAATAAATAGAAATAAAACTTCCTTTTCGGGAGTTACCGCTACATTACTAAACTAAATTAAAGGCCACCATTTGGATTTCGCAAACTGAATCGGTGGCCATTTTTTTATATTTGTTCATATTATAACAAATTGTTATATTTTTATAATACTAATAAAAAGTCTTGTTCTTCAACACTGGTTGCAATAACTTTGAACACTAAATTGTAAAAACATGAAGGTAGCTGTAGTCGGCGCACCCGGAATGG
>CBDUGN010000285.1:0-2146 GCA_965366915.1 uncultured Eudoraea sp. | reverse complement strand
ATTATAGTTCGCCATAAATTATTGAGATTTTGAAGTTTTGAATTTAATGAAATATAAGTGGGTGAAGAAAATTAAATTATGAAAATTTAGTAAAGAGCCTACTTTGTGTACACCTCAGATCTTATCGAATCCTTTTCATGCGGTAAACAATATTTTAATAATTAGATTAATTAGTCTGTTACAATGGAGAAATTATGATTTATGGATATTAAAGTTTTATTAACTTCGGTTTTTTAAAACCAGAAACAGCAAATTAGTAATCTCTCACAACCTAAAAAGATGAAAAAAAAGAACTCTATCTCAACCCTAATTAAACTTCTTGCTTTCTTATTTGTTTTTGCCTTAATAGTTCAAAGTTGCAATCAGGCACCAAAGGAGGCTGAAAAAGTACAAATTGTTGAAGTTGAAGAGCCCGAGTATTTTCTGCTCCGTCCGGAAACTGAAAAAGCCTATGGATATTCCCATGCCGTGAAAATTGGTAACGATATCAAAATATCGGGTGCCGTAAGCATGGACGATGCCGGTAATCCAACTGCAGTAGGTGATTTTGAGCAACAAATGAAAAATTGTTATTCGGATCTGGATAAGATTTTAAAGCATTACGGCTGCACTTTTGACGATGTTGTTGTTGAAAATGTATTTACGACTAATATGTCTTTATTTCTGGAACACGCCGCTTATAGGAATAGCATATATACCAAACAATTTCCTACGGGTTCCTGGCTTGGGGTTAAGGAATTGGCATTACCTGAATTTATGATAGAAATTGAATTGGAAGTGCATAAAACGGATTAGATCATTTAAATGAACTTAAATCAAATTACCGTTCCATCTGTGGATTTGACAAAATCCATTACTTTCTATGAAAAGATCGGATTAAAACTAATTGTTAAGGCATTACCACATTACGCAAGATTTGAATGTCCTGATGGCGATGCTACTTTTTCCATACATCAAACCCAGAAACTTCCATCAGGAGATGGAATATATGTGTATTTTGAATGTGCTGATTTGGACAAGTACGTTGATGAACTGGTTTCCAAAGGAATTGAATTTGATGAATTGCCAAAAGATAAACCCTGGTTATGGAGGGAAGCAAGATTAAAAGATCCTGATAGCAATCAACTTATTCTGTATTTCGGAGGTGTAAACAGGAGGAATCCGCCCTGGAAAATTTAATTTAGCACTATTCGAGTTTCATTAAATACTAGAGACTATATGAGTTTTTGGATTTATTGTTCTATATTTAAATACCCTCCAAAGACAGCACTTCCCGCCCAGCTTGTCTTAAAAAGCTGATATTTATACTTAAGACAAACATTTATTTCTCTTAGTTATGCTGATATTATTTCAAAATAGTTCTCCGAAAATTCTTGTTTTAACTCTTGCACTTCTATCATGCACTACATTTTATGCTCAAAAAGAAATAAATAAACCAGCACCGTTTGTAAGAGTTTATGATTTTAATGGTGAAAAAATATCCAAAGGCAGAATTTCCAGGATAACAGACACTTCCCTTGTAGTCAGTCGTGGGGATAAAACGGTCAATATTGAACTTCAAAAAATTGATTTTATAAAAACAAAACGATCAGCCGGCAATAATATCCTCTGGGGAGCTGCTATAGGGGCTGGTACCGGTGCAATTTTGGGGTTAGCTTCAGGCGGTGAAGATGAATGGTGGGGTAAAGGTGAGGGCGCCGGTGGTTTTGGACTATTTTTTGGGGCCGTGGGTGCCGGAATAGGGGCAATCACAGCTGTTTTTAAAAAATCAAATACTTTCTCAATTGAGGGTGATATTTCCAAGTGGGAAGCGTTTAAAGAGGCGATGAGCGAATAAACTCTCTTGAATCGGCCAAATTCAATTCCCTGATAATCCTCTTGTAATAGCTTGAAAAGACTTCAAAATTATGCCCGTATCAACGGCATATGAGATATATTGAACGCCTATTTCCGCCCACTTTTTGGCATCCTCAACACTTTCCACAAAAGTACCAACCACCTTACGACTTTTTCTGGCCATTGCCACAGCTTCTTCCATTCGCTTTACGACCTTTTCATGGTGCACCTGCCCGGGAACACCGCAGGATTGTGACAAGTCATAGGGTCCTAAAAAAATAACATCAATCCCATCACACCTGAGAATAGA
>CBDUGN010000284.1:0-2175 GCA_965366915.1 uncultured Eudoraea sp. | reverse complement strand
ACCCCTGGTTTTGGTTTATCGGACTGGAGTATATTTTGTTGGTAGGGATTTATGCAACAGTTAGGATAAAAATCCTTGATGAGAGCGTCGGTTAGAAATATTTATGTAACATTTTATAGAAATAGTTGTCTTATTAGGAGCATATTACACTTTTTAAGTATAACATCTAACTAATTCTTATATGAACAAATTATTTTTATTAGCCGCCTTACTAATGCTTTGGCAGGTACCGGCTCAGCAAAAGTTTACAAGCTCACAATGGCAGGAAGACCTGCGTTTCCTTCAGGAAACAGTTCATAAGGATTATCCTTTCCTTTTTAAAAAGGTCACTGCTGCTGCTTTTGATGAGGCCGTTGAAGAATTTTATAAGGGCATTCCCCAAATGCAGGATCATGAGGTACTCGTAGGTTTTGCCCGGATAATAGGAATGTTCAAATATGGGCATACCAGGGTTAGTTTTAAAGAAGGCCCGGTACCTTATGATAACCTACCAATAAACCTATACCAGTTCCCTGACGGACTCTATATTACCGGCGCCCATAAAGATTATGAATCAGTGGTCGGCGCTAAAATCACGGCCATAGAAGGGGTACCCACTGCTGAAGTATTAAAAGCCATTTACCCCGTTGTTCCCGTAGAAAATGAACAGTTCTTTAAAGCCTATGCAGGCCTTTATTTGGTAGTCCCCGAAGTGTTGCATGCCCAGGGAATCACCAAGACCTTAAAACAAAATATTAGTTTTAGTCTTGAAAAGGATGGTAAATCTTTTGATTCCGAAATAAAGGCCATAAGTAATCTTGATACCCCTGTTCAATATGGTGAACTGAAAGCCGAAAGTGATTGGGTAGGAGTGAGGGATCAATCCCAAAATCCGCTTTATCTGAAGAATCTGGATAAGATCTATTACTATGAATACCTGCCCGAACAAAAGGCGGTTTATGTGCGGCATAGTCAGATCCAGGACGATCCAACTGAGAATATCCCCTCATTTTACAAACGCCTGTTTGAATTTATTGACAATAATGAGGTAGAGAAATTAGTGCTGGACGTGCGACTTAATGGTGGTGGCAATAACTATAAGAATAAACCTATAGTTACTGGTATTATTGAGCATCCGAAGATCAATCAGACCGGGAAATTTTTCGTTATCATAGGGCGTCGCACATTTTCGGCCTGCCAGAATTTGGTGAACGAACTTGATAATTATACCAATGCCATCTTTGTAGGAGAACCTACCGGTGAGAATATTAATTTTTATGGCGACAATCGCCGTGTAGAATTGCCTAATTCCAAGCTGCCTGTTTACCTTTCCTTTGCCTGGTGGCAGGATAAGCCCCAATGGGAAAATGCAGAATATACCGTACCTCATTTAGCGGTAGAATCCACTTTTGCAGATTATAGTACCAACAAAGACCCGGTACTGGAAACTGCCCTTAATTTTTCATCTGATAATTTTATCATAGATCCTATGGGTTACTTAACCCAGCTGTTTATGGATGAAAAATATGAATTTTTGGCTACAGAAGCCCAACGCATGGTGCAGGATCCTGCTTATAAGTTTTTTGATTTTGAGGCTGAATTTAATAAAGCAGGTTATCAATTACTGAGTTCCGGACAATTTGAGGGAGCCCTGTATGTCTTTGAAATGAACACCAAACTTTTCCCCGATTCACCCAATACCTGGGACAGCCTGGCTGAAGGTTACTGGAAGTCCGGAGACCTTGTCAAGGCAAAAGAATATTATAACAAAGCTATCAATATAGATCCACAAGGAGCTACCGCTGACAATGCACGGAGGATGCTGCAAGAGATGGAAAAGAGGTCTAAACAGTAGTAGCCCCCGGTTAGGCAGAAGGGTTTGGAAGTCAGTTATAGTTTTAATAGTCTATAATTTACAGGATGAATTTTATAGATACCGTCAGCTATTTAACAGGAAATTAGGTTCTACTTTCTGTCGTCACATTTATCTTCGTTATATGAATAGCAATATCCTGGGGCTTTTACTTATTTCTATTTGCAGTTTAAATGTCTTTTGCCAGAACGAGACACCGTATAAAGCGGGTTTTATGACGTTGCAACTCCAGGATTCCGCCAGATTCTACAATCCAAACACAGCTGTATCTGATCAACTTCATTATAGACCCCTGGACCTGGATATTTGGTATCCTACGTCTC
>CBDUGN010000283.1:0-2263 GCA_965366915.1 uncultured Eudoraea sp. | reverse complement strand
CTGGACTTCAATGCCCGTTTATAAGTACTCTCCTTTTTAAGGAGATTCAGCTGCACAGAGACCGAATCCAGCTTATACAAAGACCCATAGGTACTTAAGATACGCTCATAGTTCTCAACTACCTTTAGTATATCGGCTTCAGCTTCAGATTTTTTGGCGAATTCATAATTAATTTTATAACTTTTCTGAAGTTCTTCTTCTGTTATTACTTTTTTTCCCTTTTTATGAGCCTCAATACTCAGCCAATCAAAGGCCCTGGCAATCTCTGCAGGAGGGGGCCAATTATGACCTCCATCAAATGTGATCAGTGTATTATTGATGTTTTCATTCGTGAGATAAGTTTTAACATCCAGCATTTCTCCAAAATTCATATCTCTGTTGCCGCATATGCCTGCATAAGAAAAATATTGTTTTTGGAGAATCGAGGATGATGCTTCAGATAAACCTGCGCCACATGCAATTACCCCTGTTAGGTTACCCGCCGCAAGGGCAATGGCCCAGGCCAATCTGGCACCTCCTGAAAAACCGGCCAGAATCATTTGATCTTTATCAATAGCAAACCGTGAAAATATATGATCGAAAAGGTTAGCGGCAATATTAAAATTGCGCTCATAGGGGGCATTCCTGGAGTCATTTGAACAAACCAGAATATGCCCATAAGCTTCGGAAGCCTCTATAACCGTTTCTACCGCAATCCTTCCCCGCCCCCCGGGATCGAAAATAAAAAGGATAGGTGACTCTTTTGAGGTCTCAAAGTTGGTAGGCAGGTAAAGCGTGAAAGTTTCATTGGAGGTATTGGAGACCGGAATAGAATCCATAATTTTTCCCGGTTCATAAGTCTGTTGGGCGTTTATCTGGAAAATAAATCCTAACACCATTACATAATAAATAAGCCTCATAATTTAAATGGCGATACTGCTTTTCTGGCGCTCCACGAAATACATTTTTAAACTCCCCCTGTTCTTTACCTCTATTTCTCCCCTAAAGGTACATTCATAGCCGTCTTTGATTAATTCATAGGTGTTTTCACTGATATTGATCTTCCCTGCTTCGGAATTTGATTCCATGCGGGAGGCTACATTTACGGCATCTCCCCAGATATCATAGGCAAATTTATTGGTACCCACCACCCCGGCTACCACCGGACCGGTATTGATGCCTATGCGGATATCAAAAGTTAGATCACTTGCAGCGAGATCATTTTTAGTCTCTTCTACAAAGGAGGCTATTTCCATGGCGGCCAAAACCATTCTGCTGGCATGGTCCTTTTCATTATCATGCAAGCCTCCTGCGCACATATAGGCATCTCCTATGGTTTTAATTTTCTCCAGGCCGTGTTTTTCTATAATGGCATCGAACTTAGAAAAGTAAAAGTCCACCGTTTCCACCAAAGCCTCTGGAGATAAGTTTTCGGAATAACTGGTAAAACCCTTAAAATCAGAAAATAAAACGGTAACAGCATCGTATTTTTTGGCCTTTACCTTCCCTTTTTCTTTTAGCTCCATTGCTGTTTCTTCGGGCAGGATATTAAGCAAGAGCTTATCCGAGCGTTCTTTTTCTTCCTCAATAATTTGTTTTGTTTTTCGTATAAACCTGTTGCGTCTGTATAATAAAAAGGCCAGCAGGCCAATTAAAACAAGCACAGCGCCAATCCCAAAGGAAATGTTACGTTGGTATTTTTCTCTTTGTTCTGCCAGATCTATTTCTATTTGTTTTTGGGAGACTTCATAATTGGTGCGTAGATCTGCTATTTGCTGCACTTTTTCCAAATTGATTAAACTATCCCTGTAAGCAATATGGGCCTTATAATGTCTATAGGCCGTAGCCTGATCACCAATTTCTTCATGGAGCTCTGAAAGCTTTAGATGGGCCTCCCCTATTTGTTCTTTTAATCCATATCGGGTAGCCAACTCCAAACTTCTTTGGGCATAACTTAAGGCGGCAGGAAAATTATTCTTTCTTAAATAGATGTCAGACATATAGGTTAAATACACCGAGATGGGGTAATAATCTTCCAACTGCTCTAAAATGGTTATGGCGTTATTGATTTTAGATTCTGCCAGAGCATCTTTTCCCTGTTCTGCATGGACCAGTCCTATGTTACCCTTGCTATAGGCTGTTCCAATTAAGTAGTCAACATTTTCAAAAATATCACCGGACTCTTCAAAATATTGCAATGCCATAACGTATTTTTCGTTCCTAAAGGCTTCATCCCCGGCATTTAATAAGGCAGTTGCTAATACTACATCATTATCTGCTTTTC
>CBDUGN010000282.1:0-2470 GCA_965366915.1 uncultured Eudoraea sp. | reverse complement strand
ACCGGAGAAGAATCCTCAACTAACACTTTTATTATTTTACCTGAAACTTCAGATTCTATATCATTGAATAATTTCATTGCCTCAATTACACACAATACATCACCCTGTGATATATTAGCACCAACCTCAACAAATGGAGGTTTGTCTGGAGATGGTTTTCTATAAAAGGTGCCAATAATAGGCGATTTAATAGTAATGTATTTGGAGTCTTCATCTGTGCCCGTAGCATCTGCACTTGCTTCAGAAGAAGCTTCTGCGCCGGATACTGGTGCAGGTGCCAGAGATGGAGCTGCATGTGCAGTACCAACCGGTATTTGCTGCACATAGGTAGTAGATTCCGGTTGTGTGTTAAATGCCCCTGTCCTAATGGTTATTTTAATTTCATCGGTTTCAAGTTTCACTTCACTAGCGCCTGATTTGGCTACAAATTTTATTAAACTTTGAATTTCTTTTATATCCATGGAATTCTATTTTATTCGTTATTGCTATTATATGCCCATTTTAAATATATGGATCCCCAGGTAAATCCTCCTCCAAAAGCCGCAAATACCAGGTTATCTCCCTTTTTCAGTTTCGATTCGTAATCAGACAGTAATAATGGTAGTGTTGCTGAGGTTGTATTACCGTATCTATCAATATTCATCATCACTTTAGACTCTTCCAATTCCATTCTTTTTGCAGTCGCGTCAACAATTCTTCTATTTGCCTGATGTGGTATTAACCAATCTACATCATCATGTGTAAGATTGTTACGCTCCATTATTTTCGCAGCCACATCTGCCATGTTTGAAACAGCAAATTTAAAAACTGATTTCCCATCCTGATAAACATAATGTAATTTATTTTTGACAGTTTCTTCGGAGGAAGGCATTAGAGAACCTCCTGCTTCAATCCTCAAAAATTCTCTTCCTGAACCATCAGATCTCAAATATTCATCCTGTAGGCCCAATCCTTCAAGATTTGGTTCAAAGAGAACCGCTCCGGCCCCATCGCCGAAAATTATACAAGTGGTTCTATCTGTATAATCAAGGATAGAAGACATTTTATCAGCGCCTATCAAAAGGACCTTTTTATACTTACCAGATTCAATATAGCGCGCTGCAGCAGACATTCCAAATAAAAAGTTAGAACAAGCAGCCTGCAAATCAAATGAAAACGCGTTAACGGCACCAATCTTTGTGGCTACATAAGCTGCTGTTGAAGCAACAGGCAAATCAGGTGTTGCTGTTCCAACAATTACCAGATCAATTTCTGACGGGTCTACATCAGACTTGCTTATTAAATTTTCTGCCGCTTTAATAGCCAGGTAAGAAGTGCCCTTATCTTTATCTTTTAGAATTCTTCTTTCTTTGATTCCTGTTCTGGTGGTTATCCATTCGTCTGTGGTATCAACCATAGTCTCCAAAAGTTTATTGGTTAACCTGAAGTCTGGTAAGTATGCCCCTACAGCTGTAATCGCTGCTGTTATTTTGCCCATAGTAAATGTGGTTATTATCAATAAACCTTAAAAAATGGTCGAAAATCCGTGAAAAATAGTCAATTTTTAGGACTTTTTACCCAAAAAGATGATATTTAAGGAATTTGGTCTAAGCCATAAAAAAACTCCCATTCATTTATAAGTGGGAGTTTAAAATTAAAGCTAGGTATGCTATACTGTTTCTTCTTCTGTCTTATCAATTAGAACTTGCCCGCGGTAATACAATTTACCTTCATGCCAATGTGCTCTGTGATAAAGGTGCAATTCTCCTGTTGTTGGATCCTTTGCAAGAGTAGGGGCAACTGCCTTATAGTGAGTTCTTCTCTTATCTCTTCTTGTTCTGGATATTTTCCTTTTAGGATGTGCCATTTTATAATCTATTTATCCGTTAGTAATTTTTTTAATGCCTCCCATCTGGGATCTATTTTATTCTTGTCTTTCTTATTCTCTTTTGGTTGCAATTCTTCAAGCCTTTTAAGTGCTTCTGAATTTAATGTCCCGTCTAATACCCCGGGGTGTATACGTTTGGAAGGCACTGACAATACTATCATCTCATAGATGTATTGTGCAATATTAACCTGATTTTCTCCGTGCGGAATAATGAGTATTTCATCATCCTCGTCATTAAAGGCTTCACCGAACTTCACCAAAAGTTTCAAAGAAGCTTCTATTTTCTGATCAAAAGGTTCATTAGTAAGATCACAATGGAGATTTACTATACCTTTCGACTTCATTTCAAGCTCGATAACTGTAGACAATTTGTCCAATGCAATGTGCAGGCTAATAGCCGCATCATTAAATTCAATGTAATCAAAAGATTCAAAGAACGTATTGTCTATTTGATATTCAAACTTGTGTTTCCCTTGTTTTAATCCTGCAAAAGGAATACTGTATTCCTTATTCTTCATGGCGCTATACACTAGTTTAAGGCGTGCAAAGATACTTTTTTTTTCTAAAAACCCAATTAAAAAGAAAATATATTTCCCAAGGAAT
>CBDUGN010000281.1:0-2479 GCA_965366915.1 uncultured Eudoraea sp. | reverse complement strand
GGGTCTTTTAAATTGCCTTGTATCTTGGTCTCACTTTCATCGCCGGGTGATTCATTTTTACCGCGACAGTTAATAAGTAGCATACCCCCTATAAATAAACCACCGCTACTAAAACATTTATTTATAAAATTCCTTCTGGAATTGTTCTTTATGCCCATTTTTAAAACTGTTTATTTAATAGATATATTTAGATGTTATTAGCTACTGTTCATTTAGCATACAATTCTATTAAATCCTGGATTGCTTTAGGGACATTGCCCTCTGCTTCCAATGAAATAGATTTTAATTTTTCTTTTAATGAATTTTCCAAGCCGGCTGATTTTTCAATTCCTTCCACCAATCCCTTAATACTTGCCGACTGCAAGCCTGCTGTATTTGAAAGTGAGGATTGGGCCAGCAAGCTTAATAAACCTGAGATCTGGTTTTTATTATTACGTGCACCAATGACATTGGAACAAGTCTCAATAAAATTCAGTTTCCACGATGAGGCGTCCTTAAAAAAAGAATTCCTCTCCAAGATTTTTAAAAGGTCTATACCCGAACCAGCTTCTGAGCTCAACACTGCAGTCCTGAACCATGAACTCTGACCATGTAGCTCCAAGGCTTTTGCCAGTGCGGGTATCACCGCTTTATCTTTGAATTGGCCTAAACTCAAAGTAGCTTGGAAAGCGACCCTGATCGAAGGGTCATTGATCATTTCCGCCAACTGGGATAAACAATCGGGAAAGCGTTCGGAAAGTATCGCAGCATTTTCTCTCACTCCTGCTGAAGGGTCTTTCATTGCAGTCATCACAGTAACAGCATCCAGAGCATCCATTCCTTCTAAAACATATAGGGCATGTAATCTGAATCTTGGATTTTCGCTTTGGGCAAACAAGGCTCTTACTTCGGGTATTACACTTTTATCCTGGCGCTCTAAAAGAAGCCTTTGAGCTGTAAGATTCCACCAACGATTTTCATGCTGCAACGCTTTAACCAGCTCGGAAGAAGATACTTTAGTGAGATTGGGGTACACTGGCTTATAAGGACCAACAACCTTAGGTACAATTCTGTAAATACGCCCATATTCATTCCCCGCATCGAAATCCATGGTCTCTTGTAAGTCTTCAGGAATAGACATTGGAGTCTCAATATGCTGCCGGTACATGTCCATAATATACAGATAACCATCAGGGCCTACTGAAAAATTTGCAGGACGAAACCATGAATCCGTAGTTGCCATAAATTCTTTATCTTTTTCCTTTTCTCCACGCTTTGCTACCATATAAGGTAAACTATCAACAACAGAAAGAATATCCCGGTGCACCAAGCTACCGGCAACATCGCCAGTGAATATATTACCGTAATATTCTTTTGGAAACTTATCGCCATCGTAGTACGTACCACCTGAAGCCCCTGTAAAATGACCCCTTGCATATTCTACCCTGTCCAGGTTATTTTCCTGGTAATTCTTATTACGACGGTCGGTACGTTCCTGTCTCCAGTACGGCGTTTCACTTAACTGGTGCATAAGCGGATCATGGTCCGAAATATTTTGAATCGTGCTTTTAGCTGAAGCTGGCAGATAAGGGTTTCTTTCCAGGTATCTCAAAGGAACTACCACCTCACGGATGTGTAAGGAATTCGCTGTAAAAAACCGATGGCCCCAATCGTCAATGGCAAGGCCAAACTGACCTGGGCCTGTACTGCGTTCAAATTCATTGCGGTCTAGCCGGAAGCGAAAATCGGCACCCTGCACATTTAGCCGGGGTGCATCGGGTCGGCGGCTAAAACTTATTTCACCTGCCTGCCCACCATTGTTTGCATAGATCCAGTTATCAATACCAAAACGAAGATTGGTGATTTGCACTTCTTCATTCTTATTAAAAAAGCCGCTAAAAAGAATCTCTTTTAAATCTGAACGTCCATCTCCATCAGTATCCTTATAATATGTGATATTGGGCGCTGCACATACCAGAAGGCCACCCTTCCAAGGCAATACACTTGTTGCCTCCCTAAGGCTGTCTACAAAAACGGTAGACGTGTCGGCCCTTCCATCGCCATTAGTGTCCTTTAACATAACGATTTTTCCTTTTCCTTTTACAGAATCGTCCTTGTAGGCATCCAGCATGCCGACAACGTAAGCATTGCCATCTCCATCATATTGCATGGACACAGGGTCTATGACCAATGGTTCCGATGCGAATATTTCCACCTTAAAGTTTTCTGCCAACTGAAAAGTTTTCATGGACTCTTCCGGACTAAGCGGTCCTTCATACAGAGGCTTTCCCTCACAAGAAACCAAGATGATCAATATTAATATTAAGAATTGTACATTAATAGCCAAGTACCCGATTAACCTGCTACACTTATTTTTGTTCTGCCTTATTTTCTTGTGAGAGAAATTTATGGTTGTTACTTTTTTCAGAATTAATTATTTGAAAAGTTAATATTATCCTTATAGCATAAAATTAGGTGATCAGTATCCTAAAATACTAAA
>CBDUGN010000280.1:0-2573 GCA_965366915.1 uncultured Eudoraea sp. | reverse complement strand
ATTCTTCAAAAGTCCCATCTGTAGAAATGTATCCATATCCAAGGGTTACTATAGCATCGGGATTTATATGATAGTTTAGTCCGGTTCGCAATAGTAATTGATTAAAATTTGAAGTAGTTTCATAGAAGCGAAATTGCGCTTCAGAATGAATACTTAATTTTTCCGAGACCTTATTGGTACCAAAATACATATACCAGGCTCCCCATTCCTCTTCGCCCGTATTTTGGGCTACACTTATTCCGCTAATTAATAGGGCAATTAATATGCTTATTCTCTTCATTCAGAATCCGTATTTAGTTTAATAGATTGGCCGTCTTGTATAGGTTTGCCTTTATCTTCCTTTAAGTAGATCTCCAGGAATTCCAATACTTTACTATAAGCTTCAATTTGATTTTCTTTTTTTACAAAACCATGACCTTCATCCTCAAAGAGTACGTATTCTACCGGGACACCATTCTTTCGAACGCCAGCCACTATCTCATCAGACTCTATCTGCAGTACCCTGGGGTCTTGAGAGCCCTGAAGTACTATAAGAGGTTTTGTTACGTTGTCTGTGTGGAAAAGGGGTGAAATTTCCCGCAGTCTTACAGAATCGGCACTATTTGGGTCGCCCAGTTCTTTGTAAAGAGCATCTTTAAAAGATTCCCACCATGGTGGGATGCTTCTCAGCGTACGTATCCAGTTGGTCACTCCAAATAAATTAACTCCAACTGCAAACTCTTCCGGGGTATAGGTAAGGGCAGCCATTGTCATATAACCCCCGTATGAACCTCCTATGATCCCAATTTTGTTCGGATCTATTTCTGTCTGTGAGGCCAGCCAGTTCTTTCCTTCTACGCAATCTTTCAAATCCTTGTCGCCGTGATTCAGATCGTCCATTTGGTAAAAGGTCTTGCCATAGCCGCTGCTTCCTCTATTGTTTACAGCGAGAATTGCATAGCCATGATTCACCAGGTATTGTATAAAAGAACTAAAGTTCTGCCTGCTTTGTCCCCCGGGACCTCCGTGAACCCATACCAGGGCAGGTACTTTGTTTGTTACAGACGCCTGATGCGGCTTATAATAAATTGCAGGGATCTCTACGCCATCAAAGGACTTAAACCTGATTACTTCTGCACTAACCATGTCCTGTCGTTGAATCTCCTTGTTAAGCACGTCTGTAATTTTGTAATGCTCTTTGGTCTCAATGTTATAAACAAACAGGTCCGAGGGGGAATTAGAACCCCCGGCATAGAAGCGCATGAGGCTTTCGTCATTAGAAAAAGACACATTGGTAATATCCATTTCACCAATAGCCGGTAATGTCAACATTTCACCTGTCCCTACTTCCATAACCTCAATACTATTCTTTGCATCTTCATTGATATAGGTTACTCTGTATTTCCCGTTTTCCGTGAAATACGATCCCACAATGTCCCATGCGCGTTCCAAAACCTTTTTATGAGTACCGGTTGCCAAATCGTATTGCATCAGATACGAAAATTCTGAGCCATCATCGGTAGTGTAAAGAAAACCTGTGTTGTCTAATGTAAAATCCTGGGCACTATTCGCACTTTGATTTTCATTTATTTTGATAAGAGACTTGTCTTCCAAATTATATAAATACAGATCACTGTCATTGGTATTTATGGACTTGCTAAGGGCCAGGTATTTCTCATTGTGGGAAATAGCCTCTAGATTATATCCTTCATCGTTCTGGAATACAAGGGTAGGGGTAAAAGTGGCAATATCTATTTTATAAAGATCTATAAACCTCTTGTCTCGCTTATTTGAGCCAAAGAAAAAGTTCTTATCATCCCTGGCCCATCTGTAAAACAAAGATCGCGCCCCTTCAAAAGGCGTAAGATCCCTGTGAGAACCGTCACTTTCTCGTAGATAGATATGATAGATCTCATCCCCGTTATTGTCCATTCGAAATAACATCCGTTCGTCCTCCGGAAAATAGGAAATTGAAAATACTGAGGAACTGTCAGATTCAGAAACTGGATGAAAAGTTCCACCTGTTGTTGATACGGTATACATATTGTAAATACCAGATCTGTTGCTTGTAACGAGTAGTTGTGAAAGGTCTGGCGAGAAACTTCCACCTCCCACATTCTCATTATCCATCATCTGTTCAATAGTATAGGATTTAAGGTTTTGTACAATGGTATCTTCCTTTTTTTCCTTACAACTCCAAAAAACTGCCAACAGCAGTATGAGGATAATTTTTTTCATGATCAATTAAGTTAGATTAGTACTTTTTCAATTGTTTGTTAAATACCTTGAATGTTAGTCTAATGTTATTGTGGAAATATCCTTAAACATTGATATGCTCAGCGGTTCTATGGTCTCCCGGTATGTTTTCCATTCGTCTGCGAAAAAGGCGTTGGTCTTCTCTAAGGCTGCTTTCAAATCTGCTTCAGCGAATTGCATTAGCCTTGTTTCTGTTTCTGTGATCCCGGTTTTTCTGGATCGAACATATTGATAGGCGTTGCCAATTCTTCTCATAACAGTAAGCTCCGGATTACGAGTGATACCCTGCCGTTTATCAACTTTCCCAAGATAAATATCGATAAGTCCATCGATTTTCT
>CBDUGN010000279.1:0-2586 GCA_965366915.1 uncultured Eudoraea sp. | reverse complement strand
TACCCTCACCTGCCATAACCATTACGGCTAGTTTGCCTTTTTCAGCCATAAGCTGGCCACCCGTTCCGGCAGTAGTTGTAAAATTAATTCTGAAACCTTCACTTTCCAGAGTTTCCTTATACTCCTGGAGAGCATTAGCAGAAACATTTTCGAAAATAACTACCCAGTTATTCGCTTCATCAACTTCTTGTGTAGTAACACCTATTACATCACCATATTTAAATTCCGGTACTTCGCCGGGAGCTTCTTTAGGCCAGCTATTCATAGTTGCATCAGTGGTAAATGTACCTTCATCAGTCTTTATCACCACTTTCTCATCATCGATATCTACCTCGGCATCATTACCTAAAGACTTTTCTATGATCTTCTCACTAGTCTTTTCACTCGTTCTCTTACATGATTGAAATACAATTGATAGGCTTATCAGGCATACTAACATCATCACGAAATTGAAATATAAGTTGTTGCTTTTTTTCATTGGAGTATATTTTTTGAATTAGAATGAATTCTTTTTGTTTTTCCAATTGCGTATTGGGAACAAAATCAAAATTAGAATACCCAAAAACCCCTTACAATGATGTAGGTCATCATCAGCAGATTGATTAATATTACTGTCAGGCAACCTTTAAGTAAGTCTTTATAATTAACAAGAATAATTTAGCTCAATTGCCGGATTTGTCTAATGCGAAGAAGTCTCACTTTTAAAATTTGTAAGAAGAAATACAATTAAAAGGGGTAAAACCACTTTTCCCATAAATCATTTTTTGCAGTCAACTCAAAGCTAAGTATATTAGGACAAAGTTAATAGAAACAGCTTACTTTGGGCAAGTTGATAATTTAAAATTAACGGTTAGGTTCTTAATATTTGCAATTGATCACATTATATTTAGTGACTCCCGTAAGGACCTATTACCAGCAAAAAAATTAATCTTGTTTTTACGACCATCTATGGAAGGAAAACGAAATTTATAAATACCTTTATGAAAATAACTAGCCTGTTGGTTAACTATTAAAAAATAGCCTGAATTGTAGGTGAAATTGAAAATATAATCATAAAACCCATACCTGGAGATATTATATGAAAGCACTTTTTTTTACCAGAGAATTTCCTCCTTATGTTTACGGAGGCGCAGGGGTCCATGTTGAGTATTTAGCTGCCGAATTAGCGAAACTTATGGAGCTTGAGGTGCGATGTTTTGGGGATCAGGATGAAGAATCAGATAATTTGACTGTAAAGGGGTTTCCGTATGACAATCCTGTTTTTCATAGCTCCAACGATAAGCTTAAAGTAGTATTAAAAACACTAAGTACCTGTGTTCATATGAATGCAGATGAGATAGATGCCGATATAGTGCATTGCCATACCTGGTATTCACATTTTGCAGGCATAACAGCCAAACTGCTTTATGGAATTCCCCTGGTAGTTACAACACATTCCTTAGAACCATTAAGACCCTGGAAAAGAGAGCAACTGGGGAGAGGGTACGACGCATCATTATGGATTGAAAAAACAGCTATAGAAATGGCTGATGCTGTGATAGCCGTGTCTAAAGAAACTAAGGATGATGTATTGAAATATTTTGATGTAGATCCGGATAAAATTGAGGTAATTTATAATGGGATAAATCTTGAGGAATATGTAACTACCCAAGAAACTGGGGCCCTGGATAAGTATCATATCAACAAATCAAAACCCTATGTACTTTTTGTAGGTAGAATCACAAGGCAGAAAGGGATCATTCATTTGGTGAATGCCATAAAATATATTGACCCTGATACACAGGTTGTCTTATGCGCCGGAGCCCCGGACACTCCTGAAATTGCAAAGGAAATGGAAGACAGCGTGGCAGAAGTGAAGAAAATCAGGGATAATGTGATTTGGATAGCTGAAATGCTCGATAAAAAATCGGTCATACAACTTTATTCCCATGCCGATGTATTTTGCTGTCCCTCAATCTATGAACCCTTCGGAATAATCAATATTGAAGCCATGGCCTGCAATACTGCCGTTGTAGCCAGTGCTGTTGGAGGTATAAAAGAAGTAGTAGTGGATGGTGAAACGGGTATTCTCGTACCTTTGGAACAACAAAGTGAGGCTCCTTTTGAACCCGTAAATCCGGATAAATTTGCACGCGATCTGGCAAAAGGGGTTAATGATGTCATAAACAATAAGGAAATGCAGGAATCTATGGCCAATAAAGGTAGAAAAAGAGTGGAAGAAACATTCGATTGGTCCGCGATTGCCAAACAAATAGAAACTTTATACAAATCTTTAAAGCACTAAAAAATATGTTCACTAAAAGCGTTCTAGCTATAATATTAGGAGGAGGTCAGGGATCACGTCTGTTTCCATTGACTGAAAAGAGGTCAAAACCCGCAGTACCGATTGCCGGTAAATATAGACTGGTAGATATCCCTATTTCTAATTGCATTAATTCAGACATAAAAAGAATGTATGTCTTAACGCAGTTTAATTCTGCATCCTTGAACAGACATATTAAAAACACCTATCATTTTAGCTTTTTCAGCAAAGCTTTTGTGGACGTCTTAGCAGCCGAACTAACCATGACCAGTGGCGATTGGTTT
>CBDUGN010000278.1:0-2650 GCA_965366915.1 uncultured Eudoraea sp. | reverse complement strand
ACCTGATATCCTGTATTTATGTCAAATCCATCATCTACAGTGGCAATATCCCTGATGTTGGAATTTAGTACACCGCCGTTATCAATTAAAAGTGGATCGTAGTCATTAGCATTGTTTCTGGGTAATTCCTGGTTGGTGCCTGAGGTATTAAAAAATCCGGCCGGTTCGCCATTGGCAATTCCAATCCTGGTATTTTCCTTAAGTGCCTCACCTAAATCCTGAAGAGCAACTATGTTCCTGACATTTAGTGTTTGCTGACCTCTATTTGGAACCCAAACTTCGAGACGGGTTATTTGAACCTGACTTTTGATAAAGGGGTAATTGGTTAATGCCTCATCATATTGATCTCTAAAAAATTGGGCTAGAAAAAAGTGTTTGTCCTCGTCGTAGTCCAGAGCAGATAATTCAAAATCATTCAAGGTTCCACCGCCCTGAGCCACTACCGAACTGTTTTGAGATTGTTGTTCAGAGAAGACTGCGGTTACCGTAGTCCTGCCAAATTGCAATTGAGTTTTTACACCGAAAAGGCTCTGAGCCCCTCTTATCAAAGAGCTATTTAAAGGAAAACTTACATTACCAACCTCAATTTTTCTGATTATATCATCTTCAGTGGGCGTATAATCTAATTTTATCAAATTCTGAAAATCAAAAGTAGCTTCAGTATCGTAATTCGCAGTTACCTGCAAACGCTCCCCAATTTTACCCAGCAAGCTTAAACTAATACGCTGATCAAAATCAAATGAGAGATTGGTTCGGTTTCTTGGAGAAAGAGCCGGGTTATCATTTTTTTGCCAAATAATCCCAAGGTCCATCGCAACAGATCCCTGAGGGATGACTTCAATAGTATTGCCCCCAAATATGGTTTCAAAAAATCCGCTGTTTACATAAAAATTTGGAAGCAGGTTTTTTCGGGCTTCCTCTGAGCCTGCTTTTTTTCCTGAGAAGGCATCTATTTTCTCTTTGAAATAGGACTTCATATTTTCTTGTTGTACCAGATCCAAGTACTGCTCAGGAGTAAGTATTATGGGGTAGCTAATATCAAAATCCCCAACCATTTCAGAATAGATATATCTATCGAGTTTGGGGTCATAGGTATATTTGGAAACAATGCTATCAGGGTTTTCCATTGCAATTCTACCTAAAGCAAATCCTGTCTGAACCGAATCTACCTGTACAGAATCTGTCTCCTGTTCATTAGTCTCCTGGGCTTCTGTAGTATTCCAAACTCCAAGAAAAATGAAGGATAGTAAAAAAAGCTTAAATGAAAATGATTTAAGATTTGATTTTGCCCCTTTTTTCAAACTTATTACAAATTTTTAAGCGCGTGTTTTATAATGTCCTCTGCGCTTAGTGAGGGGTCCTGAGCTAAAACCTTGTCCACAGCCTTTTCTGACTGTCTCCGGGCAAACCCGAGAACCTCTAAAGCAGATAACGCTTCTTCTTTATTTGTATTGTTTGAATTTTGTGAAACTTCGTCAATATCATAGATTTTTAAAACCTTGTCTTTTAGGTCTAAAATAACCCGTTGTGCCGTTTTAGCACCTATACCCTTAACAGCCTGTATTGTAGGAACATCCCCACAAGCAATTGCATCTCTAATTTGAAAGGGCGTAAGTGAAGAAAGCATGGTCCTCGCAATATTTGAACCTATTCCGGATACAGACAGCAATAACCTGAATATTTCCCTTTCCGAGTTTTCGGCAAATCCATAAAGCGTATGCGAGTCTTCCTTTATCTGTAAATGCGTATAAAGTTGAATATTTTCAGAATCTGAAATTTTTGAAAATGTATGAAGGGATATGTTTACGAAATAGCCAACGCCGGCGCATTCTATTACTACGTAAGTGGGATTCTTTTCTACAAGCCTACCTTTTAAATGGGTAATCATTCGTACTTAATTTGTAATTGAAATGGTTTATTAATCTGTTTCATTGCTCAATCCCATTTTTACCTTCCGCCTTTTCTCACGCTCCTGGGCATCAATAACGGCTACAGCTGTCATATTCACCATCTCTTCTACACTGGCACCCAATTGCAAAACGTGGACTGCTTTTCTAAGGCCCAGCATAATTGGCCCAATTGATTCTGCAGCATGAAGCTCTTTTAGTAATTTATAGGTAATATTTGCAGATTCAAGATTAGGGAAAATCAATGTATTCACTTTTTTACCTGCCAGAGAGGAAAAAGGAAATAGACTTTTTCGAAGTTTTTTGTTAAGTGCAAAGTCGGTTTGTATTTCGCCATCCACTACTAATTCCGGATTTCTTGAATGTAATATCTTAATAGCATCTCTTACTTTAACAGCATGCGGATGATTGGAGGAACCAAAATTAGAATACGAAAGAAGTGCCAAAACAGGATCAAAACCAAATGCCATGCCTAGATTAGCTGTCATCTGAGTTATCTCTGCCAATTCTTCTGCATTTGGATCAATATTTATTGAGGTATCTGAAAGGATTAATGGACCTCTTTGAGTAATCATAATATGAGCTGTTGCCGCCCTTGAAACGTTATTCGCTTTTCCTATAACTTCAAAAATTGGTTTCACTACATTTGCGTATGCCCTTGAATGTCCTGAAATCATTCCATCTGCATCACCTTCTAAAACCATCATTGCCCCAAAATAATTACGCTCCCTCATTTTTGTATT
>CBDUGN010000277.1:0-2670 GCA_965366915.1 uncultured Eudoraea sp. | reverse complement strand
GTTGTGCCTCATTCACTGTATCCGGCCGGGTATCATGTAAATCCGGAACTTCCATTGCCTTTTATCAATATTGCCTCCCAAAAAAATTTTATAGCCCTTTATCATATGGGAATTTATAGCGATAAAGATTTATTAAACTGGTTTGTTTCGGAATATCCGAAACATGTAAAGACCAAATTAGATATGGGTAAAAGTTGCATTCGATTTAAAAACACAAACAATATTCCATATAAATTAATTGGCGAATTAGTATCAAAAATGAGCGCAGAGCAATGGATAAACAAGTACGAGCAGGCCTGGAAAAAATAATACTATGAAAAATAGAGTAACCGGACTCGGTGGATTCTTTTTTAAAACAAAAGATCCGGATAAGATAAAAGACTGGTATAAAAATCATTTAGGCCTGAATACAGACCAATACGGTTGCACATTCTGGTGGAAGGACAAGGAAGGCAATGATTGTTCAACACAATGGAGCCCTTTTAAAGAAGATACCTCCTATTTTAAACCCAGCAAAAAAGAATTTATGATGAATTTTCGGGTTGAGAATTTAGAAGCACTATTAGTTGTATTAAAGGAGGAAGGTGTTACAGTTTTAGGGGAAATTGAGGAATACGAATATGGCAAATTTGGATGGATTATGTACCCGGAAGGAAATAAGATAGAGCTGTGGGAAGCAGCGGATAAAGCATTTCTTTGATACCAAAATAATTACTACATTTAAGAGAGTATTAACCAACACCTAATAATCATGTCAGAAGAAAATAAGGATCCCGAAGACAAAGCCGAAGGCGCATTTGATAAAGCTAAAGAGAAAGCCAAAGAAAAAGCTAAGGAAGCCAAAGAGAAAGCCAAGGAATTTACTGAAGAGGCAAAGGAAACTGCTAAAGAAGCTAAAGAGAAGGTAAAAGAATCTGCTAAAGAAACTAAAGAAAAGGCTAAAGAATTTGCTGATGATACTAAAGAAGCAGCGCATGAATTTAAGGAGGAAGCAAAGAAAACAGCCGGAGAATTTTCTGAGGGCATGAAAGAAGTCACCGAAGCTGAAAACAAAAAAATATTAGCCGGGATACTGGGTATAGTATTAGGTGCCTTTGGAGTTCACAAGTTCATATTAGGGTATCAGAAAGAAGGTTTTATCCTCTTAGGTATAACTATTGTTGGCTTCGTTCTTAGTTGTATTGGAATTGGCATATTTATGGTATGGATAAGTGGTATGATAGGATTAGTAGAAGGCATTATTTACCTCACTAAATCTGATGAGGATTTCTATAACACCTACCAGGTAGGTAAAAAACCCTGGTTCTAAAATCTAAAAGTCAGGTTTTTTACGATCTGGCTTTTTTTATTAAGTTTATTATCGTAATATTGCAATATATAAATATATAATGGGAATCACCAAAACACAAATATTCACTACAGAACAAAATGAATTGGCTACAATTTTAAAGGTACTGGCCAATCCTGCAAGGATAGCAATTTTACAACATATAAACAATCAGAAAGACTGTATTTGTAATGATATAGTTGAAGAAATTGGGCTTGCCCAACCTACCATTTCTCAACATTTAAAGGAACTCAAAAGCATTGATTTAATTGAGGGTGAAATAAGTGGCAAACGCGTATGCTACGGTATCAATCAAAAGAAATGGCAGGAAATACTAGTGTTACTAAATGATTTCTTTGATAAAACAAACGTAATCTGTTGCTAAAAATAAACCAATGAAGACAAAAGAATTTTTATCTCTCCTAAGAGAAAACGGAAATAAAGAATTAGTATTCGACTATAACAAAGGGGCACTTGTGGGTGCCAACTATCACCTGACTGAGGTGAAGAATATCACTGTAGATTCTGTAGACTGCGGCGCGGGAACAGATTTTTGGAAAGAAACCATTATTCAACTCTGGGAAAGTCCGTCTGAATTAGATAAAACGAGATATATGTCTGTCTCTAAAGCACTTCAAATTTTAAACAGGGTAAATGGAATTAAACCTATGAATTTGGAAGCTGAACTAAAAATTGAATATGGAAATGCTAACTTCCACACCGCTCAATTATTTATTGATGCATTTGAAACTTTTGAAGACCGCTTACTCATAAAATTGGCGGTGGAAAAAACAGATTGTAAGGCTAAGGAGGAATGTGTAGTAGCTGTTGAAATTGATGCAGAAACAGAAGCCTGCTGTTCTCCTGGCGGGGGTTGCTGCTAGTAAATTGGCAATTACACTACTATGTCCTTAGACCATTTAAAAAAAACAGGCCTGCTGCTTTTAGAAATGTCCGAAGCTCATTGGCCCGCAGTTGCTCAAATTTATAAGCAAGGTGTTGATACGGGTTTTGCAACATTCGAAAAAGAGATTCCTTCCTATGAACAATGGAACAAAAATCATATTTCTAGTTGCAGGTTGGTTGCATTAAGAGATCATAAAATCGTGGGCTGGGCAGCGTTGTCCCCCGTCTCTGTCAGGCGTGTATATAGAGGTGTTGCAGAAGTTAGCATTTATATTGCAAAATCTGAAAGGGGTTCAGGAATTGGTAATCTTCTTATGGAAGAACTCATTGCCTCCAGCGAAAAGGCCGGGTTCTGGACGCTTCAATCGGGCATTTTTCCTGAAAATAAAGCCAGCATCAAACTTCATGAAAAAGCTGGTTTTCGCTTCTTGGGCAGA
>CBDUGN010000276.1:0-2687 GCA_965366915.1 uncultured Eudoraea sp. | reverse complement strand
ACTGTAATACCAAGCTTTTGGAGAACAATAAAAACAAACCTTTATTTGATCTCATTCGAAGAGCGGTTAAATGGTTAAATAACAATTCATATAATACTCCCATAGTCAAATGGGAAACCAAAGCATGGGGTGAAATTCCTGCAGATTTTGGCCGGAAATGAATATCCTGTTTTTTAGTTTTTTAAATACAATTATTTGGACTTTCAAAAGCGTATATTTGCAGCGTATTTCAAAATTCATTTATGGGAAAGCTTTTAATTGTTGGTACTGTTGCTTTTGATACTATTGAAACGCCATTTGGGAGAACTGAAAAAATTCTCGGTGGAGCTGCAACATTCATTGGTCTGGCCGCTTCGCAATTTGATACAGATGCGGCAATTGTTTCGGTAGTTGGGGATGATTTGCCCTATGAACATCTTCAATTTCTGTCGGATAAAAATATTGATATTTCCGCTATAGAAATTGTAAAAGGAGGTAAGACTTTTTTTTGGAGTGGTAAATATCGTAACGATCTCAACACAAGGGATACACTGAGCACAGAACTAAATGTGCTGGCAGATTTTAATCCAATTGTGCCTGAAAACTATAAAAATTCAGATGTGGTTATGTTAGGGAATTTACATCCCAACATCCAAATGAGTGTTATCAACCAAATGGAGAAAAAACCAAAGTTAGTTGTCCTAGATACTATGAACTATTGGATGAATCATACTTCGGAAGAATTAAAGGAGGTTATAAAACATACGGATATTATTACTATAAACGATGAAGAAGCAAGGCAATTGACTAATGAATATTCCTTAGTAAAAGCTGCAACTCAAATTCATGCCATGGGTCCAAAATATGTGGTCATAAAGAAAGGGGAGCATGGCGCTTTACTTTTCCATAATGAGAATATATTCTTTGCGCCAGCCCTTCCTTTAGAAGAAGTTTTTGATCCTACCGGCGCAGGTGATACTTTTGCAGGGGGTTTTGTTGGTTATTTGTCAGAGACCGAAAACGTATCGTTTAATAATTTAAGAAATGCCGTTATCCATGGATCCAATCTGGCTTCATTTTGTGTAGAACGTTTTGGAACAGAAAGAATGGCAAATTTGAGAAAAGAAGAAGTGGAGAGAAGATTACGTCAATTCAGAGAATTGACACAATTTGATATTGAATTACAATAATAAAACATGCCTCGGACTCACGGGGCTTTTTTAATTCATTTTAATAATGAGTGATGCCATTAAACACGAATGTGGAATATCTTTAATACGGCTGCTAAAGCCATTAGATTATTATAAGGAAAAATACGGTAGTATTTTTTATGGAGTAAACAAAATGTATTTAATGATGGAAAAACAGCATAACCGTGGTCAGGACGGTGCAGGTTTTGCCAGTATTAAATTAGATATGTCTCCAGGAGAACGATATATGAGTAGAGTTCGTTCAGTGGAATCACAACCAATACAGGATATTTTTGCACAGATTAATGACCGTATTAATTCGGCTTTAAAAGAAAATCCCGAATATATAGGCAATACAGAATTGCAGAAAAAGAATATTCCATATATAGGTGAGGTACTCCTTGGACATGTACGCTATGGTACATTTGGAAAGAACAGTATTGAAAGTGTACATCCTTTCCTAAGACAAAATAACTGGATGCATAGAAATCTTATCGTAGCGGGTAATTTTAATATGACTAATGTTGATGAGCTCTTTGATAATTTGATACAATTGGGCCAGCACCCAAAAGAAATGGCAGATACTGTTACAGTAATGGAGAAAATAGGCCATTTTCTTGATGATGCTGTAGCAAAGCTATACAGACAAATAAAAAAAGAAGGTTACAACAAGATGGAGGCCTCTCCTCTGATTGCTGAAAGATTAAAAGTTTCAAAAATTCTTAAAAAAGCCGCAAAGAATTGGGATGGTGGATATACCATGGCCGGTATGTTTGGACATGGAGACTCTTTTGTGCTCAGAGATCCTTCTGGTATAAGACCTGCCTACTATTTTAAAAACGATGAGGTGGTCGTAGTAGCCTCGGAAAGAGCTGCAATTCAAACAGTTTTTAATGTTGTATATGAGGATGTTCAGGAACTCGAACCAGGCAACGCCCTAATTATAAAGAAAAACGGAAGGGTCAATTCTACCGAAATATTAGAACCAAGGGAAAGAAAAGCGTGCTCTTTTGAAAGAATATATTTTTCTAGAGGTAGCGATAAAGAAATATATCAGGAGCGAAAAGAATTAGGGAAATTGATTTTTCCTCAAATATTGTCTGCAATTGAAGGAGATATAAAAAATACGGTCTTTTCATATATTCCGAATACCGCTGAGACCTCCTACCTGGGAATGATCAAAGAAGCACAGAACTATTTGAATAAGAAAAAAGAAGAACAAATTTTAAAATTAGGTTCGAATATTACCAGAGAGGAATTAAATAAGATATTAGATGTTAGACCCAGGATTGAGAAAGTAGCCATTAAGGATGCCAAACTAAGAACATTTATAACACAGGATAGCAGCAGGGATGACCTTGTAGCACATGTCTATGACATTTCTTATGGTTCCGTAAACAAAAATGACAATCTTGTAATCATTGATGATAGTATTGTCAGGGGCACTACCTTGAAGAAAAGTATATTAAGAATCTTAGACAGATTATCCCCTAAGAAAATAATTGTTGTTTCTTCTGC
>CBDUGN010000275.1:0-2806 GCA_965366915.1 uncultured Eudoraea sp. | reverse complement strand
AGAACATTTAGCGGTGCATCAACTTCGTCCCTTTAGACTGTATTACTTAAACCAATGTTTAACCAATACCATGTAAATTTATGAAAATTAAATTAATTAAGTCCCGGTCATTCGTCCGATGGCGAATGCTAATTATCATGATGAGAACCTTTATTTTTCTATTGTGCACAACCGTTTTTGGGATAACTACGGAAACATCATTTTCTCAAGAGAAAATAACAATAGAGGCCGACAAGGTGGTCTCTGTAGATGAGGTCTTTGATATTATTCAAAACCAGACCAAGTATCGTTTTTTATATCCTGACGATCTGTTTGCAAATGCTCCTCAAGTACAATTGAAAAAAGGTGAGATTGGAGTAGATGAGCTATTAAAGCAAAGTTTATCCGAGAGTCCGGTAGAATTTGACCTGTCCCGAAAAAACCGTATTGTGATCCGTGAAAGAAAGTCAATTGACAAATCTGACCATGTGTTTTTACAGCAAAAGTTCGAAATTACGGGTACAGTGCTCGATGAAGAAGGACAGCCCTTACCGGGTGCCAACATTTTGGAGAAGGGAACTACAAATGGCACCCAGGCCGATTTTGATGGTAACTTCTCAATTGGGATCAGTGATGAGAATGCTACCTTAGTAGTATCCTATATTGGTTTTGCGTCCAAAGAAATCCCAGTTAATGGAAAAATAAGTCTTAGCATTGTCCTGGAAGAAAGTGCTGCAGGTTTGGATGAGGTTGTAATAATTGGATACGGTTCCCAGAAAAAATCAAATTTAACATCAGCTATTGCTACGGTTGATACAAAAGAATTAGAAAATCGTCCAGTAAATTCATTAACGGAAATGCTTAGTGCATCGGTACCGGGTTTAAATATTAATATTACCTCAAGTGCTCCCGATGCAAACCCTTCTATAAACCTTCGTGGATTTACAGGCTTAAGTGCTAATGGTTCGCTACTATCAGGTGCACCACTTATCATTGTGGATGGTGTGCCATTAGATGACCCCAATGATATTAAATATGTAAACCCGCAAGATGTAGAGAACATCTCTGTTTTAAAGGATGCTTCTGCCACAGCTATTTATGGGTCCAGGGCCCCAAACGGCGCCATTTTAGTAACTACAAAAAATGGTAAAAAGGGACAAAAAATGAGCATTGAGTACAGTTCGGATATAAGGATTTCACAGACTATAGGCCTACCCAACTCACTATCTGGTTCACAGTATGCTTATGAAAGGAATAATAGACGTTTCAATTCAAGAACGGGAGGTGGGACTCCATTATATACCGATGAGACTATTGCACGAATTTTAGCTTATGAAGCTGGGGAAATTAATACAACCGGTATTATAGAACCCAATGGCAAGTACGGAACTGTGTTTACTTTTAATGCCAGTGAAAATCACATTCAAGATGCCTTTAGGGACAATGTGTTTAACCAAAATCATAACTTAAGCATTTCCGGTGGGTCTGACAATACAACGTATTTTGCGAGTTTTAATGCTTTGGATGCCCAGGGTATTTATCAAAGTGATGTTGATGAGTTAAAAAGATATGTTTCTAATATTCGCGTGAGTACAGACATAAAAACATGGCTTAATGTAGGACTGAACTCTAAATATAGCAGGCAAGAGACCATACGCCCTACTATTTGGAGAAATGGTCAGGATGATAATAGCTTTTTTGATGCCTTGGGATTTATTCCAACAGTACCGGCCTACTACGACAATGGCACGCCTAATGAATTTTCAATCCGCCCTAACTTAGATGGCTTGTCAGGACAATATGAAAACACAACAGATGTTTTAACAACTCAATTAACCATGAGACTCACGCCTTTAAAAGGATTATCTGTAAATACAGACTATACATGGCGAATTAAAAATGAGTTTGATAAAAATGTAGAGTTGCAATTTGGAGGTCTGGATAACGACGGAACACCATTGCCCAGTAGAAGAAGCCCTAATTTAGACAAGATAACAGAAATTAGCACTGGAGACACTTACCATACGGCGAATTTTAATATTAATTATGATACTTCCCTTGGCAACCACAATGTAAACGGTTTGGTTGGATACAACGAAGAAGTATATAATTTTAGATCTTTAACAGGTTCAAATTCAGATTTTTATTCAACGAGTATACAATCACTTAGGGCTACTTATGGGGAGAATACTTTAGCGAATGATGATTATTTATCTTGGGCGGTACAAGGGTATTATGGGCGCGTGCATTACGATTATAACGAAAAGTATCTTATTGATTTTAATGGTAGATATGATGCGTCCTCAAGATTCGCAGCAGATTCCAGATGGGCATTTTTTCCTTCTGTTTCTGCAGGCTATAATATTGCAAAAGAGAATTTGTGGCCATTGAAAGAATTGGTAAATCATTTTAAGTTAACTGCTAATTATGGTGAATCTGGTAATCAAGGTGCTTCATCGGCCTATTCATATTTACCTACTTTAGGTACTACAAATCAAATAGGAACTGTTATAGATGGTTCAAGACCGGCAGGGGTAACTATTCCGCCAATTTTAGCCTCTGACAATACTTGGGCAAAACCACGTAATATTGGTTTTGGACTTGAAGTAGGAATGTTTAAAAACCAACTTACTTTAGATTATAATTGGTATCAAACCACGGTTTACGATCAAATAGGGCCCGCAGAACAATTGCCAGAGGTATTGGGAACCGCACCTCCTGTTCAAAACAATTCCGTTACAGAACGACGTGGCTTTGAGTTCAATATCAATTGGCGAGATCAATTCAATGTTAAAGGTTCGCCTTTATCCTATGGTGTTAGAGCTGG
>CBDUGN010000274.1:0-2869 GCA_965366915.1 uncultured Eudoraea sp. | reverse complement strand
GGACGCCAGGTTTTCATCCTGGTAACAGGGGTTCGATTCCCCTACGGGCTACAAAAAAGAAATAGCCCGAATAAATAAAATATAAAACAATGGCAAATCACAAGTCGGCATTAAAGAGAATCAGAAGAAATGAAGTTGTGCGGTTACGTAACAGATATCAGCACAAAACAACAAGAAATGCAATTAAAAAATTAAGGAGTGAAACCGACCAAAAGAAGGCTCAAACGCTCTTGCCTACCGTCGTGAGCATGATAGATAAACTTGCAAAACGCAATATTATACACGCTAATAAAGCAGCTAATTTAAAAAGTAAGCTTACAAAGCACATTGCCGCACTTTAAGCTTTAACAATATAATCATTCAGAGCCCTGACTTAACTGTTGGGGCTTTTTTATGGTTGGAATTGTGATAACAAGATGGAAATTGGCCAGCGATTGATTCCGTCTTTTTTTTGTAATAGGACAGATAAAAAAATCCCAGTGATCAATGACCATTGGGATTTATAAATTTAAAAGAACTTATTATTACTGACTCATGGTCATCAAAAACTCTTCATTATTTTTAGTTTGTTTTATTCTTTGTTCCATAAATTCCATGGCCTCAACCGGATTCATATCAGCCAGATATTTACGCATTATCCACATACGCTGAATTGTATTTTCATCCAATAGAAGATCATCTCTTCTTGTAGAGGAAGTTACAAGGTCTATTGCAGGGAATATTCTTCTGTTACTAATTCGTCTGTCTAATTGTAATTCCATATTGCCGGTACCTTTGAATTCCTCAAAGATAACTTCATCCATTTTAGACCCGGTTTCTGTGAGGGCGGTAGCTATAATAGATAAAGAACCACCGTTCTCAATATTACGTGCCGCTCCAAAAAATCGTTTTGGTTTATGCAGTGCATTGGCGTCTACCCCGCCACTAAGTACTTTGCCAGAAGCAGGTTGAACTGTATTATAGGCCCTTGCCAGACGGGTAATGGAATCTAGTAGTATTACTACATCGTGTCCGCATTCTACTAGTCTTTTTGCCTTTTCCAATACAATATTGGCCACCCTAACATGTTCAGTGGCTTCCTTATCAAAAGTGGAAGCAACAACTTCACCACTTACATTACGCTGCATATCCGTAACTTCCTCAGGTCGTTCATCTATTAAAAGAATAATCTGATATACCTCAGGATGATTTGCTGCTATGGCATTTGCGATATCCTTTAAAAGCATTGTTTTCCCGGTTTTTGGCTGGGAAACGATCATTCCTCGTTGTCCTTTTCCTATGGGCGAAAACAAGTCAATGATTCTTGTAGAGATAGTGCTTTGGCGTTCTGCCAATTTAAATTTTTCCTGGGGGAATAAAGGAGTCAGGTGCTCAAAAGAAACTCTGTCTCTTACTACCTGAGGGTCCATTCCGTTAATTTTATTCACCTTTATTAAGGGAAAATATTTTTCACCTTCTTTTGGTGGACGTACATTACCTAAAACAGTATCTCCTGTTTTGAGGCCAAAGAGCCGTATTTGAGACTGGGAAACGTAGATATCATCGGGAGAAGAGAGGTAATTGTAATCTGAAGATCTAAGAAATCCATAACCATCCTGCATGATATCCAGAACGCCTTCACTTTCAATAATACTGTCGAATTCGTATTCCGGCTGCTTGTATTTATTTTTCAGGTCTTTATCAAAATTACTGGTCTTACCATCCTGACCGTTCTTGTGATGCTGAATCTTTTTGCTATGTTGACCTTTGCTATGCTGAGGTCTATTTTTTTGCTGCTCTTTGGGAACCTGCTTTAAATGGCTCTTTTGTTGAGAACCTTCATGCTTAGCCACCTTTTCCGCAGAAGTGTGGGTTTTTTCAGGAGCGTTCTTTAAACTTTCCTTAGGAACGTGAGGTCTGTGTGGTTTTTCCGGTGCTTTTTCCGGTGCTTTTTCTGGTGCTTTTTCTTTTACCGCCACCGCTGTAGCCTGTACAGCTTTTGGATTACTGGCCTGTAGATCTAGGATTTGGTAAACTAAATCCAGTTTTTTTAAGGTCTTGTATTTGGGGACACTTAAATCTTTGGCAATATCCTGAAGCTCAGGCAGCTTTTTTGCTTTTAAATCTGAAATCTCAAACATTGAGTATAAAATAAATTATAGTATATAAAAATTGAAGTATATAGTTTTTTTTGGGTATTACATGGGATTGAGACCCCAATAGGTAGGTGTTATAACTACTAACGCCACAATATTACAAATTATTTTAAACAAAACATCTGTTATTGCTTATTTAATTTATCACTTTCCTTTTTTGTTTTGGCAAATGATTCCCCAAAATAGACTGTATTTAAGTTGCTTGGGAATAGTCGTTGCCATTATTTTACTTCACTGAAGCGCTATTTTTATTTCAAATTTTATGGTAATGTTTTAAAAGACATGTACTTTTGCACTTCTATTTTTTCTTAAACTCATGATTCAACGCATTCAAACTGTTTATATAATTTTGGTAGCTCTGTTAACCGGTGCGTTGCCTTTTTATTTAAGCCTTTGGACAGGGACTGAAGGAAATACAGTTTTTGCAAGAGATATTAGTTGGCTTGCGGTGGTATTTGCAGCTTCTTCTGCCCTGGCGGTTATCACCATTTTTTTATTTAAGAACCGAAAAAATCAATTTGTTTTTAACAGGTTGAATATAATATTGAATCTTTTTTTACTGGGATTTTTCGTTTACCGATCACTAAACTTATCCGGAGAGACCTCTGTTTCTGAGAAGGGTATTGGGATGCTGATTCCTGTATTTTCTATCGTTTTTTTGGTCCTGGCCAACAGGTCCATAAAGAAGGATGAAGATCTTGTAAAATCTGTTGATCGCTTACGTTAAACCTAAC
>CBDUGN010000273.1:0-2938 GCA_965366915.1 uncultured Eudoraea sp. | reverse complement strand
TGGTTCCTTTGGCATAAATCACTTCATTATTTTCAAGATGTGGGCCTTCTAAATCTACTGATTCTGCATTTGGAGCTATTGTATTCGCACAAATCTCACCAACAATATCCAGTACTTTCTCATAATTATCCAGAGCATCTTCATAGTTTAATGGTGCATAATCATAAATTTCAGATTCTTTGAATTTTTTTTCTTTAAGTGCTACAATTTTTTGGAAAAGAGGGTGTTGTAAATGAAATTTAAAATCGGGAGTATCGCTGAAAAAATTATCCATTTTCTACTTTTTTTAGTTTTGGGTTATTGAATAACCCTATTTTTTAAACGCTTACTTGGCATTTGCTTTATAAAATTTAATCATCTTAGGAATTACGATTCCTAAATCTCCTTGAATTACAAAATCTGCAAGACTATTAATTGGAGCATCAGGGTCGCTATTAATGGAAATGATCATTGAAGCATCTTGCATTCCTGCTGTATGTTGAATTGCTCCAGAAATACCGGCAGCTATGTATAATTTAGGTCTTACAGTTGTTCCTGTCTGACCAATCTGACGATTATGATCTATAAATCCCGCATCTACAGCAGCTCTAGATCCTCCAACTTCACCACCTAATAAATTCGCCAATTCTTCAAGATGTTCAAAATTTTCCTTAGAACCAACACCATAACCACCTGCTACAATTATTGGGGCTTCTTTAAGATTCACATCTGATTCCTCGATATGCCGTTCTATTATTTTGACAACAAAATCTTCATCGTTCACAATTGAGTTTACATCTACCTCTTCAATTTCTGACTTGTAATTTTTGTCAAAAACCTCTTTTTTCATTACACCTTCCCGTACCGTGGCCATTTGTGGATGTTGATCCCAGTTAATAATATTTGCCATAATACTCCCCCCAAAAGCCGGCCTTATCGCATAGAGTAAATCCTTATATTCTTTCTTTTCTTTTTTCACAAAATGGTCTCCGATATCCAATATTGTAGTATCGGCAGTTAAACCACAATTTAAGGCTGAAGCTAATCGTGGAGCTAGATCCCTACCTATAGATGTAGCACCGAATAGTACTATTTGAGGTTCTTCCCGTTCTAAAACATGACTTGCAATAGCTGCATGTGGTAAAGTCCTGTAGGGCTCTAATCTTTCATCATCTGCCACAAAAATTCTATCTACACCATAAAGCGAAACCTGACTTTCGATGCCATCCAACTGACTCCCAAAAACCATTGCTTCAAGAGGAGCACCTAATTTTGTAGCTAGTTTTTTCCCAGTTGATAATAACTCCTGACTTATTTCTGCAACTTTTTTATTTTCAACTTCGCAATAAACAAATACGCTTTTCATTTTTATTCGATTTATTAGCAATTATCCAATTATATGGTGATGAATCAACTCCTTGATCATATTTTCTATATCCAAATCCGAATCTGACAATATTTTCGCTTCACTTGCCGTTAAGACTATACTCTCTACACTCTTAACCTTTGTTGGTGAACCGGATAGCCCAATTTTGGTCACATCTGCATCAATATCCTCAACGCCCCATTCTGGAATAGTTAAATATGGCCTTTTAGTATGTAATGCTTTTAAAAACTCATCATTTTGACGAATTTCGGAATTGGTTCTTGCATATTTATATTGCATTATCCGTTTTGCTTCTTTAGATCTGCAAGCAGGAGAGGCTCCATGTACTGTCATTAAGCATGGAAGTGGTGAAGAAACTGTCTCAACTCCTTTTGATAATCGTCGTCTAGCAATAACCTCATCATTTTCTATTGAAATAATCTCTTCTACATAGGTTATTTGAGGCACTCCCAGTTTCTCTGCACATTGCGGTCCAACCTGAGCAGTATCGCCATCTATTGCCTGTCTTCCTCCCATTATTATATCGTAAGAAGGCAATTTTTGAATTGCTCTAACAAGCGTATAACTTGTGGCCAAAGTATCCGCACCTCCAAAGCGCTTATCCGAAATCATTATTCCATAATCCGCGCCTCTGTAAAGACTATCCCTAATAATATCCGCTGCTCGTCTTGGACCCATAGTCATAACAGTAACTTCGGTTCCAGGGATACGATCCTTTAAATTAAGTGCTAATTCCAAAGCATGCAGATCATCGGGGTTGAATACGGTATCTAACTTTCCCCTATTTACGGTACCATCTGGTTTCATTGCATCTGGACCGACATTTCTTGTATCTGGAACTTGCTTTATAAGCACAACTATTTTGAGTGGTCTCATAAGTGTTTATTGAATTGTTTGTTAAATCTTTCCAAAAATAACACATCTTTTTCGTCAAAAAGGTGACATAACTCATACTTGGGGGAAAATGAGGTAAAAAAAAAGGAGATCTTAAAAAGACCTCCTTTAAACAATTAGAAGTTAATTGCTATTTTTTACGCTCCTTTTTCACCGTCTCTGCCACTGTTTCTTCTGGGGCATTGTTTTTCATGAAATCTTCCATTATAGCAGTACTTACTCCCATATTAGAGAAACCTCCATCATGGAATAAATTTTGTAAAGTCACTTTCTTTGTTAAATCGGAAAATAAAGTAACGATATAATCTGCACACTCCAATGCCGTTGCATTTCCTAGAGGTGACATTTTCTCGGCATAAGCTAAGAACCCATCAAATCCTTTAACACCACTTCCTGCTGTCGTTGGTGTAGGAGATTGAGAAATTGTGTTTACTCTTACTTTTTTATCCCTACCAAAGAAATATCCAAAACTACGAGCTACGGATTCTAAATAGGCTTTATTATCTGCCATATCATTATAATCCGGAAAAACACGTTGTGCTGCCATATACGTAAGTCCTAGAATACTTCCCCATTCACTGACGGCATCTTTATTATAAAGCACACTCATTGTTCTATGAAACGATAAGGCTGAAACATCCCAACCTGTTTTTGTAAAGTTATAATCTTGATGTGTAT
>CBDUGN010000272.1:0-2962 GCA_965366915.1 uncultured Eudoraea sp. | reverse complement strand
GTCTTTGCCTGCGGCAAATACAAAGGATTTTCTCCTTCAATGCTTCTGGAACTCATATCATTCCCAATGGTGTATCCTACAATTTTACCCGACGAGCTAATTACCAGTGTTAATTCTGGTTCCGGAACATCCCAGCTAGAGTCCTTTCGTATTCTAACTTTTCCTCCAGGACCTATGGCTTTGTGTCCCAAAGCCTTAAAAAACAACTCGGGTCTTTCTGCAACATATACCCTGGCATAAAAATTACTTCCCCCTTTTTCTTTTGATTCTTCTTCACGTCCGAGTTTGCTGTTGAAATATGTCACACCACTTGCCCAAATTTCCTGGCTTCCTATCGGGGCAAGGAGTTCTTCTTTTAAGTAAATTTCAGGATCTCGAAGAGGCTCCAGCTCAGATATCAGATGTGCCAATTTTGTAAAAAGGCTATTATCATTGATAAATGAATCCCAATCTGTATTTTCCAATAGATAAAATGTTCCTTTATTCTCTATCAGAATTCCTTTAAATACCTTATAAATTTTCATTTCAATATGGGTTAAGCAATCAGTTTAAGATGGCAGATGAGCTAGAACAATTTATTGAAAAATATGCGATTATATGTATTTTTTAAATATTCATTTTACTAATGATGTCAAAGAATCTTATTAATACAAATTGTTTTTTGATTAAAATCAAAACATTGTCCTTCAGATTTCCCCAATAATATTTTCCCAATAGGACTAAGTGAAGAAACACAATATATTTGTGTAGAGCCCTTTTTGAAAGATCCCGCCGAAATTGAAATGTAATATGCACTCCCGGTAGTGACCACAAGACTGCCCTGACCAACTTTGATGGGGTTAGCCACAGTATTAATACGTGCTAAAACTTGTCTCATCTTTTGGGCTTCATATAGCTGATGCCCGAGCTTCTCCCTTTCAAGTTGAATCATAGCCCTTCCCGTTTCATGTTTGTCCCCGGCGCTACTTTTTGTCTCAGATTTTAAGGAATCGTTAATGCTGTCAATGGTGTTTCTAATACGGAATATTCTTTCTTCTGCAAATGATTCACAAAATTTGCGCAATTCATCCTTGATCCCTAATGAAATCTCCATGTCAGGTTAAATCCGCTAAATTTTTTCCTACCAGACTTCCTATAGCTATCCCCATACCTCCCAGCCTAACCCCGCAAATTAAATTATCGGAAAGTTGCTTTACAATCGGTCTCTTTTTATTACCTATCCCCATTATACCACTCCATCTTTGCTCAATCTGAAAATCTGTATTGGGTAAAATGATTTCGCGCAACATAGTATCCAGTCGATTCTGAATTAATTGTGTTTGTCCAAATTCTGAGGTTTCTTCCGTTTTGAAATCCAGATTTCGGCCCCCACCTAAAAGTATACGATTCTCAATACTTCTGAAGTAATAAAAACCCTCGTCCAGGTGAAAAGTTCCTTTAATCTGAAGATTATCAATGGGTTTTGTAATCAATACCTGTGCCCTGGCAGGCTTCACTTCCTGATCTAGAAGCTGATTGGCAAATCCATTTGTTGCGATAATAAGTTTTCCTGTCTCAAATTCAAATTGATTAGTGCAAACTTTTACGGTACCCTGGCCATCATCAAAGGAAGTAACCTCAACGGAATTTAAAATGTTAACCCCGGAACGACGAACCAACGACAACAACGAGTTCATCATAGTTCCTGTATTAATTTGAGCTTCAAACCGACTAGAGATATAATGATTATGTATCTTGCTAAAGGTGAAAATGTTGGGATGCAAATAATATGGACCTTCCCCGTAAATTGTTTCGAGTAATTTATTTACGCTCCCTAGAGCCTCACGACACTCATTAAATAATTTAGTGTCTTCCTCTAAGAAAAGTTCATGCCCTCCATGTTGTTGATAATCCATTTTGGAGTCCCCCAGCATACTTCGTAATAGTTGAATTCCTTCCCATCTGCTTCTCACAAGTTCCAGCGCTTCCTCCTCGGTATGGCTTTTAAGGTCGCTAACAATTTCTGAGATGCTACCAAAACAAGCAAATCCGGCATTTTTTGTGCTTGCGCCCTGAGGTAATACCCCTCTTTCAAGAATAAGAATTTTAGCTTTTGGGTACTTTTTGCTCAAATAATATGCGCAATTAAGGCCAACTATCCCGCTTCCAACTATAGTAAAATCAATGTTGGACAACCATGTTTTATATTCCCAATAGCTTAGATTCATAGTGCTATAAAAAACTCCGACATTGGCCGGAGTTTAATTCTATTCTTTTGGTTTAGGATCCATCTTAAAATCTTCCATGAATTTAGTAGTATAATTCCCCGCCAGATAATCCGGATGATCCATCAATTGTCTATGAAAAGGTATAGTTGTTGCTATGCCTTCAATTACAAATTCGTCCAAGGCCCGTTTCATTTTATTAATTGCCTCTTCCCTTGTCTGGGCCGATGTAATAAGTTTAGCAATCATTGAATCATAATTTGGTGGAATTGTATATCCACTGTAAACATGAGTGTCCAAACGTATTCCGTGACCTCCCGGAGTGTGCAATGTTGTTATTCTACCGGGTGAAGGCCTGAAATCGTTATAGGGATCTTCTGCATTTATTCTGCATTCAATAGCATGCAGTTTGGGAAAATAGTTTTTACCGGAAATAGGCACTCCACCAGCTACCAGAATCTGTTCCCTAATAAGATCATAATCAACTACTTGCTCCGTAATTGGATGTTCTACCTGAATACGGGTATTCATTTCCATAAAATAAAACTCACGATGCTTATCCACCAAAAATTCCACGGTGCCTGCGCCTTCATATTTTATATACTCGGCGGCTTTGATAGCAGCATTACCCATATCCTCCCTTAGGGTATCTGTCATAAAAGGGGAAGGGGTTTCTTCAGTAAGTTTCTGATGTCTTCGTTGAATAGAACAATCTCGTTCTGAAAGGTGACATGCATTCCCATATTGATCACCAATAA
>CBDUGN010000271.1:0-3087 GCA_965366915.1 uncultured Eudoraea sp. | reverse complement strand
GGGCTAAATTTGCAACCGTTGTACCTTCGTTTATTAAAGAGGTTAACGGGGTAATTTCTTGCGGATCTTTTGTGCCAAGTGTTGAATTATTAGATGAAAGAAATCCTTTTTATTTTATCGGAATTGTTGGAAATGAGGATTTCAACTTTCCTCAAATGTTACAAGGCCGGGAATTGCTTAACAAAATGAAATTTCCCAATGACCTTTTGGTGTTTGATGGCGGTGATAAATGGTCATATAGTCTTATAGACAAAGCATTAAAGAATCTGACACTATCTGCCATGGCTAAGGGAAATGTTGAAAAGGATAATGAATTTGTCTTAGATAATTATCGCGAAAATTTACAAAAATACATAGGATTAAAAAGTTCAGGTCAGAGTTTGTTGGCATATGATCTGCTTAATGAAATAATTTCTAATTACAGGCCACATCTTGAAATTGATTCGTTGAGAGAGGAAATTAAAATCCTTAAAAAAACAAATACATACAGAGCTCAAAAACGAAATTTGAATAATGTCCTTCTTAGGGAATCCTTTATTATTGAAGATTATAATTATAATTTAATTGAAGATTTGTCCACTCTTAATTACAATAACCTGGGATGGTGGAATTATCAGATGGAGGAACTAAAAAAATATGATAAAAAGTCAGATCCTTTTGAAAGGCAAATGGGTAAAAGATTATTGGGTTATCTCAATGCACTTATAGAGGATAACATAGATATTGAACTGGAATATCCAGTGGTTAATGACGAGGCATTGAGTTTTCTTTGGATGTTGAAGACTATTACAGAGCCCAATGCCTATTCTTATTACTTAAAAATTATATCTGATAGTTCCAAATACGAAGACTTCGGTACGGCATTATTTTACCTGGAAGAATTGTTGAAAAATGGATATAAGGATAAGGCCCATCTTTATTCACTCGAGCATACGGCACTATTGAGAATCATGCCTGAATTTAATGCCATAGTAAATAAGTACCTAAAGGAATCTCGATACGACGCCATTATTGAGGAATAATTTTTGGAATTAAATCAAGGTCCCAATCAATTACCAATCCTTTGGCAAGTGACTCAGTTACTTCTTTCCCATAAAGGTGTTCACATAGATATAAAGAAGCCTCGAAGCTTTTAGCCCCGCCCGCGGATGTAATGTATTTACCATCATGTACAAATAATACACTGTCCTTTACATTCAGATGGGGAAACATCTGCTTGTATTTTTCAATATCACTTGGGAAAGTGGTTGAGGTAACTTTGTTAAGCAGTCCTGCTTTTGCAAGAACAAAAGCACCATCACAATGTGAGGTCATAAATAACGCATTTTTGTCTACCCTTTTTACAAAATTCAGCATGGCAGTATCTTTCAGATCTGTATCCAAATGGTGTTCTGCACTAGGAATTACCAGTATATCAATGCGTGGTAGGGAGTCCTTTAAGTAATTAAAATCGGGTAAAATCCGCAGACCCTCAAAAGTAGTAACCGGCTCTAATGTATTAGCCACAGTAAATGTATTCATGGCCTTTATGCCTTCACGATATTTTGTATGTTGAAAAATATCATATGGTGCTGTAAATTCTGTATTATATGTGCCTTCCATAATTAGGAAAGCAACATTATAATTACCGGGATTAATTTTGGCAGTTCTTTTCAGTTTTGTTGAAGAATGCTCCGAATGACTCTTTTTTTCATTGCATCCGGAAATCAAACCAACAAGAATTAACAGGATGATGAAATATTTCATAGATTTTAATTTCGGCGACTTCTTAGCAGCACTTTCTTTAACCATAAAAGTAATAAAATACCAAGTAAACCTATAAAAGATGCCAAATACCATGTGGTTTCATAGCCAAGCTTTGCAATGGAATTCATTCCTGAATTATGAGCGAAAATATGCGCAATTGAAAAGGAAATACTATAAAGAGCCATATACTCACCCGGTCTGCCCCTCTGGGCTCTGTCCATTGCAAATGCATATGAAAATGGAAACGCGATCATTTCTCCCAGGGTCATCAGCAGCATTCCGATAACAAGAATACCGACCCATGTGCTGAAATTAAAAATTAGCAGGCTTAAGGTAACAAGCATTAAACCAATTATTACATTGGCTATTTTGGACAAAGACCTTGTTTCCAAAAACTTAATAAGAGGCATTTCAAAGACAACTATTAAAAAGCCGTTCATCGCTAAAAGTAAACCAATTTGTGTTTCATTTAATCCGCGTGCATCCTTATAGTAAATGGGTATTGTGGAAAAGTACTGCACAAATACGCATGCGAAAAGAACCATCGAAATAATAAATATCCAATACGGTACATCTTTGTATGCAGATAGAGGCATTTCATTTTGAATGCTTTCCTGAACTTTTACCTTTTTAGGATTTAAGACAACTAATAGTAATATACCGGCTGCAATACAGGTAAGGCCATCTACCCAAAATAACCCACCGTACCCCAAAATTCCTATTATTAAGCCACCTATAGCAGGGCCGGCAGAAAAACCAAGATTTATTGCAAGTCGGATAAGTGTTACAGATCTGGTTTTATTTTCAGGCTTGCTATATGAGTTAAGGGCAACAAATGTTGCTGGTCTGAATGCATCAGCGATAATCATTAACAGGAAAATGCCTCCACAAACTGACCAGAAAGAATGAAGAAATTGAAGGATAATAAAAAGTATCCCGGTCATAATTAGACTTACCAACATAACCTGATATGAACCAAAGCGATCTGTTAATTTACCTCCCAGCCAGGCACCTATTAGTGACCCCAATCCAAAACAACTCATTATAATTCCTACATTTTCCAGCGTAAATCCAAGATCCTGAGTAAGATATAGCGATAAAAAAGGAATTACCATAGTTCCTGCCCTGTTTATCAGGGTAATTAAAGAGAGCCACCAGACCTCTTTGGATAATCCCTTAAATGAATTTATGTAATTAGTATAAATTGATTTCATTCTGTCAAAATCATAAAAAAGCCCGACATACTCGCCAGGCTATAACGTATAAAATAAAATTGCCTCTAGGCATAGCAGGGTCATTGCAAAGGGCAGCGCAATACTTTTATAGTCTTTACAATCAACA
>CBDUGN010000270.1:0-3224 GCA_965366915.1 uncultured Eudoraea sp. | reverse complement strand
TCCTATACTCCAAATTAAGCGCCAATTTGGTGAAATTGGCAGAATACTGAGCATCTGCAAACCATGAAAAATAATTTATGATCCCATTGTTATAATGGTTGTACCGGGCATTAAATACACTATAATCCGGATCGGTTTCAATATTTAATAAAGGGTCTATATCCCGAAGTACATTTACATATCTAAATACAAGAGACTTGCGCTCATTAGAGATCAGATCATCTGGTCGCCACCCAAACCCAATTGATGGTGTTATGGTGCTGTATCGGGAATTGGTTTGAAAATGGAAGCTCGAAGCATTTAAACTAAAATTCATTACATAGAGCCCGCTTTTCTGAAGGTATTTGCGATAATTTATTCCCCCAGAGCCAACTAGTGACCTTTCCTTAAGGGCAAAAGAAGGTGCAAAGGCAAAAATAAAGGGTCTTTCTAATAGTGTTTTGTTAGAAAACCTTAGCCCGGGGGAGATACCGTCGTATACGTTAAAACCCGCTACCGGCATATAGAAGATCTGATTGTAATAAGGGTTCTCAGTATCCTTCAGAAATTGCAGTTTTAATTTTTTGTTGCTTGAGAGAAATCCGTTCAGGGATTTCCAGTTATCACGTTGATTAAATTCTGGAATTACCTGGTCGTAGTTTAAAACCAGACGGTCCTCTTTATTATTGGGGATAGGTACGGTATCTAAAACCTTTATATCCGAAAACCAATACCTGGAGATCACGGAATCATTACGCAGTCCGAACAATGAAATAGGCACATTTGTACCGGTCTTATTCTTTAATATTACCTGCAGGCTGTCTTCATTTTTTACTACTTTTTTGATTTTAAAATCGATACGTTTATCAGTATTTACATAGGTTTCAAAGAACCAACTTACATCTTGCGAAACATTAGAAACTACGGTATTTTCAAAATCTTTAGGGGAAACAGGCTGGAGTTTATAGGTGTTGTAAAATTGCTTTATACTATTATTTATCTCATCCGGACTGGTATAGGCGGCAAGATAAGCCAGGCCGAGGCCCGCCTTATAGTTATTGGCTATCTTTTGATTGAATTTAATTAGGGAATCATTGGGAGTAGTTAAACGTTGATCAAGATTTTTTCTGGCAGTGAGCATGTACAAAAAAGAATATTGATCATTAAATGGCATTTGTGCAATATTGAAATTTCGAACCCCCCAAACGGAAGATAATTTCCCTAAAAGTTTTTGATCCGGGTAATAAGTATCCACAAAATTTATCATAAGGTAGTTTACGATGGCATCTGTAACCCATTGTTCTTTCCGTGGATTTAAAAAAAGCGTTTCCCTTAAATAACTTATCAGTGCTGTTTTTAGAAACTTCATTTCAAATTGAAATTGTTCCTGATATGGCCTAATAAAAGAGGGTAATTGGTTTAATCCATATAGGGGATTCTTATTAAAGTCTATCTCACTGACCAATAATTGTTCATATGGAAATTCGCCTAAGTTCTCGTGTACGAATTGCGTAATTCTATTAATGGAAATTCCCTGAGAGATTTCATCGTATTTCCCAGATTGAATATCGGTAACTACAATTAGGTAAGGAGTAACATGTTTAACAAACTTCTTACGGGTGTTGAGGATTATATCACAGCTTTTGCGATCATCTCCTTTTAGGCTTGCAACTTGCTTTGTAGGGTATTGGGTGATATTTACCTCATTAAAATTGGTACCAAGAAAGAGGGAGTCCGGAAAAGTGAAGTTAATATTGGTATGGGTATTACCAGTATAAAGGTCTTCCAAGTTCTTATTGGAGTACAATTGCCAGGAACCATCATATACGGCCGGAGTCAGATACCAGTCTTTCAGGTAAAAGTCGCCCTGAGAATTGTAGCCATAGGGGGTATATCTACTGGGTGGCAGGTTAACAGTATACGTAAAATACATTTTTAAGGATTCTCCGGGTAGAAGTGGACTATTTAGTTGAATCCTGATTAGATCTTTTTCCTTTGTGCGCTTCCATGAAAGGGCTCTAAACTCAAAATCAGCTATCCCAAAGATCTGGGTTGATCCGCGTTCTTCAGGTTTTGCCAGGTGTAAGCTTTTTTTAAAATCTTCAGCAAAGCGTTTTGCCAAGGCAGTTTTTTTGTCAGAATACGCGTGTGTCCAATCATTGAAGTATAATTCATGAAGGGTATCCTGAGAACTATTCTGATACGTGAACTCTTGTTGTATATTAATATCTCTTGTCTCTTCCTCTAAGGTAGCTTTGAGAGTATTAGTATGTTGTGCTAAGCCCTGAAAAAGTCCCAACAAGAAAAACAGGACTGATAATTTCATTAGGACAGCAGCATTTCTTGGCACCATATTGATATTAAAAGTTAGGGCTCAGGGTATGTCCTTTGTAGAATGCGTCTATGATATCTACCACTTCTTCTGCTGTATCTACTATTTTAATTAGATGAAGATCTTCCGGGCTTATGTTCCCCGCATCCAACATGGTCTTTTGTATCCATTCCATTAGGCCACTCCAGAATTGAGTGCCTACCAGGATAATGGGAAATTTCCCAATCTTATTTGTTTGAATAAGGGTAATAGCCTCAAATAATTCATCTAAGGTGCCAAATCCACCCGGCATTGCAACAAATGCTTGAGAATATTTGACGAACATAACCTTGCGGACAAAAAAGTAATCAAAATCCAGACTCTTGTCACCATCTATATAAGGATTATCATGCTGCTCAAAGGGCAGGTCAATATTAAGGCCCACAGATGTACCACCAGCTAAATGTGCTCCTCTGTTCCCTGCTTCCATAATACCAGGGCCACCGCCAGTGATAATACCGTATCCCGCCTCCGAAACACTTTTGGCTATAGATACCGCCAGTTCATAATAATGGGCACCCGGTTTGGTTCTGGCAGAACCAAAAATTGTCACACAGGGTCCAATGACGCTCATCTTCTCAAACCCCATAACAAACTCGCCCATGATCTTAAAAATGGCCCATGAGTCATTTGTCTTTATTTCATTCCATCCTTTATGGTGTTTTTCTTTTCTCATCTTTTTATACTGTAAAACGATTTATTTGTTGTCTCATTATAAAAGTCGGTAAAACAATTATCAAAGGCTCATTACCGGGTTTAATTCTTTTTTTAAGAAATGTGCGGTATAGCTTTTTTCGTTTAGGGCCACTTCTTCCGGAGACCCTTCTGCAACGATCATTCCGCCACCTCTCCCTCCTTCATATCCAATATCGAT
>CBDUGN010000269.1:0-3229 GCA_965366915.1 uncultured Eudoraea sp. | reverse complement strand
GGAAATCCGGATTTGGAAATACCGAGATCTTTGCGTTAATCATTCCAGGTTTTACAGACTGGGGAACCGGTAGGGCCGGTATAGGCCCAATGGTAACATTGCCTGGAAATAAAGATGTGGCAAAGGACGAATGGGGATACGGACTATCCGGAGCTCTTGTTAATAATTCCGGCTTATGGTTCTATGGGGTTTTGCTTACGCAGTCCTTTCGGGCTATAGATCCCAGAACCCTTCCGGCAGGAACTTCAGATTCAAACCCGCTTGGTATTGCCCCTTTCCTTAATTACCGTTTTGGAGATTCGGGATACTATGTAGGAAATGGAGATATGGTTGCCCTATACGATTGGAACACCAAAGGTTTTTACCTGCCCATAGGACTTAGATTCGGTAAGGTATGGGTGATGTCTAAAGGTTCTATAAATGCTTATGTAGAATACCAAACCAGTGCGATTTACAAAAACTGGCAGGGCCCGGCGGTTCAGAGCTCTTTTCGCTTTAATTTTACTTATACCATGCCTCTTGGGGGTGGCAAAAAATAAAGGCTTATTAGTTCAAATCTCACTTTGATAAAAGTAAATCATATATGAACATTAAAATAAGATTGATATTTCTGCTTGTCTTTTCACTTTTCCTTCAAACTGCTATTATTGCTCAGGTTGAAACGGAAACAGATGCAGGGCATTTGACTGAAGAGGAATCTGAAAGCGATGAACCTTTCTACAGATTGGGATCTCAACGCACCTGGCCGTTTTTTAGTTTTTTAAACGATCCCGGGGATGATGCTAAGACCCTGGGAATAGAATTTGAGAGTTACCTGAATATCGGAAAATATGAGATTAAAAACATTTCCTATTTTGAAGTAAATCAGTACCCCAGGGTTATTCCCGGACAGCCAAACGGAAATCCCGACGAAACAACAGATGAGATTGTTCCGGCAGATGGTATTAACGATTTACTTATGGGCTTTTGGTTTTCCAGGAAAGGTGCCCATCATGGGAAACACCACTTAACAGGTGGTTTTGCCGCTATGTTTCCTACAGCTTCTGATAAATCACTTGGAAGTGGCAAGTTCTCTTTAGGACCCAGTATTGATTATGAATTTGAGAGCGGTCGATGGTTTGCAGGGGCAATTGCCCTGCAAGTGTGGTCTGTGGCAGGTCCATCAGACCTTAAAGCAGTAAACATGTTGATGATTAAACCCTTTGTAGTGTTTAATGTGGTGGAACGCTTTGATCTCATTTATATGCCCTATGGGGTTTCGGTGTATTGGAATAAACCGGCAGGGGAAAAGGTATATTTACCTTTAGGCGGAGGTGGCCAATACCAGATACCGCTTGGAAAAAAAACTACCCTGAATCTGGGTCTGCAATTCTTTAAGAATGTTATAAGACCTACCAAAGGAACAGTGTACGATTTGCGTTTATTAGTCGAATTTGTGCTGTAATTAAAGAAGATACGATTATAAAAATTTACTTTATGTAACTTTGATAATAAATAAACCAATCAAAATGAGCACATTAATAAATAACCCAGAAAACATATATCTTAGAAGGCTAAGCAACTTTATAGACGTAGTCTATGCAGTGATCTTCTTTCATATTATGAGTCAATACTTACCTCATTTTGAGGGAGGGGCCTGGATGGAAAAACCTTATGGGCTTTTGAGCCATTTTTATGACAGCCGTATGGAGCTGCTAAGGGTCATTATAGGCAGTGGGCTGGCCCTCTTATACTGGAACCAGAGCGTTGGTATCTTTAAACATCTGGTGCGAACCAACTACACCCACGCAGCCCTTTCCCTGTTGCAATTATTCTTTGTGGTTCTCTTTGTTTATTTTGCCATCGCCGATCCTAACCTGGAATCCAAATCTTCGCCGGCCCTGCAGGCAGCGTGTTTGGCTATTGCCGGTTTTATGAGTGTTGGATTATGGCGATATGCAGCTAAACATGGCCTGATAAGGGAAGGGATGTCTGATGAAGATATTAAGCAAGTGACGAAAAACAATCTGATGGAACCCCTGACGGCTGTTTTTAATATAGGACTGGCCTTTGTTGGTCCCATGGTATGGACCCTTGCCTGGTTTCTCCTCCCACCGATTTTTCTATGGATCTTGAAAAAAAGAAAGTAATAGCACCGTTTCTGATTCATTGCGGTATAAGAGGCGAAAAGAAAAGGGTATGGCCAGCTGTCATTAAACTAAGCTACAAATGGATGAAATGAAAAAATTGAAGCAGCTCGATCCAAGGTGGATCACGGTGCTGCTCCTGCTGACAAGTGGTGTATTTGTTTTTATTCTCCCACTATTGCAAACCGAATCATCACTCTTTGGCATTCTGCTCATTTCAGCTATTATTTTTCTTGCCGCATATAACATTTCCCACAGACTCATTTTAATAGGTTTAATTGCCATTTTCATTGAGGTGGGCACCCGGACCACTGATTTTATAGCGCTCAACTACCTAGCTATTGTGACTACAAATTTATTTTTCATTTACATAGTAGGCAATGTGGTTCTCAATATGATGCGCCAACGTTCTGTAACCTTATTTACTCTGGTGGAAGCTGTAAACGGGTACCTTTTGATGGGCATTATGTTCACAAGTCTTGTGGTTTTTTGTGAACTCACCTTTCCCGGTTCTTATTTGTTCAAAGGTGCAGAGGGTGTTGATCTTGTCTACTATACCCTGGTGACGCTTACAAAAGTTGGTTACGGAGACATTACACCGCAGATTCCTGTTGCTAAATCGCTTTCGATGATTATTGCCATCTCCGGCCAATTCTATATAGCGGTAGTGGTAGCTATCATTGTTGGCAAATTTGCCAGTAAGAATTAGGTTAATACATATCTTTGGGTAGTTATTAAGTTCTGTTAGTAATACGAAACCAAAAAGAATATGATCAAATCAAGCTCAAATTTTCCTTTTATGATAAACCTGGCTGCTTTTATAATCATAATTGCAGGATTAATCTATGGTGCAGGCTTAATCACTCCGGTTTTAATGGCAGTATTTCTTTCTATTATCTGTACACCACCCATTATGTATCTGGTCAGGAAGAGGGTGCCACAAGGCCTGGCTGTTTTAGTTGTTTTTCTAATGCTTATTGCAATCTTCATTGGTTTAGGCGAATTAGTAGGACGTTCCGTTGCTGCTTTTACTCAAAATGCGGGGTTGTATGAACAAAACCTGGATAAAATTGGTGCATCTGTTTTTGACTTTTTAAATGACA
>CBDUGN010000268.1:0-3250 GCA_965366915.1 uncultured Eudoraea sp. | reverse complement strand
ATTTTATCATTATCCTGAGATAGGGTAATTATTCGATCCCTGAATTCATCATATCTTTTGTATTGTATATCCGCAGGAGAAACGCCACCTGCCCGACGAAGTACATTTTTTAAAGTTCCCAAAATCGGGATTGGGGTCATATGCTGTCCTACTGAAAATTGGCCGCCATGGGGGCCATTGGTAAACAATGGGTGATGTAAAGCAATCACTGTAGTCTTACCTCTCGCTTTTTTGATAAGACTTTCATATTCAAGAAAAAAACGGTTACGGGTTCTAATTTCACAATTATCATTTAATGTTGGAAACTTGTCCCACTTGGTAAGGTACCATTCCGTATCCACAATAATTAACTCCACCTCATCATTGATTTCAACTTTGCGGATTGGGCAGCCATCCTCCGGAAGAAAGGAGTTTTTCCCAAGCTTGTCCTCAATGTATTCTTCCTGTCTTTTAAGGCCTTTCGGTCCTCCACTATACCAATCGTGATTTCCCGGAATAAAAATTGTCCTCCCTGCGAAATCTTTTACAACGTCGGTTTGAACATCCAGCTGATGTTCTGCAAATTCCCTTCCTTTGGTTCCTTTTCCCGGCAACCCTTTTGGATAGATATTATCTCCCAGGAATAGGGCTGTGCTATTTTTCGAGGCTGCATTTAATACTTTTTCAAAATCCTGGAGCGCTTCAGATTTTGATCCTATAGGCGAATACCCAGCATCTCCAATTAAATAAAAAGAGTGGGATATTTCACTATCCGATTGATCTGATTTTGCGTTTTCATCCTTGTATTGAGCCTTGTATGTTGCACAGGAGTATAAAACTAAAAGACCAACAATTGCTGCTAATGACTTATGTATTCGTTTCATTTTTATTAAATGTTGCTTATGAACCTGGATGATCTGATACTAACATATATTATCAACCAAAATACAAAGTTAAAACTCAAAACTCCTATACTTCTTTTATTAATGATTTCTTGGTTAAAAAAACCAGCATAGCTTTAGAAATAGTCAAACCAAAAAATTCTATTTAGCTAGCAAAAAAGATGCTGATAGCGCTATTATTAAAAGAATTATCCTTAAAATACGATTTATATTGATATTAGGTTGACCTATTCAAACCTGGAACAAATTATATTCATTTGTGGAAACCAAAGAATTTGTAAATTTTGTTTTATAAATTTGATATATGTCTGAAATTCTTTTAAAAACTGAAGCCTTTGTCGTTGATTTATTATCCACGAAATTAGACCCAAAATATCTTTACCATAACCTAAGACACACCCAAAGAGTCGTAAAAAGTACTCTTGAATTACTTGAAGCGCATAAATTGGCGGATAAGGCAATGGAAGTCCTGTTATTAGCGTCCTGGTTGCATGATACAGGATATACCAAAGGACATGAGGCCCATGAAAGCAGTAGCTGTAAAATAGCAAAAGAATTCCTGGAAAAGGAAGGATACGATGAAGAGGGTATACAGCAGGTTCAGGATTGTATTATGGCAACTCAAATGATCTATGAACCCAAAAACCTGAGCGAACAAATAATCCGGGATGCCGATGCCTCTCATTTTGCACAAAAAAGCTATTTGGAAACTTGTGAGCTACTACGGGAAGAACTTTTACTCTTGGGCATAGCCAATTATTCCTATAAAGAATGGATGGAGCAGAACATTAAAATGTTCAGAACAAACCATCATTATTATACCGATTACGCAAAAGCAAACTGGCAGGAGAGAAAAGACAAGAATCTAAAGATTCTTTTAAAAGAGTTAAAAAAGGAAAAAGAAATTGCAAAAAAAGAAAAGTTAAAGGCGCAATATAAAAGTGAAAGCCCGGATAGGGGCATTCAGACCCTATTTAGGGTAACCTTAAAAAACCACCTGACACTTAGTGAAATTGCGGACACCAAAGCAAATATTTTGTTGTCCGTCAACGCAATTATTATATCTGTAGTATTGTCTAACCTAATACCAAAACTGGACAATCCCTCCAATGCCTATCTTATTTACCCTACCATAATTTTTTTATTATTCACAGTTACTTCAATGGTTATGGCGGTTATTGCAACTCGTCCTAATGTAGGAAGTGGCAAATTCAGCAAGGATGATGTAGCCAATAAAAAGGTGAACCTTCTATTCTTTGGAAATTTTCATAAAATGAAATTGAAAGAGTATGAGCTGGCCCTTCAGGAATTGGTAAAAGACAAAGATTATATTTATTCATCCCTCACTAAAGACCTATATTTTCTTGGATTGGTGCTACACAGAAAATATAAGATATTACGTTGGACCTATAGTATCTTTGTAGTTGGTATTATTGCTACTGTAATAGCCTTTGCCCTTGCGTTTAAACATTTAGGCCAGTGATAGCGTACTGATCTCACCAGCTTTTCTACGCATTTAATTCTTCCATAAGATCTTCATAGGTAAAGGTTTTTTCGTCTTCTGAGTTCTTCTTGTAAAGAATCTCAGCTCTTATTGCTTTTAGCCCCGATACTCCCTGAAGACCTTCAAGATCTACTATCTCAATATTATTGGTAAAATACCCTTTGGATTTTAGGAATGATATGTACCTAAGGTATTCCAGTTCATCCTTTTTTTGAGAATAAACTATAGAAAGTTTTCCTTTTTGGGTTAACCTTTCATTCGTGCCTTTGATATATGATTTGTCAATACGCTTTTTTATGATTTCATAACGGGCGTTATAGGTTCCATCTACATCAAATTGTTTCTCATCCATTCTGAAGCGAATTGATAAGGAAGTGCTATATACCAGAATAAGAGAAGCCACGTCGAGTTGTACATCCAATTCTGGTTTTAGGTTGTAATACTTGTTTTCCATCTCACACATCACCTGCAACTGCCATAGTCGAAGATTTTTTAAATACAAAGGATCAAATTCCTTATCCTCGGCAATAGAACTCCCAATGTACATATTGTGCTCAATGCCATCAGTCTTGTAACGCTCATAATAGTGGGGAAACATCTGTTGTGCTGTCTCCTGACGCTTGTCGATTACGGATGCCAGTTTTTTATTAATACGCATTACACTGTCATCATACTGTTTTCTATGATCGTAATATGAATGAGTTTCGGCATTAATGGTATCTTCATATTCTTTTATCATTTCAGACAATTCCTTATTTTGTTTTTTAAGATGCTTAAATATGGGCAACACCTCTGCGTTTACAAAATCAAATATGGTCTGTTCACTGTTGGAAAATAAGGTCTCTTTTATGTCTTCAATAAAATT
>CBDUGN010000267.1:0-3253 GCA_965366915.1 uncultured Eudoraea sp. | reverse complement strand
ACCATTGTATAACTTTCTTTATATCACTTACATAGACCTTGTCTTCATCATAATTTGGGAGTACTTCAAAAAAATATTCCTCAAGACTTAATTTGTCATCTTTGTGCTTTACAGAGGTTTTGCCACCCTTTTCCTTGAGTTGAATTTTTTCAAATACTGCTCTTAGCGGAAGTTCTTCTTCTAAAGTATAAATTGCAATTTCAGAAAGTACGCTTACATTACTACTCATACCCACCGTAACTTTTTTATTATCCAGAAGAGACTCGGCGACAAGTCCGGTTCTGGTTTGGGTAAGCAATTTGTAAAGACCCGGTCTTCCCCCTATTGATAGTATCTTATCTAAACTCATAAATATTATATAACATAAAGTATTAGACTCTATGAAGTTAATCCTTTGTTTTTAACGTACCTTTTTTAAATCAGGGAAACGCATTTTATAATCCACATTAATTTTACCCTTTGAGATATTCGTAAGCTTTCCTTTTAGCAACCTTTTTTTGAGGCTGGATAGTTTATCTGTAAAGAGGATACCCTCAATATGATCATATTCATGTTGTATAACTCTGGCTAAAAGACCATCATAAGTTTCTTTATGCGGCTTAAAATCCTCATCCAAATAAGTAATTTCAATAGTATCCATTCGAGTCACATCCTCACGAATATCGGGAATACTAAGACACCCTTCGTTAAAAGCCCAATTATTACCCGATTGTTGTTCAATCTTGGCATTGATAAATACTTTTTTAAAATTTTTAAGGGCTTCTTGTTCTTCCGGAGTTAATTCCTCATCATCTGCAAAGGGTCCGGTATCTACTATAAATAATCGAATTGGAAGTCCAATTTGCGGAGCAGCCAAGCCCACACCATTTGCATTATACATGGTTTCCCACATATTGGCAATTAATTCTTTAAGTTGGGGGTAATCTTTGGAAATTGTTTTGCCTATTTTTCTTAAAACAGGATCCCCATATGCTAAAATAGATAATGTCATTCTACTAAATTCTGTTTAAATATGTCTGTAAAATAAGGGTTGCACTAATTTCATCTATTAATTCCTTATTCCGCCGTTGCTTTTTCTTAAGCCCTGCTTCGACCATGGTTTGAACTGCAACTTTTGATGTAAATCGCTCATCCTGTCGATCAATAGGAATTAAAGGAAAAGATGTTTTCAGACTTTTTAAAAATACCTGAATAGATGCTTCTAATTCAGATGGCGTATTGTCCCGTTGCTTAGGTTCACCTACAACTATGCGAGCAATATTTTCCTTTGCTATATAATCTTTCAAAAACTGCAATAGATCTTTGGTGTTGACCGTACCTAACCCTGAAGCAATTAGCTGTAACTCGTCTGTAACTGCTATCCCAGTGCGTCGTTTACCATAATCCAGTGCAATAATTCTCGCCAAATCAATTTTTTTTGCAAAAATAAGGGATAAATTGTTACGCCTATAAAAATTAAAGATTTATTAATAGTTACCGCCTATCTTTGCGCAAATTATTCTGACATTATGAGTGTACTCCAAAATACTATTGAAAAAGCCTGGGAAAACAGAGAACTATTAAAAGAACCGGAAACACAGGATGCGATACGGGAAGTAATTCAGTTAATTGATGATGGAAAGTTGCGATGTGCAGAACCTGTAAAGGGAGAATGGCAAATAAATGAATGGGTTAAAAAGGCAGTTGTACTTTACTTCCCTATTCAAAAAATGGAGACTCTTGAAGCAGGTATTTTTGAATATCATGATAAGATTCCGCTAAAGAGAGGTTACCAGCTGAAAGGTATTCGGGTGGTTCCTAACGCCGTAGCCAGACATGGCGCATACATTTCTAAAGGTACGATCCTTATGCCCAGTTACGTGAATATTGGTGCCTATGTGGATGAAGGTACAATGGTTGATACCTGGGCCACTGTTGGGAGCTGTGCACAAATTGGTAAAAATGTTCATTTAAGCGGCGGTGTTGGAATTGGAGGAGTTTTAGAGCCTCTACAAGCTGCTCCAGTAATAATTGAAGACAATGCCTTCGTTGGCAGTCGTTGTATAGTAGTGGAAGGTGTAAGAGTTGAAAAAGAAGCTGTTTTAGGAGCGAATGTTGTATTAACTGCTTCCACAAAAATTATTGATGTTACGGGCGATACGCCTTTAGAGCGAAAAGGTGTGGTACCTGCAAGATCCGTTGTAATCCCCGGAAGCTACACAAAGAAATTTCCTGCAGGAGAATTTCAGGTTCCCTGTGCTCTGATTATTGGTGTTCGCAAAGCAAGTACAGACAAAAAAACTTCACTAAATGATGCTCTCAGGGAATATAATGTAGCAGTATAAAATTTCTAAAAATATTGTTTGCCATAATATTTTCTCTTATTTATAGTTATAACTTTGTTAATTGTTTAGGAATACCACTTACATATCATTGAAGAAATGAATAGTCCCAGAGAGAAAATATCAGCTATTATTATTACATATAATGAAATTGGATACATAGAAAAATGTATTCAATCTATAGATTTTGCAGATGAACTAATAGTGGTTGATTCATTTAGTACAGATGGAACATATGAATATTTAGCAAATTTGGAAAACGTCAAGGTAATTCAACATCCTTTTGACAACTTTACCCTACAAAAATCGTTTGCCTTAAAACAGGCTTCCAATGATTGGGTTCTATTTTTAGATGCTGATGAGGTAGTACCCGAAAATCTTAAAAATGAGATTGTTGAAACCCTGAATTCCAATCCTGAACATTCTGCCTACTGGTTTTACAGGAAGTTTATGTTCCAGAATAAATCCTTGCGATTTAGTGGATGGCAAACAGATAAGAACTATCGATTGTTTAGGAAAAGTAAAGTTAAATTTTCTGAAGAAAAATTAGTACACGAGACTTTGGAAGTAAATGGGTCTTCAGGAATTTTAGAAGAAAAGCTCATTCATTATTGTTACAAAAATTTTCAGGAATACAAAGATAAAATGATAAGCTATGGCAGATTAAAGGCCAAAGAATCATTTTTCAGAGAGACGAAATTCAATTATGCTTTTATGATACTTAAGCCCAGTTGGAAATTTTTTCTTCGTTATTTCCTTCGCTTAGGTATACTCGACGGCAAAAAAGGCGTTATTATCTGTTACCTCGATGCACTTGGCGTTCTAGAGCGTTATAGAGAATTAAAGAGATTGGAGACAAATAATCAACTTGCTTATTATTTGGCTATCCCGGAATAAGTCTTGATATTCCTATTTTATCTTACATCATTGGG
>CBDUGN010000266.1:0-3402 GCA_965366915.1 uncultured Eudoraea sp. | reverse complement strand
ATTCCCCAAAACACCTGTATAAAAGCAGAACCCAAGAACAACATGATGCATTGGGAGAGAAAATGATTGTATTGGCCAACTATTTATTAAAGAAACATAAAAAATAAAAGCAATGAATACTTTAAAACCAATTTTAGTTGCCACTACTCTATTCATTTTCCTTTCAAGTTGTGGGGATTCAAATGATAAAAAACCTGAAGAGGCATTAGTTCCCGAAGTTGAAGAAGCTATAGCCAAGAAAGATACCATAAAACAGATGAACCTCTTGGATGAGCAAGCGAAGATGCTGTCCAAAGTATTCGGAAACGTGGATACGGAAGAAGGGAGGGCGCTGAAAAATGTGGACAGCTATCTTGATCTCGTAGAGCAAGCAAATTTTCCGCCCGATATCAAAAAAACCATTCTAGATCAATACAAGCTTTATGAGCTAAGCCTAGACCCCAGAAAAAAAGATTCCTTAAAACTGGTATTCAATAAAAAGTTGAATGAAGCCATGGCCAAATCGATGGAAAAACAAAAATAATGTTAACCTTTTCTAACACAATTTGATAAAAAATCATAATCAAAACCCAATAGAAATGAAAAATAAACAACTTTTAATACTCCTCATCCTAGTTCTTTTTAGTATGAAAGGCGTAGCGCAGAATGAATTAATCTATGTGGCAGATCAAAGTGAAAAAAAGAAAAGTACAAACCCCAAACGATTGGAAGGATTGGAGGGCAACGTGGAAAAAATCACGTTGCGTAAACAAAGGGAAGACCATGTAGAATTTTCCATCTATTTCGAAGGATATGCCGGAAAACATATTAAAGTTTTTGCACTTAGCAAAACTGGAGGAAGGAAATTAGAGATTCCTCCCTACTTAAAAAAAATAGCTCCTGGAAAAAACCTAATCAATTTTGATCTCAATCTTGCCGGTTCTAAGGAAGTTTCTACAGATTTCATAGAGGTCGTATTTACCAATGGCGGGTTTGTCTTCAAAGGCATCTCCTATGTCTATAAACTTAAAAAAGAGTGGATCCCTAGAGGAAATTCTACTGCCGGAACTGCGGAAGACCCAAGACTAAGGCAATCTCAGATCGTGGAAATAACGCTGAAGCCGATAGGAAAAGCTCGACAAGTATTTATTCGTTAATAAATTAAAACAAAAATCATGAAAAATATTATGCACCACCTCTTTCTTTGCTTATTTATTCTGGGTAGTCAATATGTCGCTTTAGGTCAAGAAGTGTTTCGTCATACTGCGGAGAGAAATAATACTCTGGCTAACGTAACTACTATTAACCATCCTCTTTGCAACGGAATAGCTGATGCCTTTCTAATTGTCTCCCAAAATTTAAATTCCACCAAATACAATCCGCATCATATTGCGGTGGTATACTCCGCCGGAAAGTGGCATATTGTAAACCAAGAGTTAAAACCAATACCCATAAAAGCACAATTTAATGTACTTATTATGGATAACGCTGCCCTTGATAAGTCCAAAGCAAGCCTTACAGTACATTCAGCCAGTGCAGCTAACATTTCAGGTCATATGACCACACTAAATAATCCGTTTATTAATAATGACCCCAACATCCAGTTAATTATTACTCCCAGATTACCCAGCCCCGGACGATATAATAACCATTCTACTGGAGTATGGTATGCCGGAGGTAAATGGAAAATCTACAATGAAGATTCGAAACCGATGCCTCAAAATATGAAGTTTAACATTTTGATGCTCAAATCAAGCATATCAGAAGCGGTTCTGGGTACAAAAATCGAAACAAAAGCAACCCAGCACAAAGTTACCGCAAATAATCGCTCTGGCAGTAACTATAGTTTTACCTCAACAAGTTATAACAACATTCTGTCCTACATTTTTCCTACGCATTATTATGGTAAGGAAAGTGGATACCACTATGCTCCCATTGGAGTATCGTCTCAAAACGGAAAATGGAACATTTTTAATCAAGATCGTTCTGCAATAAGAACAAACACAATTTTTAATCTATTAAGTGTTACTAAAAAAAGTACCAGCATACTAAATATCCCTCAGGATCCAGGTCCAATCATTTTATCAGATGTCGCTATATCAAGCTATTTTTTACAAATAGCAGCAGCTCAAAGTAGCAACACACAAATAATGCAGCCTAAAGGGCCTAACTTTGAAGACCCTCCTATGCCCGTTTTCAGTAATCTTCAAGCGGATAGCAGTACTCGTTTCAATGACAATGAATCTTCTTTATTCTCGAGAATAAGCTCCGAATTGATACCGGACAAGGAGGCCGGATCAGGTGTGTTTTACTACTACCCAAATGCATACCACCTGGAATGGGACAAAGATGCCAATAAACACAGTTTGCAAATCAATTACAGCCGTAACACCGAAGGACAAGAAAACAAAAGTGCACGAGTATCAGCTACTTTGACATCAGGAATAACCATAAAAGAGCGAACTTTTATGGAGGATTTATATAAGGAAATTCTCAAAAACCAAGGCGTATCAAAACCGAGAGTACAATTACGTCCCTTGCCAGTTGAAAGCCCACAAATTCAGTTCACTGGAGGTGGGTTTGGTATCAATAATGATCAGATATCCATTGTTCCTTCCTCAGACTTCAGCGACAAAGTTCAAATGAGTTTTACCACCTCGGATGATAACATTGATGCTCTAAAGAGCGGTGAACTCAAAAATAAAATATCATTTATTTTGAATTTTAATGCTAAAGAAATTGATCAAATATATTCAATTAATGCTGATATCAGTATTATGGACGAAGAGACTTATGGCATTTTTGAACTGCCAGAATTTCCCCTTTTAGAAAACATAACGAACCCCACTCCATATCCAATTAAACTACAGTATTTACATGTACTCTCCACTATTGATGATACTTCTGAAGGAATTATCCCCTATATATATTCTTTTGAACTTGGAAATAAAATTGCACAACCCAATGACGTCTTGAAATTTACCAAACCAGCCAACTTCAGTGGTCATAAAGTAAGAGGTAAACCTCTACGCGCTTTTGTTGAATACTCGCTGCAAGAATGTGAGCCTTGTACCCAGAATATTATCAACGAACTGACCGGAGGAGTTACAGCAGCGACCAAACAAGAAGTTGCTTTCCAAGCTGTTAATCTTTTAAAGAGCACCGGGGCTGAATTTATAATGGTGTTCTTAAAATCGAAACAATTGGACCCAGGTAAACAAAAAGAAATAACTACATATGACCCAATTGAAATAGAAGAAGATGGAAATGAAGTGGAATCCCCTACTCTTTATCTGCTCAATGGAGAACAACCAAATTTTGAATACAAAGTATCTATGATGATGCCAGATGGGGACATCTATGAAATGAACAATTGGGTTAAAGAAAATAAACTCAAAGTATATCTGACTAAACAAAAATTAA
>CBDUGN010000265.1:0-3460 GCA_965366915.1 uncultured Eudoraea sp. | reverse complement strand
TGTAGGGGAAATCCCTGTGTTAGCAGAATTACCCAAACTTTCCAAAAAAGAGAATACCCTAGTTAGCCCCGGGGAGCGAACCGTCTTGGCAGAGTCTTTGAGAATCCTCAGGACCAATATTGACTTTGTGATCAAATCCAAGAAATCTAATGGAAAAGTAGGTAATATTATTTATGTTACGTCCACTGTTCCGGGCGAAGGAAAGACGTTGATTTCATCGAATTTGGCAATGATCTTTGCCAAAGCAAACAAAAAGGTTTTGCTGATAGGAGCAGATATACGCAACCCAAAGATTTACCAATTTTATTCAGGAAAGAATGTCGATAGATTAGGCAAATCTGTAAGAAATAAAGAAAATATTGGACTTACGGATTATTTAAGTGACGATAATATTTCTATTGAAGATATTATTTCACCAATGTTGGCACATGATCAGACAGTAGACGTTATATATTCAGGGAAAATTCCACCTAATCCAGCTGAATTACTAATGAGTAGTAGGATGAAGGAATTGCTTGCAAAGGTGCCAGTGGAGTATGATTACGTTATAGTAGATACTGCCCCTTTAATGGTGGTATCAGACACTTTGTTAATCAGTGAATTCGCAGACCAGATATTATATGTGGTTCGTGCCGGTGTTACGGATTTGAAAGTACTAAATTTTCCATTAAAATTATTTAAAGAAGGCAAGTTAAAAGGCCTTGCATTTGTAGTTAATGGAGTTAAAAATTCTAATCTGGGGTATGGGGGTAAATATGGCTATGGCTATGGAGAAAAAAACAAAAAATGGTGGAAATTTGCCTAAGCAAGTAATTCGTTAGTAAAATGCCGTAATCGTATTTTGAACGACTGGCACTAATTTATCATACATTTTATTGGATACAGTTATTTCTTTTAATGCCTTTAACTGTTTAATAGTGTGTACATCCGATCCCACAAAATCTACCAGCTTTTTCTCTAAAAGGTTGTGTGCTACTTTTTGAATATCCTTGCCGTAGTACTCACTTAAGGACAATAGATTTACTTGTAAGAGTACATTTTTCTGTTTGTAATCCTTAAAAAAACTACTGTTATTATGAAGATAACGGTATCGCTCAGGATGAGCGAGGATTGGAAAAAACCCAGCAGAGGTAATCTTATCTATTGCTTCTTCAAAATTCAAAGATGCTTGTAAATAGGACATTTCTATTAGGAGATGTTGTGAACGCAGCGGCATTATTTCATTATTTTCCAGTAGCGTTTCAAAGTTGGTATCAATCATGTGTTCTGCTGCTGCCCCAATAGATACAGTATCTAATCCTTCCTTTAATAATGCAGTTTTTAATCGCGTCAAAGAATTACCAATAGTCTTCGAGGTATTTGGATAATAATCAGCCATGATATGGGGTGTGGCCAAAAAATTGGTTACCCCAAATGAGGCAAACTCCCGGATCATTCCAATTGAATCTTCCACAGTCTTTGCTCCGTCGTCTATCCCAGGAAGTAAATGGTTGTGAATATCTACAAAGCCACTTAAAATATCAACCAGAAAGCGCTTCTTACGGAAAATATGAAACATTGAGAATTAATTTTTCACGCAAAAATAAGGTTTCTATCGGATAAGGAACTCTGAAAGGGCTACAACTTAAAACTTTCATTTTATCTGCTTGACTAAAACCCTAAGAGTTTAAAATTCCAATCTGATATCAAAAAAATCACATTAAGGAAGACCAGGATTTAATCAGGTAGATAAATGGGTTTATTTAATATCTATTTTTATCATTTTGTATGATAATAATGTAAAAATAAATAAGCTCAAACCTAGCATTTCTAATATTTCTTCTATAGTGCAGAGGGTACTATACAATAAATTATCATAACCGTATTTTTCTGCAACCCATCCTTCCGGCATTTCAAGAATAAGAGCTCCAAAAATATACATAAAGCCAGATAAGATCATTAAGCGTCTTAACTTTATAGGAATATTCATTACAAACTTATACATAAATGGGATTAATAGAATTAGTAATATGCCGTACGGAATAACCCATGCGAAATAAAATAAGCCACCTACTTGTTTTATTCCACGAACTATGTAAATAAAGTTTTCATGTATTTGAGCAAATTCATCAATTGACAAGAATAAAAAGATTAGGGAAAGAATAAACCACCTGGAGAATTTCTTATTCTCCTTATTGTCATTAAAGCCAATTAAAAATAACAGAAGTGAACAAATCAATAATAAAACGCTTGAAAAAAATGTTGGAATGTTGGCCTCTACATTTAAATCAAAGTATGGACCAATTGATAATAAAAGCTTTATACTATATCTAACTTGATCCAAAGGCGGACCGTATAATTTAATAATAACAGAAAAAATATTTGCAATAAATAGAATAGATATTATTCCAATTAATTTTTTAAAAATGCTTTTGGGCTCTAGGTATAGTGTCATTTTATTAATGCCTTATCAATTAAAAACATAAATTAATATATATATATTGTAACCTTATAATATTATATGTCACAATGCAATAATACACGTTTTAATGTAGCAAGATCTTAATCTTGAAATCAGCTTTCAGAATATCTTATGTAATTATACGGAACCTACATCCTTATATTTACAAGTGAAAATATCTTATCTCTCACAAATAATTAAAAAGAAAAACCTGTCATTCTCATTTCACAAAAGATTGTAAAACATGACAGGTTTAGTTGTTCTCAGACTATTAATTTTGTCATTTGATTGCGGCCTGTGCAGCAGCAACCCTAGCGATAGGCACCCTAAATGGGGAGCAGCTCACATAGTTTAGGCCTAGGGAATGACAGAATTCCACTGAACTGGGTTCACCACCGTGTTCTCCACAGATCCCTACTTTTAGATGCGGTTTGGTACTTCGGCCCCGTTCGGTACCCATGCGGACCAATTGGCCAACACCCTCCTGATCCAGAACTTCAAAGGGATCTTCTTTTAAAATACCCTTTTCAATATAAATTGGCAGGAATTTACCAGCATCATCCCGGGAATAGCCATAGGTTAACTGCGTAAGGTCGTTTGTGCCAAAGGAGAAAAAGTCGGCATACTCAGCGATCTTATCAGCCAATAAGGCGGCCCTGGGAATCTCTATCATTGTTCCTACAGCATAATTTACCTTTGTTTTTCTCCTGGCAAAGATAGCTTCGGCTGTTTCCCGTATTATTTTCTCCTGTTCCAGGAATTCATTTACGGTCCCCACCAAAGGTACCATGATCTCAGGTTGAGTTTCAATACCTTTTTCCTTTAAGTTAAGTGCAGCTTCAATAATGGCCCTGGTCTGCATTTCTGTGATCTCAGGATACGTATTCCCAAGTCGGCAGCCACGGTGTCCCAGCATAGGGTTAAATTCTTCCAGTTCTGATACTTTGCTTTTCACGGCATCCAATGAAATGTGTAATTCCTCGGCAAGGTCTTTTTGCGTAGCCAGTTGGTGAGGCACAA
>CBDUGN010000264.1:0-3514 GCA_965366915.1 uncultured Eudoraea sp. | reverse complement strand
CCGGGGGTATTGATAAATCTGCAAATTTACTCGCCACCGGAGATTCTGCCAATGACATTCTCTCTAATAACATTTATACAAGATTATTAATAGAAGCTGCCTATGTTACCGGTTTCAGACCTACAACCGAGACAATGAACAATTTTGAAACCTATCTTCGGGATCGAACATTTAAGACCGACATACAAATAGTATATAAGGAATTAGCTTCCCCTAATGAAGAAACGTTGACTTTACAGGAAATCGCTGATCTGGAAAGTGAAAACCGCACGTCATATAATGAAGGAGAGACACTGGCCATATATATATATTTTGCCGATGCACCATCAGATTCTGATGATGAAGACGAAGGTATTGTAACTCTTGGCGCTGTATATAGGAACACATCAATGGTCATTCATGAAGGGGTAGTACGCAAACTCGCAAATCAGAGTTCCCTGATTACAATTTCAGATGTGGAAACATCTACCCTTAACCATGAATTTGGGCATCTTTTTGGTTTAGTTGATCTTGGATCTGCAATGGTAAATCCACATGAAGACCCAGATGCCGAAAATCACTGCGATATAGCCGGATGCCTTATGCGCGGTGAATTGGAATTTGGCGGAGGTATGATGGGCGTTTTGGAAAAAAGTAAATTGTCAAAAGGTGTGGCGGTTCCCACTTTGGATGCTGAATGCATCCTGGATCTTCAAAATAACGGTGGAAGATAATTCGCTCCCTTTTTTTGGTATTTGCTTAGTCCTTTGGGCTTTTCTAATTCAGCTAGATCAAATAATCATAGGCAAATTGCTTTGACTTAAGGAATATTCAGGTATTTATGGGTTTGTAAAGATACTTTCCACTTTGGATTCTTCATTACGTAATCCACGATCATAGGTGTTACCTTTTCTCTCACACTCCACTCTGGTTGCAAATACAGAATGCACGTTTTGTTAACCTTTTTTGCCTGCTCTTCTGCAAAAACCAGATCATGCTTATTGTAAACGATGACCTTTAATTCGTGAGCCTGCTGGTAAATTTCATCTACAGGCAACTTGTTTTTTTTAGGCGAGAGACATATCCAGTCCCATGTTCCAGTTAAGGGGTAAGCCCCTGAGGTTTCAATGTGTGTGCTGAGATTTTTGTTTTTTAAGGCTTCCGTTAAGGGTCCCATATCCCACATTAAGGGCTCCCCGCCGGTTACAACTATGGTATCAGAAAAACTTGCAGCATTACCAGCAATACTTTCTATTGCCGTTGGAGGATGGGTTTCGGCATTCCAGCTTTCTTTTACATCACACCAATGACAGCCAACATCACAACCTCCAATCCTTATAAAATAAGCAGCTGTCCCTTTATGAAAACCCTCTCCCTGAATGGTATAGAATTCTTCCATGAGTGGGAGCATTAGCCCTGCATTAACCAATTCTAAAACCTCCTTATTAATCATCCTTCAAAGATAACATATACAAGATGGTATTTTGACTCAATGTTTTGGAAATAAATGACAAATTGATGAGCCGGTAGGACAAGCGAGCTTTTACACTGGTACAACTTCAAATGCAATTACCATATGAATAAATTCAATTTTTGACTGCAATTACATCAATCTCAACCTTGGCATTTCTGGCAAGACCACTTGCAGCAAAAGTTGTACGCGCAGGTTTCATTGTAAAATATTTGGAGTAAACTTCGTTAAAGGCAGAGAAATCTTCCATTGAACTTAATATCACTGTACATTTCACAACATTGTTTAGTGTTAGTCCGTGATGCTCTAAAACCGCCTGAATATTCTTAATTGCCTGTTCCGTTTCTGTCTTTATTCCCGCCTCAACCATAGTTCTGGTTTTATGATCCATTCCTATCTGTCCTGCCAGAAAAAAAAGATTTCCGGCCTGAACTGCATCACTAAAAGGAGCACTTCTTTTCTTTACCTCATGGGATTCGTGAAAAGTAATAGCAGAATCTTCCTGTGAACTCAATGTTGAACAACAAACTAATGAGAGAATTGTAACTAATAGTAAATATTTTTTCATTCGATTTTGGTTTTATTGTTGGTTAAAATTACCCTATTTTTATCAAAAATAGACTAAATGAGTACCAAAGAAGAATTCTATGCACATATAGAAAAGGGGTATACCACTAAGGGCGATTTCATAACAATGGGAGCGGCAATATTAGATGGAGAAACGGTTACAGGCGCCCATGTTAAAGTTCCTCTGAAGACTTTGAACAGACACGGACTTATAGCCGGTGCCACGGGTACAGGAAAAACTAAAACACTGCAAGTAATTGCGGAAAACCTTTCTGATAAAGGAATACCGGTACTTTTAATGGATTTAAAAGGTGACCTCAGCGGAATAGCCCAGCCTAGCCCGGGGCATCCCAAAATTGATGAAAGACATGAAAAGATTGGACTGCCTTTTGAGCCAAAGAGTTTTCCTGTGGAAATACTTTCCCTGTCTGAACAAGACGGTGTAAAACTCCGTGCAACAGTTTCAGAATTTGGACCTGTTTTACTTTCCCGTATCCTGGATCTTTCTGAGGTGCAGGAAGGTATTGTAGCTGTTATTTTTAAATATTGTGATGACAACAAGCTTCCATTGCTGGATCTAAAAGACTTCAAAAAGGTTTTGCAATACGCCACAGGAACAGGAAAAAAAGAATTTACAAAGGAATACGGAAGAATTTCAACAAGTTCCACTGGAACTATTCTAAGGAAAATAATAGAATTGGAACAGCAAGGAGCCGATTTATTTTTTGGCGAGAAATCCTTTGACGTAGAAGATCTTACTCGTATTGATGAAAATGGAAGAGGCTACATAAATATCGTTCGTTTAACGGATATACAAGACAGACCCAAATTATTCAGCACATTTATGCTGAGTTTATTGGCGGAAATTTATTCCACATTCCCGGAGCAGGGAGACAGCGACAGACCGGAGTTGATTTTCTTTATAGATGAGGCTCATTTAATTTTTAAAGAAGCTTCAGATGCCTTATTAGACCAGATCGAAAGTATTGTCAAACTTATTCGTTCTAAAGGTATAGGGCTTTATTTTGTTACACAGAATCCAACTGATGTCCCCAATGCAGTACTTGCCCAATTAGGTCTGAAAGTACAACACGCGCTTAGGGCCTTTACAGCCAGAGATCGAAAAGCTATTAAACTTACCGCAGAAAATTACCCTATTTCGGAGTATTATGACACAAAAGAAGTACTAACCTCCTTAGGGATCGGAGAAGCACTAATTACGGCCTTAGATGAAAAAGGAAGGCCCACTCCTCTGGCTGCTACAATGTTACGTGCCCCAATGAGCCGCATGGATGTATTGACAGATAGTGAATTGGTTACCGTAATTAAGAATTCGAAACTGGTAAAGAAATACAATGATATCATTGACAGGGAAAGTGCCTATGAGATTTTAAATGAAAAAATTGAGAGAGCTGAAAAGGAAGCAGAAAAAGAAGCGGAAAAAGAACTTGAAACCCGCAGAACATCTTCAAGAAGAACAACAACTCGCAGAAGTAC
>CBDUGN010000263.1:0-3528 GCA_965366915.1 uncultured Eudoraea sp. | reverse complement strand
AAACCTGTCTGTATTTGTTTTTTGTCGGAAATAAGCCAATAGGTTAGCGGGATTTAAGAGGTTACCCGGAATAACGAACGCTGGATCGTTGGGCCATGTTGGGTTTGCAGAATATGTTGCTCCAATTAGGTTGCCACTGGCACCTGATCCACCACTAATTTGCGGAGCCAAATCATTAACTCGCGCAAGTGAGGCTTGTAGATCAAATTTTAATCTGTCGTCTATAAAACGCTGATTGACATTAACTCTACCTGTTATTCTTTCCTGGGAAGAGCCCTGGATAATTCCAAACTGTTTTCCATAAGAAAAAGTACCTCTTACATTACCACTACCATAATTATTAGAGTAGGATAAGTTGGTAACAGGAGAAGCCACGGTTCTTAAAACTACCTTCTGCCAGTCTGTATTAAATCCTTCATCTATATCATTTGCAATTGTTTGACCACGATCTATCGCGGTTTGTGCAATAAATGCTGGTCCATCCAAAAGTTTAAAATTCTCTCTGGGTGTTGAAATACTAACGGTTTGATTTAATTCCCATACACCACCTGTAGCAGTTTTACCACTTTTTGTAGTCACGATTACTACCCCGTTTGCTCCCCTGGATCCATAAATGGCTGTTGCAGAGGCATCTTTTAAGATAGAGATACTTTCAATATCTTGGGGGTTTATAAAGTTTAAAGGGTTTCTGGAAGCATTCTCCCCACCGGTTATATCACCACCACCAGGAGTAGTAGATTCAGATGATAACGGAACACCGTCCACAACGAATAGCGGGCTATTGTTGGAACGGATGGAGTTTGCACCCCTGATCCTAATGTTAACTCCAGCACCTGGCTCACCACTGGACTGAGTGATCTGAACCCCGGCAGTCTTACCCTGGATCAATTGCTCAGGAGATGCAATAATACCCGAATTAAAGTCTTCAGAGTTAATTGCGGAGACAGCACCTGTTGCATCTTTAACGGTAGTTGTACCATAACCGATGATAACTACTTCATCTAATGCTTGTGCATCTTCTGCCAAAACTACGTCAATAGTAGTTCTTCCATCTACTGCAACTTCTTGAGTACTGTAACCAATGTAACTGATAACCAGTGTAGCATCGCTTTCTACATTGTTTAAAGTAAAGTTACCATCAAAGTCTGTTTGTGTACCGTTGGTAGTTCCTTTTACAACAACACTGGCCCCTGGTAAAGGACCATTTGCATCAGAAACTGTACCTGATACTTCTTGCGCTTTTGCAAGTCCGAAGCTTAGAATAGCTCCGACCAATAAAAAGCTCTTTAGTAGCGTAATCTTCATAAAAAGTTAATTTTGAGTTTAGTTAATTTTAGCGCCAAAGGTTAAACCTATGTAAAATAAATGTTAAAAGCATACTCTTATAAACAGTTGTTAACAACGAAAACGGTTTCGTGTTAATAACTTTTATAAAATGTGAGTATAACAAAACAGGATTGGCAAATTTATGTTATCCTTATTTATTAGGTTCAATCTTTGTTAAAAACGGAACAAATATAATATTTTTTTTATACTGCAAGCCAATAAAGATAATAGTTTATATGGTTTTAATCCTTTTTATATGTTAAAAAATAGATATATTTATATGATACCTACATTTAGATTACTTTAACATTTACTATATCCTGATTATTTAACATTTGAAAAAAAAGATTACTCTTAAGCAAATTGCCAGGGAATTGGATGTTTCGATTTCAACGGTGTCTAAGGCGCTAAAAAACAGCAAAGAAATCAGCAAAGAAACAACTGAAAAAATTCAGGCTTTTGCCAAACTTTACCACTACAAACCTAATAATATCGCTCTTAGCCTTAAAAATAGGCGCACTAAGAACATAGGTGTAATAATACCTGATATAGTACATCATTTTTTTACCACAGTTTTCAGAGGGATAGAACAATATGCGAATACCAGGGGTTATAATGTTATTGCGTGTGTATCGGATGAATCTTTTGAAAAGGAAGTTATCAATATGGAGTTGCTGGCAAACGGCAGTATTGATGGTTTCATAATGGCGTTATCTGCAGAAACACAGCAGAAAAATGATTTTCATCATTTAAAGGAAATAATAGATCAGGGAATGCCTCTGGTTCTTTTTGACAGGGTTACCGATGAGGTAATTTGCGATAAGGTAGTTATTAACGACTTTGAAGCTTCCTATATGGCGGTAAAAAAACTAATAGAAAGTGGGAGAAAACGAATTGCCCTGATCACAACAGAAAGTTATCTGAATGTAAGTGAAAAAAGGGCAAATGGATATTATGAGGCTCTGAAAGACCACAATCTGGAGTTGGATGAAAATCTAATCTTGCGTTTACCTTATCAATTCGAAGATGAAAAAAAGAGTGAGGCTTTCTTTGCCTCAAACCAGATGGATGCTGTTTTATGCGTAAATGAAATCTTTGCGGTCAGAGCCATGAGAATTGCTCAGAGAAATGGAATGAAAATCCCGGAAGATGTCGCCTTCATTGGTTTTACGGATGGCATTCTGTCAAAATTGGCTAATCCTGCACTGACATCAGTTGCCCAGCATGGAGAGCGAATGGGTGAAATTGCTGCTAAAATGCTTATTGAGAAAATAGAGCGAGATGATGAACCTGAGCTGGAAGAAGAAACCTTTAGGACAGAAGTTATTGAGGCAACACTGATTGAACGAGAATCTACAATCAACCAAGTAAACTGAATAATATAAAATGAGCAAAACCGGATTCATATTCGATTTAGACGGAGTAATTGTGGATACTGCAAAATACCATTATTTGGCCTGGAAAAACCTGGCTGATGAACTGGGTATTGATTTCACCGAAGAGGATAATGAGAATTTCAAAGGGGTAAGCCGCAAAAGATGTCTCGAACTATTATTGGAAATGGGTAATATCTCCGTTACAAAAGAACAATTCGACACATGGTTGGAGGAAAAAAATGAGGACTATTTAAAATATATTTCCAAAATGGACGAAAGTGAAATACTGCCCGATGTCACTAAGGTTTTAGGATATCTTAAAGACAAAGGGATTCCGATGGCCCTGGGCTCTGCAAGTAAAAATGCTGTTTCGATTTTGGAAAAGGTAAAGTTAATGCCTTATTTTGACGCAATTGTAGATGGAACTCAGGTTGCAAAGGCAAAACCAGATCCTGAAGTTTTTTTAATAGCGGCAAAAAAAATAGGAGTAGAACCGACAAATTGTGTCGTTTTTGAGGATGCATTGGCGGGAATAGAGGCTGCAAATATAGCGGGTATGGAGAGCATAGGAATTGGAGATGTAAAAATCTTGTCAGATGCTGACTATGGCTTTAACAACTTCACCGAAATCGATCATAAGTTTTTAGATGACCTGATTTTACTACTGGAGCGCAAAAATTAAGATATTTATCCGGCAAATTATCCTTAATTGCCTATTTTAAACAATTCTTAAATAAGGATATCTATTAACGCATTAGAAAATGAATAAAGAATACATTAAGCCAGACGAATGGTCCATAATTGAAGAAGGATTTAATAGTGAGAA
>CBDUGN010000262.1:0-3574 GCA_965366915.1 uncultured Eudoraea sp. | reverse complement strand
TTGTTATATAGAGTGTTTGGCCATCATTAGAGAAGAACATACCAGTGAGTAATCCAGGAAGGGGATGAAACAGATCCGGCGTTAGTAATTCAAGTCGCTCCATTCCCAAACGACTTCTTCGGGTATATTCGTTGCTAACTTTTGAATTGGCATTTGTAGAGCCATCAAAAATCACATGCTGCGAATGATTCTCAAAATCTACAGCTATTACTTGATTAAACAGAGGGGAAGCAACAATTAACCTACCTTCACTATCTATTAACAAATTGTCAGGAGAACCTACATTTGCAGCCACGCCGGCATATTTGGCCGAACCACTTTTTGTATCCACTTCAAATTTATGTACTCTGTCCATCATAGTTTCAGCAATATAAAGATGTTTTTCGTCCTTATCCATAGTAATACCATTGGCAAAATAAAGACTGTCCATAATTCTAACAGGCGGACTTTTTAAGTCGGCCATTCTGAAAACGGCACCATGGGGTACAGGAATATTTACATCACGAAACATTTCACTCAAATTAGTACTCTCCGTAGACTGTGAAAACCATAATGCCCCGGTTTTATCCCTGTAAATTGTATTCACCCCATAAGGATGATCATAGATCATTTCTACTTTTTCCGAATCTATATTTACTCTGTAAATCTTTCCGTCTGCAACGTCCGACATTAAAATATGCTTACCATCCTGTTCCAGAACCATGCCATTAGGCGATGCAGTCTGCTCCGGTGGAAGATGCACAAAACCGGCTGCTGCGAATTCACCGAAAGGTCTATTAGAACCATCTTTTTCAATTAGTCTTAGGCCATTGGCCTGATCTACTACTACAATACGTCCCCCTTCCAGTTCAACTCCGTCTTCAGCCCTAAGTAAGCTGCCATCCCCGGGAAACAAATTTTCTTTTTGAAACGTTAAATATGGGAACGGTTTTGTGGATTCAAAAGCTGGGCTGGTCTCCTCTGCTGTCTTATTAGTATTACAACTGATAATCGAAAAAATGATAATAGCTAAGGTGTAAACAGAAAGTTTCATAGTTGGTTTGTTGGATAGCTATAAAGATAATAGAAATTAGAAGAATTGATTACTTCGTTCTTGTCTGCTACCTACGGTATTTCCATACTTTTTGAATTCATCCGGGACTATTGCCCTTTATCTGCCAATAGGACACTAACATACAGGATACAATCGTCTACAACTTTCTAAGTAGGGCACTACCCTGCTGGACAAATTTAGATGCAAGATCACTCAAATAAAAGCACACTATTGCTGAAAAAGATCCTTCACTATATAGCGAGTGTTTTCCATTCTGTATACCTCAAAAAAATAATTCCCTATCTTTTAGCTACAGCAAAAGCGCATCGCTATGAGAGAAGCAGTTCTGCATATTGCAAATTACTTTTTTTACCTGTTTCATACGGTACTGATCTTATTTAACCTGTTTGGCTGGTTGTTCCCAAAAACACGCAGGCTTAACCTGGTTTCTTTGTTGCTAACCTTTGGCTCCTGGGTCCTCCTGGGATTCTGGAAAGGCTGGGGTTATTGTTTCTTAACGGATTGGCATTATGCCATCCTCAGGCAACTAGGGGAAAAAGATTTGCCCTCCAGCTATATTGCCTTCCTGGTAGAAAAAATAACGGGCTGGATGCCCGGAACCCCATTGGTAAATTCTCTAACCCTGGGCTTGGCGATTTTAGCTTTGATTTGTTCACTCTGGGTAAATCTGCGTTCTCGGAATTGAATGCTGAAGATTCTTTCTTATTGGGTGCTAGTACCTCACATCCAGGGTATAACCCAATCCCATCCCTTTTAACCTTTTTCTCATCTTTGATTCTTTGGAATTTCGCTCATAGGTACCCCCGGTAAATAAACCTACAGAAACGGCCAGCGCTTCGGTAGAGTTTAGTTGACCTTCGGTATCAATCCATTCTAAGGTAACAATGACATCTTCGGTTAATACTATATCGTATTCCTTTAAGTTAATAGAAATCATGCCGGTTTGTTTAGGAGCAATGGCCAGGATGATATTATCCTTGAGGATATTTTCAGCAGGTTTTCCGTTTTCTATTTTGTACATGTTCAACCTGAAAAGGGACTTTGCACTAAAGCGGTTATAGGAAACATGAAAATTAAAAGCATCAACATAATTAGGTCTTTTGCCTGCATTCATTCGTATTCCCATTTCTTTGCCAAGCTGTTCGTAATAAAAAAGATGTCCAATAAAAGTTGATTTTGTTTTGTTGCCCAGGGTTTTTTTCTTCCACTTCCTGGCCGAAACCACAACTTCGTTTAATTCTTCTATTTCCTCATTAAGATTGATTGTTAGTTGATCTTCCTGATTTATTATACTTTTTACCGGAAGTGTTTGGGATTGATATCCTATTCTGGATATTCTAAGGGTGTCCAGCTCATTAGATTCACTCAGTTTTAATTTCTTTATGCAATACCCCGATATTAACATAAGACAGGCTTTCCCTGCTTTTTGAGTCTTGAATCTTGCCGGATACAACACGATTTTCGGATTTTTTTGTACTATAATTAAATGGCTGATTTGTTCTGTCCACCTTTTTCAAAAGTTGCTTATAATAAGTCTCGAAGTCTCCTTTTTGCTGTAGTTGTTCCCTAAAAAACAAAACCGTACTGTTCAGTATTTGCTCATATGAAGCTACCTGTTCCTCCGAAGTTTTAAGCGCCCAGGCAATACTGGCAAAGTCTTCATGTTTGCTCTCCGTGTAACACATATACCATTTTGGGGAAGCAATTTTCTTATAATAATGATATTCCCCTGTAGGCGTAAATTCATCTAACCGGTCCCCTGCTTCTATATGAAAGAAGGCTGCAGTGGTTTTTTCGGGATGTAAAAAATCAGCATTATATATTTCCATAAGAAAGGCATCATCTTCTTCCGTATCACCATAATAAAAAGTATCCGAGCCGTCTAAAGATACCATAGCTTTAAACTCTGGGTGCTTATCAAGCAACAATATCCCGCTCATTCCACCCCAGCTTAACCCCAAAACACCAATTTTTTCAAAATTTATTGAAACTCGTTTACGATCTTTAAGTGCCTGTAAGGCAAATTCCGCATCATAAACCTGTTCCATAGTATCGGCCAGGGCATTGGTCATGTCACCCGGGTATCTGCCAATAGAAGAAATTGAAAGTACCACAAAACCATTTTCCGCCAATTGTTCCAATAATCGATAGCTTTCCCAACCCATTCCGTTGTATCCTGCCATATAAATGACCAGGGGAAATATTTCATCGGCTGGGATGGCATTTTTATAACTATGACTCCTTACTTTCAATAATCGTTTTCCATCTTTGGCTTCTACTCCAAAACCGGCCGCTAAATAAAAAATAAATTCATCTGAAAATCCCGTATAATCCTCTTCATCCTGATACTTGTTTGCTCTTGCTTCATGTAATTTATATAAATCTTCAAAAAGCATACGCTTTCCACCCCCTCGAGACGTAGGATACCAAATATCCAGGTCCAGGGGTCTATAATGAAGTTGATCAGTTACAGCTGTATTTGGTTTGTAGATTCTGGAGGAATCCTGGAGTTGCAGCGTC
>CBDUGN010000261.1:0-3629 GCA_965366915.1 uncultured Eudoraea sp. | reverse complement strand
GCAACATGTGCACATTAGATAGCGTAACAAAAGGCGCTTTTATTGGCGGGGTTACATATCGCCAACCGGGGGCAATATCACTTGCTCAAAACAGGGTCTTGATTCAAGATGATATGGAAATTATTCAAAAAAGACAGATACTAACGCCTGTGCTTTCACACAAACAATAAGTAAAACAATTTAAATGGGAAAGGGTATTATTAAAGAAGAAGGAATTTATATATTTAGAAATAATAGATACATGGCCAATATGAAATATTTTACTTCAATGATTCTCATCTCTTTCCTGTTTGTAAGCTGTTTACAGGAACAGGAAAAGACACCCTTACAAACAGAATACACCAGCAATAAATATGATGCGTTAGTAAGTCTGTTTAGTAAATGGAGGTCATTTGAAAATCCACCTAAATTGAATGGCGTACCAGATTATACAATGTCTGCTTTTGAAAAAAGACATCCCCAATTTAATACGTTAAGAGCTGAACTGCAGGCTATAGATACTACTTCCTGGTCTGTTCCTGAACAAGTTGATTGGATGATCGTCTGGGCAGAAATGAATGGCTATGATTTCAATTATAGAGTGCTTAGGCCCTGGGAACGAGATCCGGCATTTTATAAGTCGGTTTGGACATCTAAAAGCGATGTTCCTGCCCATGAGGGCCCCACCCATCATGGAACTACAGAATTATGGACGTACAGCTATCCTTTATCCGAAAGTGAACGGACACGCCTGATTAAAGACCTTAAGGTAATCCCCGGTTTAAACGAACAGGCTAAAATAAACTTGACTGGTAATGCAAAAGATTTGTGGGTTACGGGTATTAGAGATATCCAGGAACAAACTAAGGTCCTGAAAAAATTTAAGGAAAAAGAGGAAATTAAAGCTGATAAGGAAATAGTATCCGTCATAGACCAGGCCATTGCTTCAACGGATAATTTCGTATTGTGGTTAGAGGAACAGTCTGGTTTTAAAACCGGGCCTTCAGGTATTGGTAAAGAAAATTACACATGGTACCTTCAAAACGTGCACCTTGTTCCTTTGACATGGGAAGATGAGGTCATGATCTTGAAAAGAGAGCTGGCAAGGGCCTGGACTTCCTTAAAACTGGAAGAACATAAGAATAGAGATTTACCGGCATTAGAAGATGCTAACTCGCCTGAAGCTTACCAGAAATTGGCAGATTATGCAGCAAATAGTCTTATCAGCTTTTTAAGTGAGCAGGAGATAGTAACTGTAAAGCCATATTTTGAGCCTGCCTTACGCGAACATCTTGGTGAATATGTTCCCAGGGAGAAACGAAACTTTTTCCTGATAGGAGAACATTATGACCCCAGGCCTTTGTATTCACATTTTTATCATTGGTTTGAATTAGCCAGGATGGAGTTTGAACCTCATAAAAGTGAAATACGACGCGGTCCATTGTTATATAATATTTTTGATTCCAGAAATGAGGGTACAGCTACAGCCGTTGAAGAAATCTTTATGGAAGCTGGCCTTTATGATGATAGTCCCAGGGCCAGGGAAATAGTGTATATTATGATCGCTCAGAGGGCTGCAAGGGGTTTAGGATCATTATATGCGCACTCCAACGAAATGACTATGGAGGAGGCCGGGGGAATACACTCGGAGTATACGCCCAGGGGATGGATGAAAACGGAAAAGGAGTTACTCATTTTTGAACAGCATCTGTACCTGCGTCAACCGGGATACGGCACCAGTTATATTACAGGAAAGTATCTTTTGGAAAACGCCATGGCGGCCTATGCTAAACACTTGGAAGAGGAGGAAAAACCATTTATACTTAAAGACTTTTTTGATAAGTTAAATAGTATTGGGAATATCCCTATCTCTTTAGGACATTGGGAAATGACAGGTTCTAATGAGAATTTGGAATTAATAATTGAACCAAAATAATTACGGCATAATCATGAAAAGAAAAGACTTTATAAGAACAACTGCCACTTTTGCCACCGCAACAGCCTTAGTACCTTTATCCGCTTGCAAAGGGGACAAGGAAAAAGTGATAAAAGAAACAGAACCTTTAGTATTGCGCAAGAACTGGGCTGGGAATTATGTTTATAAGGCTAAAAACCTCTATGAGCCCAATACGGTACAAGAACTACAAGGGCTCATGAAAAGGCTTAAGACACAGAAGGCCTTAGGTTCTTGTCATTGCTTTAACAATATTGCAGATAGTCCCTTAAACCAGATTTCTACAAAGAACCTGAAGGGAGTGATAGGAATTGATGAGGAATCTATGACGGTCACGGTTGGGGCCGGAACAAAATATGGAGATTTTGCACCTGAACTCCATGAAAGGGGTTATGCGGTTCATAATTTAGCATCCCTGCCGCACATCTCGGTAGCCGGGGCCTGTGCTACGGCAACCCATGGTTCGGGAGTAGGTAATGGGAACCTGGCAACCGCCGTGAGTGGACTTGAATTGGTGACCGGAAATGGAGATATTATCAGGTTAAGCAGGGAAGATGACGAAAACATGCTGCATGCGGCCGTTGTTAATCTTGGGGCTCTTGGTATCATAACAAAAGTTACTTTGGATATGGAGAAGACTTTTGAGGTACAACAGGATGTTTTTCAAAACCTGCCTCTTGAATCCTTAAAAGATAATTTTGATGCCATACTTTCCGGGGGTTATTCCGTAAGCCTGTTTACAGATTGGCAAGACGATTTAATAAGTCAGGTTTGGGTGAAAAGGAAGGTTGATGACCAGATAGAAGAATTAGGGAATGATTATTTTGGAGCCATAGCTGCAGAGCGTAATTTACATCCTATTACCGAACTTTCTTCAGAGAATTGCACGGAACAGATGGGTGTTCCGGGTCCTTGGTATGACAGGTTACCACATTTTAAAATGGGATTTACCCCTAGTAGTGGGGAAGAGTTGCAATCTGAATTTTTTGTACCAAAAGAAAAAGCATTAGCGGCCATTTTGGCTTTGGAAAAAAGGCGGGAGGAAATTTATCCTCAATTGATGATTACAGAAATCAGGACCATAGCAGCTGACAATTTATGGATGAGTCCGTGTTACCAACAGGATTGTGTTACCATACATTTCACCTGGAAGCAAAACCCGAAAGAAGTTGGGGAATTGATTACCATGATTGAAAAGGAACTGGAACCCTTTGAATACCGCCCGCATTGGGGGAAACTTTTTTCAATATCCCCATCCATATTGGCTTCGAGATATGAAAAGCTACCAGAATTCATTGCGCTGTGTAAAAAATTGGACCCTGAAGGTAAATTTAAAAACGATTATTTGAATTTGAATATCTATTCTTAGAGCCTTATTTAATCGCAATCTTTTTGGCAAAAAAAAGGTATTAAAAAAGCACAGGGTTTAATTGCTGTACTATTTTAAAAATAGATAATGATTGTATGGACCTGGGTTTAATGGATTTTAGTATGACCCTAGCGCGACGCCTGTGTCTGCCGAGAAGGCAGGCTCGCGGCAGCGTAGGGGAAATTAAATAGTAATAAAATGCAACGTCGGGAAATAATTGGAGTCTTTATGATTTTATAGACTAAAAACCATTTAAATTATGCGTCGATTATCCTTTCTTTTGCTAGCCCTTATTATTCTATTTGGCAGTGAATTCTCATTGGCCAG
>CBDUGN010000260.1:0-3640 GCA_965366915.1 uncultured Eudoraea sp. | reverse complement strand
GCCCTTCAAGGTAGATAAAACTGTTCATTCTATTGCGCTGAGCAATGTACACGTGGTGGATATTGAGAACAGGACGATCATAAAAAACCAAGATATAATCATTGAGGGAAGCCTTATCAAAGAAGTCAGGCCACACAAACCTGATCAAATATTCCAGACAGATACAATCATTCAGGGTAAAGGGTCTTATGTAATCCCTTCTATCTGTGATATGCATCACCATATGACGCCTTCAGATTTTGATTTCAGCGGCAATACACCGGAACGCCAAATAGAGATCGTGCAAGATCAGCTTCAGTATGGGATCCAGGCTATAATGAATCCTAATATTTCCCTGGAAGCCACCAATTTTATACTTGATGAAAAGAGGGTAGGGGAAAGTCCGTACGTTATCCTCACCGGCCCCTCTATCGGTCCAAAAAACGGCTGGGGAAGCCATCAGGTGAGTAGTAAGGAAGAAATAACCAGTATCATAGAACAGCTTCATACCATGGGGATTCAGCTGGTCAAATTTACCTATGACGACCTTAGCTGGTTAGGTGGCCAGATGCCTGTTTTGGAACCTGAATTACTAAAACATATCATAGAAACCGCCCATAGCAAAAGCATGAAAGCTATTGCTCATGTAGCTAACTTATCAAAAGCAAAAGAGTTGCTGAGAATGGGTCTTGATGGACTCGTACATGGTATTGTATCGGAAAAAGTTGATGCTGAGTTTCTGTCATTGCTTAAAGAAAATGGGGCCTTCTATATCCCCACAACCGCTGTTTACGAAACCAGTTTTGACTTTCAGGGATCTGTAAGGAATCAGTTCGAATATAATATCTGGAGCGAATTTCCCGAGGTATTCCGTGACTCCCTAAGCAATGATGCATCCCGGGATATGTGGAACAACTGGTGGCCTAAGGCTAAAACACTAAATTACAGTTTGTCTAACATATACCGTAACACAAAAGCTGTTTATGAAAGCGGGAATATTGTAATGATGGGATCAGATACGGGTACACCAGGTGTCTTGCCGGGAATATCTGCCTATTACGAATTGGAATTGTTGGAAAAGTCAGGGCTCACCCCTTATGAAGTATTGGAATGTGCCACTGTAACGCCGCTTAGATATCTGGATTTATACCCTAAACAGGGGAAAATTGCAAAAGGCGCCAGGGCCAATATGATTCTATTAAAAAAGGACCCCACTATCAGTGTTAAAAATATCACTTCCTCCTGGTTGGTATTTTATAACGGAACGTTAGTTTCGATTCGACAAGATTTTGTTGGAACCCATTAAGTATTGGAACAGAACTATTGCCTAAAACATGAACATCGTATTAGAATTTGCATAAATATCCGGAAACTTGCTTTTAGCATTAATCACATCGCCTGTCCGTTTTGCTGTGTTATTACATTAAGCTGAATTTCATTATCATTCTTCAGGTAGACTATTTAGTTTACCCAAGAGCAATGGACACCTTTGGATGATAAATATCATATGATGTAGAATTTTCTGGAGCTACTTTTAACTTATGTGGATGAATAAATTTGGGCTGGTGACACATACCACATTTAAAATGCTTCATCTGCGACTCGTTCAAGTCTTTTCTAAAAGTAACTAATATGCCTTTAACAACCTCGCAAGGGATGGAATTGACAGATGGCTCCCGTATTGCAGTTATTGGGGGCGGTCCTGCCGGTAGCTTTTTTAGTTATTATGTCCTGGAGTACGCCAGAAGATTCGACCTTGAGCTTAAACTCGATATTTTTGAAGCCAAGGATTTCACGAAGATAGGTTCTTCAGGGTGTAATCATTGCGGGGGAATTGTATCAGAATCATTGGTTCAGGAATTGGCTACAGACGGTTTGGTGATCCCTTCAGATATTATACAACGTGGGATCAACACCTATACTATGCACACCGAGCAAGGGACGAGGAGGATACACGCTCCGACTGATGAACACCGCATCGCATCAGTATTTAGAGGATGTGGACCGAGAGGTTGCCTGGACAAGAACCTGAAGGGGTTTGACAATTACTTGTTGGGTCTTTGCCAGGAGAACGGTGCCAGGCTTCTTCCTGAAAAAGTTACCCGCCTGGAAAGAACGGAGGACGGAGTGATGGTGGGGTGTTCTAAATCAGCTTTATGTAAGTATGATCTGGTTGTTGGAGCTGTCGGACTCAATCCTAAAGGATTAGAACTTTTTAAAGGTATATGTCCTTCCTATTCGCTGCCGGAAGTTACCCGTGCTTACATCAGTGAATTTTTAATGAAGCCCGGCGATATAGAGAAAAACCTGGGAAGTTCCATGCATGTATTCCTGTTGGATCTTCCGCAAATTACCTTCGGAGCACTGATTCCCAAATACAATTATGTAACCCTAGTGTTGTTGGGCAAGGACATAGACAAAGATATCGTGCAGAATTTTATCAGCTCCAATGAGGTAAGGTCCTGTTTCCCCGAAGATTTTCCGGTAGAAAGGGCCCTACCATGCCAGTGCTATCCCTATATCAACATAAAACAAGGCAATCATGCTTATGCAGATAGGGTGGTGCTGATTGGTGACTCGGCCTCTTCTAAATTATACAAGAATGGAATCGGTGCCGCCTTCATTACGGCAAAAGCAGCTGCTAGTACTGTTGTTTTTGAGGGGATCAGCGAAAGGCACTTTGAGAAGTATTATAAGCCTATATGCAGAGACCTTGACAAGGATAATAGGGTTGGAAATTGGATCTTCTGGGTCACCAGAATCATTCAAAAATCTGCTGTTTTAAAAAGAGGGTTGCTGGATCTGGTTGGAAAAGAACAAGCACAACAGTATTCGGCTCTCAGGATGAGCTCTGCTCTTTGGGATACTTTCACAGGCAGCGCTGGTTACAGAAATATCCTCAAGCGCTTCCTTCACCCCGGTCTTCTTTTTGGACTCATCAAAAGTACTTTAGTATCAAACATATCAATAATTAATCGCCACAGTCATGAAAAGCAAGAAGCTCGGAAAACTTTATAAGGACAGAGAAATCATTGTTAAACAGGGAGACAAGGGTAAATGCCTTTATGTGATCCAGGAAGGCATGGTTGATGTGATACATGAAACGCCTGAAGGAGACAAAAAGGTAGCGGAATTAGGCGAGTCCGACTTCTTCGGAGAAATGGGCCTTTTTGAGGACGATGTACGCTCGTGTACCGTCCGGGCTGCCGGGGAGGTCAGGATACTCACGATTGACAAGCGTAATTTCTTCAAGTCCATAAGCCGGGACTCTTCCCTGGCCTACAGGTTGCTGGAAAAAATGTCGAACCGACTACGGGAAGCAAACGAAAAGATCAATAATCCCTGATCTTTGATTCCTGGGGCTTTAGCGGAAACCATACTCAAAATAGATAATAAAAAAATGCATTTGGGTGTGATGGACCTTTTAATGACCAGAATGTTTTTGACAGCTTTAAAGTCATGAGCGTGACGCCTGTGTCTGCCGAGAAGGCTGGCTCGCACCAGCGTGGGGAAAATATGTGTCGAGATTAACTTAAAAAGACTTGTTTTTTAACTCAGTTCTTTGTTAGCCTTTCTTTTTTTTCTATTATTCCCCATCAGATTTAGCCAATTCATCCTTGATGAGTTCGAAAACTCTCTTAGTCTCAACAAGTGTTTCCTT
>CBDUGN010000259.1:0-3671 GCA_965366915.1 uncultured Eudoraea sp. | reverse complement strand
GTAATTTCGAATTCAATAATTGAAATTCACTTTTATGATCCTTAATTGATTATATATTTATATGATGAAAATTTTAGTCACCGGAGCAGCCGGATTTATCGGATTTTTTGTGTCCAAAAAGCTATTGGATAAAGGGCATACTGTAGTTGGCATTGACAATATTAACGATTACTATGATGTGCAACTCAAATACGACCGGCTGGCCCAGCTGGGCATTGATCAAAATAAGGCAGACTCCTACAATTCAAGAGCAAATAGTTTTTCAGAACCTAAATTTTCTTTTATCCGAATGAATCTCGAAGACAGGAAAGCTCTGCCAGCCCTCTTTAAATCTGAAAAATTTGATGTTGTTTGTAATCTGGCAGCTCAGGCGGGAGTTCGCTACAGCCTGGAAAATCCAGAGGCTTATGTAGATAGCAATATTGTAGGGTTTCTGAACATTCTGGAATGTTGCCGGCACTATAAAATTAAACACCTGGTATATGCCAGTAGTTCCAGTGTTTATGGACTAAACACAAAAATTCCTTTTGAAACAACCGATAATGTGGACCATCCTATAAGCTTATACGCTGCTACCAAGAAAAGCAACGAACTAATGGCCCATACGTACAGTCATCTATATGGGTTTCCTACGACCGGGTTGCGATTTTTTACTGTATATGGCCCATGGGGAAGGCCGGACATGGCCATGTTTCTCTTTACTGAGGCCATTGTTAAAGGAGAACCGATAAAAGTATTTAATCAAGGTAAAATGGAACGTGATTTCACCTATATTGATGATATAACCGAGGGAGTTGTAAGAGTACTTGAGGGTTCCATTGAAAACAGAATAGCATTAAATGAACTTTACAAGGTTTACAACATAGGAAATAATAATTCTGTAAAACTACTGGATTTTATTGATGCCATTGAAAAAAGTCTTGGTAAAGTTGCGATGAAAGAAATGCTACCTTTGCAACCGGGAGATGTAACCAGAACCTGGGCAAATGTAGATGACTTAATAAAAGATTATAACTATACCCCTAACACACCAATTGAAAAAGGAGTACAAGAATTTATAAAATGGTATCTTCATTTCTATAAACAAAAGAGTTGATAAGCCAATTAGCAGCGTCAAAATTAAGTTTTTCCGCTTTAGATTATGAATTTTTAATCTTTAACTATCCTATTGACGATTGTTTTTAATATTAGATCGCAAATTTTAGATTTATATTGATTAATATAATTCAATTATCGACTTTTACATATTAAAAAATTAAGATGATCCAAACTAACGATTTATTACAACTTGCCATTACCGCATCTATCAATGCAGGTAAGGCAATACTTGACATTTATTACAAACCGACCTTTAAGTCTGAATTAAAAAACAATAATTCTCCTTTAACCGAAGCGGATTTGGCAGCTAGTGAGATTATCAATAATTACCTGAGAGATACCCCTTATCACATTATCAATGAAGAAATTAAAAATAAAGACTATGCGGAGCGAAAAATGTGGGAAACCTGCTGGATTGTAGACCCACTTGATGGCACTAAAGAGTTCATAAAAAGAAATGGAGAGTTTACTGTGAATATTGCTCTTTGTAAAAATGGGGCTCCAGTATTAGGAGTCATTTACGTGCCGGTATCCAGGGAATTATACTATGCTGATGTAACTACCCAATGCGCTTTTAAAACAAAACTTGATGAAAATCATGATCTTAATTCTGAAATTTTAAATGTAGATGATCGCATATTTCCATCAAAACCAAATAAATCTTTAATTCGTGTGGTAGGAAGTCGTTCTCATATGAATGAGACTACCTTAGAATTTATTGAAGAGATTAAGAAAAAGTTTGAAAAAGTTGAGATTGTATCTAAAGGGAGTTCGCTGAAATTTTGTTTAGTGGCCGAAGGTAAAGCTGATGTATATCCCCGCTTTGCCCCGACTATGGAGTGGGACACTGCAGCCGGGCAGGCAATATGTAATGGAGCCGGACTTAATGTTATATCAAGAAAAACTGACAAAGAATTGGAATACAATAAAGAAAATTTATTGAATCCTCATTTTATAGTTAGTAATTAATGCAGAATATTTCCCATAAAAGACACCTTGCCAAAACTTTTACCTGGCGTATAGTTGGCACACTAGATACCATATTGTTGTCCTGGTTAATTTCAGGTAATCCATTAACCGGACTTAAAATTGGTTTTTCGGAAGTAATAACAAAGATGATTTTGTATTATTTCCATGAAAGGCTTTGGTTTAATCTTGGAATAAAGGACAGCCGGAAAAGGCATCTTATTAAGACAATTACCTGGAGAATAATTGGTACCTTAGATACCATTTTACTATCTTGGTTTATAACGGGTAATCCATTAACAGGATTAAAAATTGGATTTGCAGAAGTGATTACTAAAATGCTATTATATTATTTGCATGAACGGGTCTGGTATCGGATAAATTATGGACTGGGAAAATCAGTTAGAGAGAAAAAATGGAAAAAAATATCATAGAACATAACTATAGGATAAATAAGGAATCCAGAAGAAAAGCGAATGGACATAATTCTTTTTTGATTTTCTTTACCGGATTATCGGGTTCTGGCAAGTCTACAATTGCAAATGCACTTGAACAAAAATTATTTGCTGATGGAATTAAAACCTATGTGTTAGATGGTGATAATGTTCGCCGGGGTATTAATCAGGGCCTGACCTTTAGCCCCGAAGACAGATCGGAGAATATTAGAAGAATTGGAGAAATATCAAAATTGTTTATTGATGCAGGAATAGTCATTTTGGCCGCATTCGTTGCGCCTTATGAAAAGGATAGGCAGCAGATAAAAAAGACTGTTGGAGGCCAAAATTATGTTGAGGTATTTGTCAATACAAGTTTGGAAGTCTGTGAAGCCAGAGATGTTAAAGGCTTATATAAAAAAGCAAGAAGTGGAACTATAAAAAATATGACCGGTATTTCGGCGCCTTTTGAATCGCCAAAAAATCCGATTGCTATAGTTACCGAAGAAAATACAAGTGAGGAATCTGTGCAGGTCATTTATGATAAAATCAAGGATAAATTAATACTCCAGAATAATGAGTAAATATTTTTTAAACTATTTAGACGAATTAGAGTCAGAGGCAATCTATGTTCTCAGGGAAGTTTGGGCGCAGTTTCAAAATCCTGTAATACTTTTTTCGGGAGGAAAAGACTCTATTGTAGTTACACATCTTGCAAAAAAAGCTTTCTACCCCAGTAAAATCCCTTTTGCACTAATGCACGTGGATACAGGGCATAACTTTCCTGAAACCATTAAATTCAGGGACGATCTTATTAAAGCGCTGGATGCCAGGCTCATTGTTGGCTTAGTTCAGGAATCCATTGATCAGGGACGTGTTGCAGAAGAAAAAGGCAAACACGCTACCAGAAATGCACTGCAAATAACCACTTTACTGGATACCATTGAAACTAATAAAATAGATTGCGCCATTGGAGGAGGAAGAAGAGATGAAGAGAAAGCCAGGGCAAAAGAACGTTTTTTTTCACACCGCGATGATTTCGGACAATGGGATCCGAAAAACCAACGTCCTGAATTGTGGAACATATTTAATGGGAAGCACTTTGAAGGCGAACATTTTAGAGTATTCCCGATTAGTAACTGGACGGAAATGGACGTATGGAATTATATCAAA
>CBDUGN010000258.1:0-3747 GCA_965366915.1 uncultured Eudoraea sp. | reverse complement strand
TATTGAACATGAACAACGGTATCATAATCATAAATTACTACTCCTGCCAACAGCATGCCCTCTTTTCTGGCTTCGAATAATCTGATTTTTTCCGGAAAGCGTTTATTCAAATAAACTATTTCCTCCAGGGAATGAACGGGTTTTACATTGAATTTTGACACTACTTCTGTTAACAAATTCCAATATTCGGTAAAGTCCTTATTCTCGGAAAAGACCATCCCATCCCGAATGCATTTTTGTACGGCGCGTCTTTTAGGTTTGGAAAATGGAACCCTGCTATCCATTTTAATTACAGATGAGATATCCCTCCGTATGAGGGTTGCATTTAACCTAAATATTGCGTAGAGGTCTTCCTGAGAAGGATAGCGATGAAATATATAAGGAGATATTTTAAGGATGATCTTTTTAAATCCCCTTTCAACATAATATTCCATGATAAGCTGAAATACCTCGAGTACTTCTACAGCCTTAATGCCCTTATCCATAATCAACGAACCAAAAGTCAAACCCCCATGAGACACAATAGTTTCTTCTTTCTCATTGGCAGGGAAAAGGGCAATAATTCTTGTATCATCAGAAACAATCAAAGAGTGATCCACGAATCTCTCTTTATGATAATCCATATAATCCCTATAAAATAGAAAAATTCCATTTTTAGAGTTTTTAATAAAATGATCCCAAACCCCTTTGTCCTCTTTTTTGTATTTTATGATTTCAATCATTAAAAAACTCCCGCAATAATTGGTCACCCTGTCAATAAATGATAACGTATTTCTAAAATTCCTTCACTTGCGATGTGACCTACTCGTCTTCTCTGTCAATTTTTTTCTGTCGGCTTAATTCTATAAATGAATTATAGTCCCTTATATAATCCCCTTCGTCATATTTATGTGAGGCGATAACCAAACAAATTGCGTCATGAGAAAAATTTTCCAATTCCCGCCAAAGTCCCGGTACAATGTGAAGTGCCAAATTAGGCCTGTCCAAAGTTACTATTCTTCTATTTGTTCCGTCATCAATGATTACATCAAAACTTCCACTGACGGCCAAAATATATTGTTCGAGTTCATAATGGGCGTGCCCACCTCGTTTCTCACCAGCAGGCACATCGTACAAATAATAAACCCTTTTTACTTCAAATGGAATGTTAAGGTCATTTTTAACTGAGGTATTATCTCCAACAATATTATGAACTTTTGAAACTTCAACAGTAAAGCACATATTGACGGTATTATCCTTTAGCTTCATTTCTTATTATTTTGAAATTTTCAAAGTCCCGAATATAATCTGCAACACTATATCTAACGGATGAAACAATTAAAGCAAATGCATTATCAGAGAAATTTTCAATTCTCCTCCAAATTAAGTTTGGGACATACAATCCATAATCACACTTATTTAAACTATATTTTGTTTCCTTTTTACCATCATTCAGGACAACATCAAAACTTCCGGAAAGCGCAACTATAAACTCAGCAGATCTCCTAAAAGCATGTTGCCCTCTAATTTCACCATTGGGGACATTATTAATAAAATAGGTCCTTTTAATTTTAAATGGAATTTGATTGCTGTTTTCAAACCAACTTAAGTTTCCTCTAACATCCAGTAGTTTAGGCAATTCAATAATTCTGGGTTCAGTTTCTAGCAAACATTTTGCCAGGGAATCTTCCCAGGACGGAATTTTTATTTGAAAAGTTTCTTTGATCTTTCTTTTGTTCAAAATACTGTAATGGGGCCTTTTTGTCCGGGCGGGAAATTCAGCAGATTTGATGGGATCTACTTTTATGGTCATTTTTTTTAACGCAAAGATGGCTTTGGCAAAATCGTACCAACTGCAAATGCCTTCATTGCTATAATGATAGATCTCTACCTTATCATTTTTTAGTTTAGCCAGTATTTCCAAAATGGTCCTTGCCAGATCATTTGCATAGGTGGGTGTCCCTTTCTGATCAGCGATAACACTGATCTCGTTTTTTTCCTTACCCAGTCTCAACATGGTTTTTACAAAATTTGTCCCATAACAAGAATAGAGCCAGGAAGTCCTTATAATTATGGAATTAGGTGGATTTAGCCGTTTCATGGCTTTTTCACCCGCCAGCTTTGTTTTGCCATATATATTTTGCGGGTTGGGAACATCTTCTTCAGTATAAGGTTTGTCAGACGTACCATCGAACACATAATCTGTTGAAATATGAATCAGGGTAACACCCCTGGCTTTTGAAATCTTCGCCAGATTTTCAACGGCCAGGTGATTTATGGCATTGGCCTTGGTGGAATCCGTTTCTGCCTTATCTACGGCCGTATAGGCCGCACAGTTGATAATAGCTGTAATGGAATTTTTGTCAATATATTTTTCCACCGCACTGTGGGCAGTAATATCCAGTTGCTCCGAATTTGTAAAAATGAAATTATAGGAGGGATAATTAGATTTCAGAACTCGTAATTCCGAACCTAACTGCCCATTTGCTCCGGTAACTAAAATGTTATGCATATAAATTCATGTTATGTTCAAAATATTGAACATCCTTCAATAATGGGAGGCGGGAATCTTTCACAGAGCATTCTACTTTGTTTTCTGCCAGTTTCCAGTCAATCCGGAGCGCAGGATCATTATAGGCGATTCCCCGGTCCCATTCCCTACTGTAATAATTATCTACTTTATAGGCAAAAAGAGCCTCTTTGCTCAATACCAAAAAGCCGTGTGCAAAACCCCTGGGGATCAATAATTGCTTCTTGTTTTCTCCACTTAATTCCACAGCAACATGTTGTCCGAAGGTTGGGGAACCTTTTCGGATATCAACAGCAACATCCAGTACCCTTCCTTGTATTATCCGAACCAGTTTTGTTTGAGCGTGCGGTGGTAGTTGATAATGTAATCCCCGTAAAATGCCATAAGAGGATCTGGATTCATTATCCTGACAAAAATGAATGGGATAGCCCAAAAATTCATTGAGTTTGTCTTGTCTGTAGCTTTCTGTAAAATAACCCCGATCGTCCCCAATAATATTCGGCTCACATAAGACTACTTCAGGTATTTCCAATCTTCTGAATTCCATGTCTATGCTTATTAATTTATTAAATGTAACGATTTCTGTATGAGTTTTATCGCCTAACAGATTTACTTTTGGTATAGTGCTATCGTCTAAAGTTCCATCTTTTTACTGAGGGCATCACTACTTTATCCCACGGCTACGCCGCTATGAGTCCCATTTTAAATTGAACCAAAAGGCTTGTTTTCGGTAAAAATGGTTCATAGAGAATGGAAAAAAATAGGAGAAGTATTCCTCTACAATAGGACGGTGATATCCCTGTATTTGTACAAAAAATCGTTGTTCTTTATACTAATATATTGTTGGCATAGCTAAATAGTGCACTCTAATTGTTTATTTATCTCGCAAATGAGACGCTTGGGCGATAGCCTAATCCCATAATTTTCTTTTTCCATGTAATTAATAGTTAATTCAACAAGAAGAAAATTGGCGATTATTTTTCCACGATTGAAAATAAAAGACTACAACAGATGTCTTATAAAGTTTTTTGTATGTATAATTTTTATACCCGTCTTGTTTTATATTTGATTTATTAATCTTTTCAAATATTCTTTATGAACTACTATTTCCTTCATCATTCATATGCTTCTCTACGTAAAAAACTATTTGCACTTTAACAGTTAATCATGAAATTCATAAGGTTTGCATCCAAGATTTTTCAACGTTAATGAAATAAATACTATAATTAATATCTACA
>CBDUGN010000257.1:0-3769 GCA_965366915.1 uncultured Eudoraea sp. | reverse complement strand
TATTTCTGCTCCCATATTACAGATTGTACCTTTACCAGTACAGGAAAGATTCTTTGCGCCTTCTCCAAAATATTCCACAATTGCACCGGTTCCACCTTTTACCGTTAGAATACCCGCTACTTTTAAGATAACATCCTTTGCGGAAGTCCAACCGGAAATCTTACCTGTAAGTTTAACACCAATTAATTTTGGAAACTTCAGTTCCCAGGCCATGCCAGCCATAACATCAACGGCATCGGCTCCACCAACTCCAATTGCCAGCATACCTAAACCTCCTGCATTTACGGTATGTGAGTCTGTTCCTATCATCCTACCGCCTGGAAAAGCGTAATTTTCCAAAACTACCTGCTGAATAATTCCGGCTCCCGGTTTCCAAAAACCTATTCCGTATTTATTTGAAACCGATTCTAAAAAGTTAAATACTTCAGCACTTGTGCTATTGGCAGTTCTTAAATCAATTGCAGCACCGCTTTTAGCCTGAATTAAATGATCACAATGAACCGTTGTAGGAACTGCAACCTTAGGTTTACCAGCCTGCATAAATTGTAAAAGAGCCATCTGAGCCGTTGCATCCTGACATGCCACCCTATCCGGCGCAAAATCTACATAATCCTTACCTCGTTTAAAAGCTTTGGTAGGCATGCCCTCCCAAAGATGGGCATATAATATTTTTTCGGAAAGTGTTAATGGTCTTCCAACTATATCGCGAGCAGCATCAATACGTTCTGCTATATTGGCGTAGACCCCTTTAATCATGTCAATATCAAATGCCATTATTTTGAGTTTTTCTGTTAAACGAATTCCGCAAAATTACTAAAATCGGTGGGGTATAGGAAATTTTTAGAATAGGATTACTTATTAAATGTGGATAAAAAATGTTTTATTTTTCAATCCTTCCTGCTTTAAGAAAAACGGGAAATCGAATTTCCCTTTTTTCATGCTCCTCCCATATGACTTTTAGGCTCGCAACCAATTCTGAAACGGGGTTTTTACCATCATGGTCTTTCATATAGTTCTTAACTCCAGACCATGTTCATGAAAATATTCTAAAGAAGTTTATTTATTATATCTTCTTCAGAGATACCTTCGGCTTCTGCCTTGTAGTTTTTAATTATTCTATGTCTGAGAATTCCCATGGCCACCGCCTGTACATCTTCAATATCAGGGGAGAACTTGCCATTAATTGCAGCGTGGGCCTTGGCCCCTAAAATGAGGTTTTGCGAAGCTCTGGGTCCGGCTCCCCAATCCAGGTATTGCTTTACATAATCTGAAGAAGTTTCCAATCCGGGTCGCGTGCTGCTAACCAATTTTACCGCATAATCAACTACATTGTCCGGAACAGGAATTCTTCTGACCAGATGCTGTACTTCCAATATTTCCTCGGCATTGAACAAGGCATCAACTTCAGGGAATTCATCATTGGTGGTAGTCTTTACTACTTGAGTTTCTTCCTCAACAGATGGATATTTTAACTCAATTGCAAACATAAATCTATCTAGCTGTGCTTCCGGTAGGGGATACGTGCCTTCCTGTTCAATAGGGTTTTGTGTGGCGAGAACAAAATATGGCGCGGAAAGTTTATGTTGCACTCCCGTAATTGTAACGGCCCTTTCCTGCATAGCTTCTAAAAGAGCTGCCTGTGTTTTAGGTGGTGTTCTGTTAATTTCATCTGCCAGGATTATATTGGCAAAAATAGGGCCTTTAATAAATTTGAAATTCCTATTCTGGTCTAACACCTCACTACCTAAAATATCACTGGGCATAAGATCTGGTGTAAACTGAATTCTTTTAAAGTCGAGCCCCAGGGTACGTGCAATTGTATTTACCATTAAGGTTTTGGCTAAGCCCGGAACACCAATCAACAGCGAATGCCCGCCGGTATAGATAGATAAAAGGATTTGGTCTATTACCGAGTCCTGACCTATAATTATCTTGGCTATTTCTTTCCTTAAAGCCTTATGCTTGGCTACTAAATTATTGATTGCTGTTACGTCAGACATCCGGTTATTCCTTAACCCATTTATTGGCAAATTCACAATCTCTATTTTCCCCGCCTACACTTACATAAGTATCTGCGATATGATCATTAAGCCATTTCCTTATAGTATTAAACTGCTTATCCCTTAGAGCAAGTTCCTGAATTTTAATATAGTCCTGGGCAAAGTTAGCCTCGTGCTCCTCGTATCTATTAGAAACCATCAAAATCTTATATCTTGGAGGACCCCCATTTGGATCCTGTTCAAGAGTAGGCTGCGATATTTCATTATCTTTTAAGTTTCTGACCTGATTATACAGAGATGGGTCCATCTTAGTAAGTTCAAAACGTGAATCAAAATTAATTGGATTTCTCAATAAGCCTCCGTCAAACTTTGTTTCTTTTTCGTCTGAAAAATTTAAGGCCGCTTCCGCGAATGTATATTTACCTTCTATCAGATGCTTTCTAATGGTATCTAACTCAACTCGGGCTTTGTCAATGGCAGCTTGAGGTATCTCTGGCTGCAACAGAATATGGCGTAAGTCCAGTTCCTGCCCTCTTATCTTTTCAATATAAATAATATGGTATCCGAAAGCAGTTTCAAATGGTTCCGAAATTTCTCCCTGGCGCAGGCTAAAAGCTACATCCTTAAATTCTTTTACAAAAGGTGTTTCCCTCGTCATACTGTAAAAACCGCCTTTGGATTTAGAACCGGGATCTTGTGAATACAAAATAGCTTTTACACTGAAACTCGCATCATTATCTTCACAATCTGCTTTTATTTCATTTAGTTTATTTATTGTTTTTTGCTTTTCTTCCTCGGGAACTTCAGGAATCTTAACTATCTGCGAGATTTCAAGTTCTGCTCCAAATACGGGTTTTTCATCCTCGGGAATTTTATTAAAAAATTGCCTAACCTCCTCGGGTGTAACTTCTATTTCACTGATAATTTTTTGTTGCATTTTCTCCGACAGCATTCTCAACTTATTAATATTGTACAATTCTTCCCGGAAATCTTCAACACTCTCTTTATTGTAAAAATCAAGCACTTTTTGCATTGAACCTACCTGCTGTACTAATTGTTGCATTTGGCGGTCACTTGTCGCATTCACCTCATCATCAGATACTAAAATACTATCCTGCACAGCCTGATGCGCATAAAGTCGGTCTTCCATTAATTTTCCCAATAAACCACAGTGGGTAATATCGTCCATTGCTGCACCCTGGCTGCGCAGGTCTATCAGTGTTTTTTCAATATCAGAATCCAGGATCAGGTAATCACCAACTACCGCTGAAATTCCATCGAGCTTAATTTTCTTAAATGTGTTGGTTGTATCTTTTTTTATATCAGCATCAGCCACCATGGGTGTTTCCGGTGGTTCTATTTGAGTATCCGGAATGGAATCATATTCCTGTGCTTGTATACTGATTGAAACTACAAAAAAACTTAAAACGCTTAGTATACAATTCCTATTTGTCATAAACTTCAAATACTTTTTCCTTAGTTGCTTCATCTATAATTTCTGTTTCCAGTTTTCGTATATAATCCAATTTTCTTCTATTCAGAAGTACCTGTCTTATGCGAGGTTCAACATATGAGAGAGGTGCAATTTCATTAACATCAAGCACATCGTTTATCTTTGTCAAATATACCCCCATTGCGTCCTCCAATTCAAAAAATTGTGATTTTTTTAAGTATCTGTCCTCATTATCAAAATTCAGGGGCGGTATTTCTTCTATAACACGTGAGACAGGTACCCAAAGCGAATCATTAAAGTTTAATTTTTTAAACTG
>CBDUGN010000256.1:0-3820 GCA_965366915.1 uncultured Eudoraea sp. | reverse complement strand
GCAGACAAGACTTCTTCATTGTTCTCATCTATTACTTTTACCGTAGCCCCGACAAGTACTTCATTAGAAATTTTATCTCTGACAGTCCCCGTTATAGGTTGAAGACATTCAAAAACTAAAGGTCTGGTTTCCAGGAAACCATAAATATCATCAGCTCCCATTCCTTCAGCCCGATTCGAGGCAAAGTAACCCCTTTTGTTTTCCTCATTTATAATATAGGAAAAATCATCCTTGTTGCTATTGACAGGTTCCCCCACATTTAATACAGGATTTGAATAATCCCCAAAATCAATTTTTGTTGCAAATATATCCAGCCCTCCAAGTCCGGGATGACCATCTGAAGAGAAATAAAGGATATTTTCACTGCTCACAAAAGGGAATGTTTCTCTTGCCTCAGTATTAATTGGTGTTCCCAGATTTATGGGCGATCCGAAGGTGCCATCCTTATTTATTGAAACCTTATAAATATCGGATGCTCCCTTTGAATCGGGCATATCTGAAGCAAAATAAAGTGTTTTTTCATCAGGGCTCAAAGCCGGGTGTGCGACGGAATAACTATCGTTGTTAAAGGATAATTCTTCAAGGTTAGACCATTCGCCATCCTTCCAGTTTATCCTGAAAATCTTTAATCTTACTACACCTTCTTCATCTTTAGAAGATTTACCATCAACAAAATTATTTCGTGTAAAATAAATGGTATTTCCATCCTTTGTGGCCACAGAAGTAGATTCATGAAGTCTGGAGTTTATCATGTTCATCTTTACCACCTGGTTACTTGAACTGCTGTCTGCATTCACTTTATAGATATCCAGAAAATCTTTGGAATTCCATGTATGTCTGTATCTGGCCAGGTTTCCGGTGTCCCGGTCCGAAGAAAAGATCAAGCCTTCTTTATAAAATGCAGGTGCAAAATCTGAATATTTGGAATTGTACCCAAAAAGTTCAATATCATAACGGCCCGAATTTCTGGCAATCTCTTCCCTGTAGTCTTTTGCCGTTTTAAGTATTTTTGAACGTAAATCATTTGAGGTCATATCTGTGAAGCGGGCCAGGATAGAATCAGAATTCTTATAATCACCAAGCGTTTTCAGTGTTTGGCCATATCTAAAAAAATATTCCGGACCTACTTCAGTTCCGTAGGTTTCAATGAGTTGTTTATAGACTTTTTCGGCCTCCTCATAATTTGCATTAAAATAATATGAGTTTCCTAATTTTTCTAACAGTTCACTGGTCACGTATCCTTTATCGATAACTTTTTTATAAATATCAATCGCAGGACTAAAAGAATATTCGGCATACTTCTTATTACCCTTGACTACGCGTCTTTCCTGAGCAAATGTCGTGGCCAGCAGAAATACTGTCAGGATAGAAGTTAAGAGTACTTTTTTTGTCATTTAATTACATTTTAAAAGAATCGGGGTGATACTAAACGTTGAAAAGATTTGACCAATTCGAATCTCAGGAATATCTCAAAAGACCCATCATTAAACCGGGTACTTCCCAGATCAGTGGTTTCTTTATCATAGGCAAGGCCAAGCATTAGCTGATCAGACAATTGAAATCCTATTAATGCACTAAATGCGGCATCCCATCTATATGCAGCACCAAAAGAGAACTTCTCATTCAACAAGAAACTTGCAGAAAGATCTACTTGTAAAGGTGCCCCGCCCACAACTTTAGTGAGTAAGGCTGGTTTAAACTTTAGCTGACTGTTAAGATCAAGAACGACTCCTGTGATTAAATAGAAGTTGATTTTTTGAGTGGACAGGAATTGTACACTATTGGGATCTCGCTGAGAATTATCAAAATAGTCTGCTTGTATTAACCTCGGTGCAGATACTCCCAGATAAAATTTATTTGTATGATAATATACTCCCAAACCAAAATTAGGTGAGAACTTGTTATCAATATTATCACCTAAAATAGGCTCATCATCAAAATTATTCAAACCTGCAAAATCCAGATTTAACAAACTTCCGCCAAAGTTAAGGCCGAATGACAATTTGCCTTCGCGCGATACATCAATAGTATAAGACAACACACCATCCAAATAAGTTTCCTGAACTACTCCATCACCTATATTATCATTTATAATAGATACACCATAGCCCAATTTGCTATTCCTAACCGGGGAATGAAGATTTAATGTAAATGTTTTCGGAGCTCCTTCGAGGCCTACCCACTGAGATCTGTACAAACCCGCCATACTAAGTTGACCTCTTGAACCGGCATAGGCAGGATTAACGCTCATTGTATTATACATATATTGGGTGAATTGCGCATCTTGCTGAGCTAACAAGCCTCCCATCGTAGTAAAAATCAGTATTAGAGAAACAATGTAGTGCTTGTTAAATATCATATACTTTGCCATGTATTATTTACTTATGTAGAGATAACCACTAGCGGAAATACTTTCCTGGTCTTTTTCATATTCAAAGATATAGAAATATACGCCAGAGGGCAGATAATCTTCTGCACTTATCGTTGATCTGCCTCTCGACCTGCCGTCAAAAACATTATTTTGATTATTGTAGTTTCTGCCTTCATAGACAGCAACACCCCATCTATTAAATATTTTCAGAGAATTATTTAATGCATTCTCCACTCCGTTAATAAATAAGAAATCATTTCTGCCATCATTATTTGGTGTAACCAATTGATTGACTTCAATGGTAGTTGCTATTGTTTCTGAAACCAAAACCACAACGGTAGCGGTGTCGCAATTAGTCGGATTTTCATTCTCACAAATGGTATATTCAATACTGTACGACCCAGTAGAAGTGTTTGGAGCAACGCTTATAGTGCCATCAACATTAACGGTCAATGGTCCTGTTGGTGTTGAGGTAATGGTTACCTCGTCCGGATTAACTGAAAGTCCATTCAAAGTATCGTTATCTAGCACATTGCTATCCGGTAGTATCCCACCTTCTTCGCCGTCTATAAAAATATCGCTATAGTCATCGTCTACTGCATCTATTGTAACGATTATTACTTTTACCGTTACCGTTGCCGTATCACAATTTACTTCATTTGCAATCTCACATATGGTATATTCTATTGTATAAATGCCCGGCTCAGTTCCTGGTGCCACACTAACGGTTCCATCAGGATTTATAGTCAATGGTCCGGTAGGCGTTGATGTTAAGGTTACATCAGCCGGATCGAGGGCTTCCCCGTTCAAAGTATCATTATCAAAAATGTTACCTCCTGTGATAACCCCACCAGTAGTTCCATCTGCTAACAATTCGCTAAAATCATCATCAACAGCATCTATAGGATTATCTGATACAAATATGGTAACTGTTGCCGAAGCACATACATCCGGATCCGGAACTGTATTACATACCTCATAGATAATCGTGACATTTATGTTGTTTTCTGATGCAGATGGAGTATATGATAATTCCCCCGTTTCCGGATCGAACGAAACTATTCCGGTTGCGTCTCCTCCTATTCTCACAATAGATGTAATTCCCAGATTATTTGGGTCATTATTTGGAAGGTAATCATCATTCTCCAGGATATTGATCACTACCTCTGTTAACGGAAGAGTGGTTCCGGAGTCATCCACAGCTGTAGCTGTTAATGGATTAGGATCTGTTCCATTCGGATTCCCATCATTATCGCAATCCAGAAGATTCCATTCTTCCGAAGTAGTCACAGTTTGACTTGCCAGCAGAAGATCACAAGGGTCTAATGGATCCGTTGAATCAATAATTTCATCAACATTGGTCACACCATCTCCGTCGCAATCCAGGTTTTCCCATTCATCGGAAGTAGCCACTGTTTGGCTTGCCAGTATAAAATCGCAGGAATCTAA
>CBDUGN010000255.1:0-3830 GCA_965366915.1 uncultured Eudoraea sp. | reverse complement strand
CCCTATTTCATTCTTTTGATAATAAGATAATCGAGACCAAAACGCCCGGAACCATTGATCAAACTATAGATACCAACCCATAGAAAGCCCAAGGCAGGAAGTGTATTCCACACCCCCTTGTCTATTTGTTGTAAAAAAATAGCGACCAGCATTGTACAAACAATCAGGAAGGCAGCGATCCGGGTTTTAAATCCCAATACCAGCATTAATCCGCCTATTGTTTCACTAAATCCCGCTAACCAGGCAAAGAATACCGGGAACATGGCAAAGATGCCTCCAAACTGAGCTACGTCGTCCGGAAACCAATAGACCACTTCAAAAAGTCCCAGATTCAAATCCGGATCGGACCAGGGCATCCCAAATTTTGAGGCACCAAAATCTATGGCCAACAACATCCCACACACAAATCGGGGAAGAAAAAGTAGAAAATCGGCCCAAACCGACTTTTGCAAGACAGGATTATTAACGTATTTTATAAATTGAAGCAATTTGCTTATAGATTTCCTCATTCAGAGAACTATTTACGTATGATTAACAATTAGCTAATTGGAAGGCCTCCATGAAGGATTTTCATTGCGAATACTTGTTTTAGTAAGTTGACGCCTTTCACCTGTGGAAAGGTGAATAATATATATATCATAATTATTTTCAGCTCCTGCTGTATAGGCTATCCATTGTCCATCCGGGGACCAGGAAGGGGAGTAGGCGTCCAGGGTATCATTAGTGATGTTTATAAGTTCACTGCCATCACGATTCATTATAAAAATATCGAAACTCCTATCCCCGGGACCATAAAAGGCGATCTTTTGCCCTTTAGGATCATAGACCGCACCAGAATCATATCCTTCTTTATAAGAAACTCTTGTTGCTATTTTTGTTGAAAGATCCAAGGTAAATATTTCCCCATTTGCAGCATGGGTAGTATCTCCTTCTTGCCTTATTTGGCGCGTAAATAGAAGCGAATTGCCATCCGGGGACCAGGACGGACTTTCCTCATAAGCTTCATTATCAGTGAGGGCCCTTACTTCGGAACCATCAATTTTCATCAGAAAGAGGGAGCGACTTTGTTGATTCCGATTGCTCATAAAGGCAATTTTCTTCCCATCCGGCGAAATGGCTGGTAAGACATCTTCCCTTGGATCGTTGGTTAACCTAAGGGCCGAATCTCCTTCAAGGTTAAGGAGATAAATTTCTGTATTGCCGTCACGATTGGAATACGTAGCGATTGAACTGGCATCCGGCGACCAGGAATTTCCATATTCCATAGCCGGGTGTTGGGAGATATTCTGAAGGTTACTTCCGTCTGCATCCATCAGATAAATCTCTCTGTTCCCATCCCTGTTGGATGTAAATGCTATTTTGCCAATGGGTTCTGTAATTTTGGTATTGGAAGTTTCAGCGATCGACTTTGGTCCATCTTTGCACCCCGTATAACAAACAATGATCAATGTCCATATCAGTAAAGAAGATGCATTTCTAACAGAAATAATATTAGAAAGTGAGAAGACAGATGATTGTTGCTTAAACATTTGTGCGAATTATTGCTTTCAAGATATAAAAAAAGCGGCATCCTTAAGCTGAACCTATTTATCATTTGAACAAAATTTATAGATTCCATGGCTATTTAATGACCCTGTATTAGTTATTTTAAAGTATACCTCTCAATATAAAAAAGTACCCAGACCTTAAACTGATAATTTAACCCCGATAAAAAAGGATTGAATTTTATAAGCTTTTTACTTCCGCATTAAAAAATCCAAAACTCCAACGCACCTAACTTTCATTTAAAAAAACCAGAATTTTGAAAATTACATTTGGCTTTAACAATCTCACGGTAAAATCTTCTATTAAAAATATTATATCCAATACAAGTTTAGACAGAAGTATGAGCTATTCATAAAAGGAAGGATATAATTCTTTATAAAGATCCATAAGTCGTGCACGCAGTTTCCACGGTCTGAGGCCAATAGATATTCTCCGTTTGTCAACATTTTTAAAATCCTTGATGTAGGTGCTATCCATATTTATGGCAAAACCATATATAAAACGGGCTTTGGGCATAGAATCAGGGACATTTAAATAATTACCGTCAATCATAGCACTTATAGAATATGGATGTCCTTTACCCCGTTTTACATACCCTATAAGCACCTGTCTAAAATAACTCGTATCCTTAACTCGTGTTAATAGCCTTAATATATCATAGTTAAGAAGATCGTCATATCCAATTAATTCAGGACCAGGATAGCCTTTTGAGGTTAACATTATTCTAAGTCTACTTTCTATTAGGCTATCCAATTTCCTTTTAATTGATGGATGATAATTGGGCCTTAAAAGTTCATCATGGTAATCGTTCAATTCTATTAGCTCTTCTCTAAGTTCGTAATCTATTCGTTTCTCAAAATGCTCTTCATATTCTTTTGAATGTTCCTTAAGAACATTCCATTCCTCATATTTCGTAAGAGAACCTATATAAATCCTTTTTTCAAGCTCTTCAAATGGAAATCCTGCTTTTAAAAACTTTTCTAAGTAAATAAATGCATCTTCTTTCTTTCCAAATTTTTCAGACAAAACAGCCAAGTAGATTTGCTCGTTTGCTATATTTAACAACTTACAATTAGTTTCAGCTTTCTTCAATTTATAATAAGCCTTTTCAAATTTCTCCTCCATAAAATCAACTTGTGCCTCATATACTAATTGATAATAGTCCGTAATATAATTGCACTCCTGCGAGAATGAATTCTTAAGAAATAGACATAAGATTATGGCCAAAAAAAATGAATTTAGGTCTTTCATACTTTTCGATTAGCAATTTTTTAGATTCATATGTTGCAGGTAAATTAATTTCTTCTCAGAGAGTATTCAGTTTAAGGCTTAATAGGACCTTGTGTTTACTACGTTCATAAATGCTATAGCAACAGTTTTATCACCGTTACAAATCCAATGATCAAGATAAGGATCAAAGAGATCTTTTTAAACCTGGATTGAGGAATATATACCAAGATCTTTTTACCAATATACGTCCCCAGCATTCCAATTACCAATAAAAAAGGCACATAAATAAGATCATGGTCATGGATATATCCATTTTTGTAATAGACAATAGTGCGGGAGAAGTCGATCATAAAATCAATAAAAGCGGAGGTTGCAATAAAGACACTTTTCTCCATATTAAAGGCAGCCATTGTAAGTCCTCTAATTGCCCCGCCTGTGCCTAGCAAACCCGCCGAAAAACCTGAGAGTGCCCCACCTATTACGGAGTTTTTTTTGGAAGGGTCTATCACCAAATCCTTTTTCATGAGGAACAAACCGCTAAGACTCAAGAGGAAAATACCCAGAAGTAATTCGAGATAAAAGGTATCTAAAAGATTAGAGAGGAAACCACCTAGAACCACAAAGAGCACAGAAGGTATTCCCAGATAAAGAATCAATAACTTGTTGAGGCCTTTTTTAAAAAGGAAGATCTTGCTCAGATTACTAGACAAATGGAAAATGGCGGTTAGTCCTAAAACAGAATAAAAATCGAAATAAAAATTACCCAAGGGCACAAAAAACACAGAGGAACCAAAACCGCCAATTGTACCAAGGATCTCAGCTAACAGGGCTAATAAAAGGAAAAATGTATTAATTTTCATTCTAAACTAATATAGTAATAAACCTCCCTCGTATTATTTTATATAGTTCCCTTTCTTACATTTCAGCAATCCACAGACAAAGTGCCCTTATTCCTTCAATTATTTTGGGACAATGCTTTTTTATGTCAAATTGCTCCCCATCCCCTGGTTCATCAAAGTCAACATAGGCCAGTCTGGCCCCTAAAAAAGATGCTT
>CBDUGN010000254.1:0-3853 GCA_965366915.1 uncultured Eudoraea sp. | reverse complement strand
TCTGCATGGGTATATGCAGGAGTATTGCTGAACCATTCGTTTAGCTGGTCAAAACTATCCCCACCGTCTGTACTCTTCCAAATATTCAGACAACCTACATATACTTCGTCGGCATCATTGGGAGATACTTCAATGGCAAGATCAAACCACGCCTGGTTAGACTCCAGAATATCTGTAGTGTTAGCAGTTTCGGTAAATGATTCACCACTATCAACAGATTTAAATAATCCCTGGTAACTGTAATTGTTACTTTGGGTATTTGCGCTTAAGATGTATACCACTTCAGGATTTGCCGGGCTAACCCCAAGCACCAATCTGCCTGAATCATCAGGTAAAACATCTGCAACACTTGCAACTCTTGTAAAAGATTCACCATCGATAGCTTTGTAGAATGAGGAGGCTGAAACTGCGTAGACCGTATTCGGATCGCCCGGTTTCAGTTTAAAATCGGTGATATTTAATGGTGTTTGCTTATTAAACGTTACCCCGGCATCTGTAGATTTCCAGAGCCCACGATTTGAACCTACCCAAATAATATTGGAATTCGTAGGGTCTATTACGATTTCATTCGTCAATAGATTAATATTGGGTTCAGTAGATGTATTGAGCCCGGTTTCCTGCCAGGTTGTGCCTCCATCCATAGATTTAAAAACGCCTATACTGTAAGAGTCCGCAGCATCGTCATCACCTGTGGAAATGTAAACAATATTTGAATTATTAGCATCAATAGCTATTCCGGAAACTCCTATTTGTAAAAAGTTATCAAATAAGTTTGTCCAGCTTCCACCAGCGTCTGTGGATTTCCATAATCCCCCGGCCGGTGCACCCACATACCAAACATCAGGATTGTTGGGATCTACAGCTACCGCATTTATCCTCCCCTGCCCCGGAAGACTTCCTGAATTTGTTCCATGTGTGAAGGGGCCAATAGACGTCCAGTTGCTCACCGGATTAATAGCCAAACCAAAAGTGTTGGCCTCTTTATTCTTATACGCAGCCCACAATTGCTCTGAGGAAGGTAGATTACCCTGGCTATCTACATAATTCATCCAGTAATTTTCCCATCGCATATAGGGCTTATAGCCACTACCTTTATCATCTTTATCTTTACCTTCCCAATACTTATGGAAGGCTGTGGATATTTCATAAATGGTATACTTGTCCGTTGAGGAATTTAAGGTCCTGGCCGTAATATTTGAAGACTTTGATTTTTTCAAATCTTTCATCCATGGTGCACCTTCATTAAACTGCCCATATGAAAAGGTACCTGCCAGAAGGAGGAGAACCACCAATTTTCTTAACATGTAATTTTTTTTTTGTAAATATCCTGAAAAAAGTAAGAATATTCAATTTTTTCTGCTAAACTACACTTATTTGTGATTTGATAAATCTCTGGTTTACTGTCAATTGAATTTTTGAAGGTTTTAAGCAACATAAAACTTTCACATTTCGTTAGGAACAAAAAAATTAACTTTGCTGACAGAGTCATAATTTTATTGTTGGTCAGGACAGATTAATCCATTTATTAGTTGTTACACCATAATTCCAAGAGATTGTATAAGAATCAGGCATTTCAAAAACTATAACCAAAATTTTTCAATGAGATATTACCTTTTGTTGCTTTTGGTTTTTATTAGCCATTCACTCTTTTCCCAGAACGATTCCTTGGCACCACCGTCCAAAACGCAGGACACTGCTTCGTTCAGTATGAAGAAAATTAAAAAGGGTAAAAAGAAAGACACCCTGGAGATTTCCATCAGGGATTATAAAATTGTTTCGTATTCCAGAGACACAACTTATTTGGACACTACACTGAGCATTCAAAAGGAATATAAGTACAATTATTTACGAAGGGATGATTTTGAACTTATGCCTTTTGCAAATGTAGGTCAGCCCTATAATCACCTTGGTCTTAATTTAGAACGAAATACCTTGTATCCTTCCCTGGGTTCCAAAGCCAGACATTTTAATTATATGGAGATAGAGGATATATCCTATTACAATGTGGCCACACCTATGACAGATCTTTTTTTTAAGACCACTTTTGAACAGGGTCAGCTGTTGGATGCAATGCTGACTTTTAACACTTCCCGAAGATTTAACGTCTCTATAGCATATAAAGGGTTTAGGTCATTAGGAAAGTATAGCTGGAGCCAGGTCAAATCTGGAAATTTCAGATCTACGGTCAACTATGTAACCGAGAATGGCCGTTACAGATTAAGGGCACACTGGACATCCCAGGAAATTGAAGCTGAGGAAAACGGGGGGATATCCAATAAAGAACTTCAGTTTGAATCTAAAGACCCCGATTTTAAGGACAGGTCAAGAATAGACGTTTTTTTTACGGATGCCCAGAATTTCCTGATTGGTAAAAGATATTTTCTGGAGCACCAGTACAGACTACTTAAAAATGAAACGGATTCTGTTCGTTCCAAATCTAATTATCTGGGGTTTGGACATATTTTTACTTATGAAACCAAGAATTACCAATTTCAGCAGGATACTGAAAACGCATACTTTGGAGATGCTTTAGTAAGCCCAATTGATGACAAGGCAAGCTTAATGACCATGTATAATGAGCTTAATGCAGAGTTTTCCAACAGAACCCTCGGTGTCTTAAAAGCATCTGTTAATTTATATAATTACAACTATTTTTTCAACAGCACAATTACAACAGATGAAGGCTTTATACCAAACAAGCTAAAAGGCGAAGAGATAGCAATAGGAGCAAAATATAAAAAGCAAATAGGAGGATTTATGCTACAAGGCAGTATTGCTTATAATATCTCAGGAAAATTAACTGGCAATATTATTGATGCATCGGCCAGCTTCCAACTAAATGAAAAGAATAAAATTAGTGCAAGCATACATTCTTCATCCAGATTACCGAATTTTAATTTCTTGTTATATCAGTCCGATTATGAAAATTACAATTGGTATAACACTCAAAACTTTGACAAAGAACGCCTGAGTAGTCTGCAATTTAACCTGGAATCACAAGTATGGGGAAATATAAGTGCAAAATATACCACAACAGACAATTATACCTATTTTACTTCTCTTGCTAATGATGAACAAGCTGAGGAGAATTTGGAGAACGCTTTAATAAAGCCATTTCAGGAATCAAATAGCGTGAACTACCTAAAAGTTAAATACGTTAAGGAATTTAGGTTTGGAGACTGGGCTTTAAGCAATTCATTAATGTATCAGAACGTCACCCAGGATAATGAGGTATTAAATCTACCTGCATTTGTTACAAGAAATACACTTTATTTTTCTAAAGATGTTTTTAAGAAGGCAATGTTTTTGCAAACAGGAATAACCTTTAAGTATTTTAGTAGTTATAATATGGACGCTTACAATCCATTGCTGGCCGAATTCTATACTCAGAACAGGGAGACTCTGGGAGGGTTTCCATTATTAGACTTTTTTATAAATGCAAAGGTCAGAACTGCCAGGATATATCTTAAAGCAGAACATTTTAATTCTTCATTTACCGGCAATAGTTTTTATGCTGCTCCCAATTACCCCTATCGTGATTTTGTAATACGATTTGGGTTGGTATGGAATTTCTTTTCCTGATTTTGTGATAAAACTGAAAATAAATATGGGTCTAGATTGCAGGTCTGGCTTTTATCTGCTGTTTTGTTTCGATGTTCTTTTACACCTATCTTGATTTTTAGCTAAAATATTTGGGTATTGCACCAATGAATTTTTACAGTGAAGGCTTCATTTTCAGCATGTTATAATTTAATTATTTTTAGAGGATATTTTTTTTTGATTTAGGGTTGTGCAAGCAAAAAAAGTGCTCTATATTTGCACCCGCTTAGCTGGGCAGTAGTTTTGGTTAAGT
>CBDUGN010000253.1:0-3860 GCA_965366915.1 uncultured Eudoraea sp. | reverse complement strand
AGCAATGAAACTGAATTTAGGGATGGAACTACTTCGGTGGCTTATAAATCCCTGAAAATGATAAGCGATACCTTTGGCAAGGGCCACAGGCAATCAAAAAAAATATTGTTTATTGGGGCTGGTGATATTGTAAAACAACTTTTTAAGTATAATTCCAAGTTTGACTATAATGATATCTATATAAGCAATCGAACCGAGGAGAATGCAATCCTTTTGGCAAAAAGATATGGTTGCAGTGTTTATCCATGGGAAAAAGTACTTAAAAATGAATTCATTGGTTTTGACGTATTAATCAGTGCAGCAAGCAACTGTCATCGACTTATAAACAACATAGTAAATGACAATAGAAAATTACTATTAATTGATCTTGCGCTTCCGAGCAATATAAATAAAGCCTTAATACAACAGAGCAATGTAACACTTTATGATCTCGATACAATTTCTGTAGGATTGGAAAACACTCGCGAAAGAAGGAATGCTTCCATTAGTAAAGTGGACAAAATTAATGAAGAAGAACTTCTGGCATTCAGTAGCTGGTATCGGGAAGCTCCTTTAAGAGAATTTTTAGCTGAGCATAAAATTTTAGTAAATAAAAAGGTAAAGGCCTATTATAAAGCTAATGGTATTAAAGAAGATGCTACAGAAATAACACAATCTACGAACAGAGTTATGAGAAAACTCTTAAAGCATTTCGAAGAACCATTAAAAACGGATGAATTAGATACTATTATTGCCGAACACATTTTTTAAGAATTGAATTTAAAAAAGAAACTAAGTATTATAATTTCTGTTTTTAACAACAAAAAGCATACAATTCCTATGAATTACAAATCTATTCTTCTTATTTCTGTATTTTTTATTTTCTTAACTGGCTGTAAAAGAGGCCCTAAAACTGTAGAGCCCTTCTCCATTGCCAATAAATCTTCTGGAATTTCATCTTCAGATATTGTGGATAACGAAATCCATGAAATAAAAATTCTTGAGATAATACCTGCATCTGATTATGTATATCTAAAAGTTAAAGAAGACAAGGATCAGTTCTGGATAGCAACTAAAAAAAGCGAGATTAATCTTGACTCAACTTACTTCTATAGAGAGGCTTTGCTAAAAACTGAATTTAAAAGTAAAATACATGACAGGGTTTTTGACTCTATTTGGTTTGTTACTAAACTAGTAACACAGATGCATGGCGCCAGGTACACATCCGGGACCACTGATAATATTCAAATAAGTGAGAAGAAAGAAGAACCCGTTGAAGTTACTTCGGACGAGAATAAAAATATCAGTTATAAAATTTATCCTGAAATTTCGGCCTTCTTGAATGATCCGAATAAGTTTGAAGGACAAGCTGTCCAAATAAAGGGAAGATGTGTAAAAGTGAATAACAATATCATGAATAAAAACTGGATTCACCTTAAAGATGGCAGCCAGGATGATTTTGATCTTATTATCACAACCAATATGTCTGCACAGGAAGGTGATATTATTACGATACAGGCGTTTGTAACCCTTAACAAAGATTATGGCGCGGGCTATTCATATGACTTAATTTTAGAAAATGGCGTCATTTTAAACTAGTATTCAATAAATAAGTAAAAAGGTATCTATGATTTATAGATACCTTTTTTGATGAGTTAAGAGCTGTATTATCTATACAGTGTAAAGTGTCCAACGTACTGTTGCCTTTCTTTATCATTGGCATTAACCACATACCAGTAGTCTCCTGAAGGCAGTTCACTTCCATCATATTTGCCATCCCAGCCAGATACCTGATCCAATACAGCTACTACCCTGCCATAACGGTCGTAGATCTTGACTTCAATATTTGGGAAGAAGTCCCTGTTCCTAGGAAACCACAATTCATTGTTGTTATCTCCATCAGGTGTAAAGAAGTTGGGTATTTCAAGCATCCCTGTAAAATCAAAAGGTATTGCTATTACTGCTTCACAACCCCCCTGGTCTCTAACCATAATATTTACTATGGCATCCTCATTGGTCTCATAGACATTTACATCGGCATAAGATACTCCCTGGAAGAAATATTCATATCCGCCATATCCACCCATAGCAGTTGCGGTAATTTCATTTGGCCCGCTTTTGACCGCAGATAGCGTTAGCGGTTCATATGCGTCGGTTGTAAAATCAACGAAGGTTGTACATCCATTAGAATGATAAATATATACCGTATGATCCCCTGCAGGTAAATCACCCCAGATCCTATCCGTGGTAGCCATTGCGGTAATTGCGTCTGTAGGATCTGCAGGATTAAGTGCAAAAAGCAACTCTGAATATTGGCTTGTATCCTGCATTTCCACGGTAACCGTGCTGTTAGGGAATATCCCGTCGCATCCATATTGTATAATTGGTGTTGCTATTAGCTCTACTCCTATTCCTATAGGAACAATTACATTTGTTTCACACCCTCTTGCATCGCGTACAAAGATTACATAAGTATCGCCACCAACAAGATTATCCCAGAACATTGATGGGTTGGGTGCAAAATCAACATCGGCAGATGAATTTAATGCAAACTCATAGGGGGCAGTTCCACCCATTACCTGCAAGCTCACCGTACCATCCTGATCACCCAGACAGGTTTCAGGAGTAGAATCTACAACACCTGCCACTAATTCCATGGGTTCTGTTATAGTTATTGTCTGTGTTATGGTACAACCCAAATCATCCTGAATAATAACTTCATAACTTCTTGGTCCAAGATCTGTAAACGTTTTCCTGTTAGGGAATAAAGGATCGTCTGCCTCAAAGAACTCACTTAACTGGTCTGCAATAGAATAACGGATTATACCAGTACCACCACTAGCTTCTAAGATCAGTTGTCCATCCATATCTCCGTTACAACTTACAGGCACTGCCTCTATGTAGTCCAGCACCAATGGCGGAGGATCTACAATGGTTATTGGGGTAGAGATCGCGGTACAACCGCCACTTTCAGCATAAACCCAATACGTCCCCGGGCCCAGGTCTCTGAATATTCCTGAAGATTGGGCACTCCTTTCCACATTACCGCCAGAAGGGAACGGCGGTGTATCTGAATTTAACAAGGAATATATATAATTTCCGATACCACCAAAGGCTTCAGAACGGATGATACCGGTAGCCTCACCTGCACAATTGATGGTCGCATTAGCTAAATCTAGTGCAATTACTAAAGGTGCTGCAGGGTCCAGCGATATTTGGTTGGATTTTTCAAAAGGACATCCATTAGAATTTTGTACATCGTATTGGAATGGTCCGGGATCAATAGTAATATCTTCAGAAATCTGTACTGAAGTCGCTGTAGGATTAATCGCATCGAAAGGGATAAACGGGTCTGCTGTTCCTGAACGCCTGTAGAAATAACTTATCCCAACTTCGGGATTCGTTACCGTTAATTCCATGATTCCCACATCACCACAGCCGGGTGGCTGCAACTCAACAAGCTCTGCAATGACCACTTCAGGATCTACAATAGTAATAGGAACCGTTGTATAAGAGCAATCCCAGCCGTCATAAACGGTAATGGTATAATCACCTGCTGATAAATTACCAAAATTGGTTGTAGTCTGTATACCACTACTACTACCATCAATTAAACGATTAAGTTGATACAAATAATTACCGGGGCCTTGTCCACCACTTACGTTAAATGCCTCTATCTCACCATTATTATCGTTGTTACACTGTAAAGGATTTATTACCTGAATATCAGCATATATTGGTGCAGGCAGTGCTAAATTAATGGTGTTGGTAGCAATACATCCCTCCAGATCTCTAACATTCACTGTATAGATGCCATCAGATAAACCTGTAAAACTGTCGTTCGTACTTGGAAAATCCTGTAGAATAGTAGTACCATCCGG
>CBDUGN010000252.1:0-3877 GCA_965366915.1 uncultured Eudoraea sp. | reverse complement strand
GGCCCGCTGGAGCCCTGGCTCAACCAGACCTGGAGACCAGGTGAGCTGGAACTGGTAGAAAAGTTAAGATAAACTTATAAACCTAAAAATAGAATCATGAAAAATTTAAAACACGTTGTAACAATTTTGCCTGTATTGTTGATCAGTCTTCTGATCGTCCTTAGCAGTTGCGAAAAAGCCGACAAGAAGAAAGTAGCAAAAACAACTGCTGAGATTGAAATTCCGCAGTACAAAATGACAACCCAAGTTCCGGAAAATGTATTGATTCCGGATGAATTTGAAACACGCCTGGGGACCCTGGAATTTTTTGATGGTGTCCCTACAGCAGAAACAGCTCAAAAGATCTGGGATCATCAGGATTTTTCCAGAGCAGTAGAATCTATGGTCATGTGTACACCTGCAGCCTCCCTTGTTGGATTCAGAAGAGGGATCCGTGAATTTGGTCCTGACAATGAAACAGCCATTATCTGGGAAAGCCGCCTGGATTCCAAAGCACTACTCTTAACGGGAAATACCACCGTTATTTATTTGTTTATGTGGATCGATACCAAGAACGGCCCGGTGGTGATAGAAAATCCTCCAAATGTTTTAGCCATATTGGATAATTTCTGGTTTCATTATGTGACTGATATTGGAAATGCCGGACCGGACCGCGGAAAAGGTGGAAAATACATCATTCTACCTCCTGATTATGAAGGTGAATTAAAAGAAGGACCATTTGTAAAAAGATCGGATACCTACGGCAATTGGTTTGCTCTTAGAGGTTTTCCTAAAGGAGACGATAATGCAGCCGTTGTTAAAAATATCAAGGATAACCTAAAAGTATATCCATTAGCTGAGGAGAACAACCCTAAGCCGGTTCAGTACTATGATGTTTCCAACAAATTCCTCAACACTTTACATGCCCAGGATATCACCTTCTTCCATGAAGTAAACGAAGTGGTTCAGGAAGAGCCGAACGCCGCATGGGATACAGAGTCGCTGGGTATGCTCCGTACTCTGGGAATTGAAAAAGGCAAAGAATTTAAGCCTGATGCAAGGATGACGAAAATATTAAAGGAAGCAGCATTGGTTGGAACAGCAACGCAGCGCTCTATTATCTGGCGCAACCGCAATAAGATTGTTCAGATCTGGCCGGACAGCAAAAGCTGGGAAATCGGTTTTGCCGGCGGAGACCATAACTTTGAACATGATGGTGTACGCCTAATTAACGAAAGAACCCGTTTCCATTACTATGCCACCGGCATTACACCGGTCATGGTGAAGCCGCCCGTAGGAGCCGGATCACAGTATGTGATCGGACTGCGCGATTCAGAGGGTGAAATCCTGAATGGATCAAACACCTACAAATTGCACATCCCGGCTAACGTCCCTGCAAAGCGCTTCTGGGAAATTACGGTTTATGACAACCAGACCCGCAGTATGCTGCAAACCGACCAGCGCCTGCCGGGTGTAACCAGCATTCAAAGCGATGTTGTGCAGAATGAAGATGGGTCTTACGATGTGTATTTCGGTCCTGAAAAACCGGAAGGCAATGTAAACTGGGTACAAACCATCCCAAACAAAGGTTGGAATGTATTATGGAGAATCTATAGCCCAACACAGGTTTGGTATGACAAAGCCTGGAGACAAGGTGAGATAATAAAAGTAAATAAGTAAAACAACTAAAGCGAGTAGCCTTTTGGTTACTCGCTTTAACCATATAGCTTATGATCACTACAAATGCTCACAAAATAATATATAATGACAATTAAAAATAAATTAAAATGAAAAGATTAATTAATTATTTCGCAATTATTGTAGTGGTTATGCTTGTGCATAGCACTGCTTTTTCACAGGTAAATTCTGATTATGATAAGTCAGTTGATTTTACCAAGTACAAAACATTCAGCTTTTTAGGTTGGCAAAAAGAGAGTGGCAAACAACTCAATGATCTTGACAAGCAACGACTTCGAGATGCTTTCAAATCAGAATTTTCCCAAAGAGACATGACTATTGTTACCGACAATGCTGATGCCTTGGTGACACTCTATTTAGTAGTTGATGATAAAACCAGTACAACTGCATACACCGATTATACTGGTGGTTTGGGTATGGTTAGAGGTGTTGGATGGGGAATGGGTGTTGGCGGAATGGGCTTCGGAAGTTCCACAACTACCTATAGTGAAGACGACTATAAGGAAGGAACATTTGTTATGGATATATACGATGGAACGACAAAAAAATTGATCTGGCAGGCAACTTATCAAGGAATCGTTCAGGAAAAGGCTTCTAAAAGAGATAAAACAATACCTAAAAATGTGGCGAAAATGATGAAAAAATATCCTGTAACTGCAAAAAAATAAATCATGAAAACAATAAAGACATTACTGACCTGTCTGATATTGAGCGGCCCAATGGTTACTGTGCAAGCACAGGAAACCGGAGAAAACAGGAATTTGTTTGAAGATCCGGGTAAGAAACAGGTAGGTGCCGACTTTAAACCGGCACCCGATAAAATCGAGACCAACTTAGGGACCTTAAATTTCGAATTGGAAGCATTCCCTGATGAAGCAAGCGTTCAGAAAATTTATGATGAAATGGATTTGCAGCGGGCCACACAGGCTTATATGGATTTTTTTCCAACGCTGTCAACTTATGGAATTATTAAGGCGCAGATAAGGGACTTCGGATTCAAAAGCTCCTCCGATATTGCGGTGCATCCCCATCCAGGTTTAACTCCCAATGAACTATATCTAACAGGAAATAACAGCACGGTTTATGCTGTTGCTTCACTCGACCTGAAAATCGATGGACCTACTGTGGTAGAAATTCCGGCAGGGATGTATGGTACAGCTGATGATGTTACTTTCAAGTACTTGGTGGACTTTGGGTTTGTTGGGCCGGATAAAGGGAAAGGCGGCAAGTTCCTCTTTCTGCCTCCTGGTTATGATGGCAAAGTCCCCGATGGTTATTTTGTAGTTCCATCACCGAGTTATCGTGTCTGGGCTATGATGCGAGGCTGGGGTGATGTTGGTATAGGCGATAAGGCAACCCAATGGTTTAAAGAAAATCTGAAAGTATATCCGCTTGCAACCGGATTCCGCCAGGGCAATTTCACTACTACAAGTGGAATGGGTGCCAATTCCTTACCGCCTGAAGATGGTTCTGCATTTGAAATGCTGAATGAGATTATTCAGTACGAACCAACAGCATTGTTTAGTGCGGAACAGTTAGGAAAATTAGCCTCTTTAGGTATTCGAAAAGGGGAACCTTTTAATCCGGATGCACGCATGCAGCGAATCTTTGACCAGGGTGCTAAATTGGGAACGGCTATGTGCCGTGCTATCTTGTATGAGTCGCGCGAGGCGGATATCAAATACTGGCCAAACCGCCACTGGGAAAAAATGTTCCTGTACAACACGACGTTTGAGCGTAATGGCGTCAATGATATTGATGCGCGGACTCTATGGCATTATCAGGCTATCGTGGTTTCTCCTAACCTAATCTCTACCACGCCGGGAGCAGGTACTGCATACTTAACTTCTTTCCGTGATGACAAGGGTCATTTTCTGGACGGAGGCAAGAATTACAGATTACGTGTAGGCGCTAACCCTCCGGTCAAGAACTTCTGGGCGGTAACGGCCTACGACCCGACTACCCGCAGCCTGCTGGATTCTGGTGGTAATAAAAATAAAAGTGTTGGCAGTCGCGAAAACCCGGTTGCCAATTCAGATGGATCGGTGGATATTTATTTCGGGGCCAAAGCACCCAAAGGCAAAGAGAAGAACTGGGTGCCCACAAATCCCGACAAAGGTTTCTTCCTGGTATTCCGTTTCTACGGACCAACAGAAGGTTATATAAACAAAACCTGGACCTTGAATGATCTTGAATTGAT
>CBDUGN010000251.1:0-3922 GCA_965366915.1 uncultured Eudoraea sp. | reverse complement strand
AGAAACATAAGATCAACCGAGTTGGATTTTAAAAATTCCATAGCCTGGATGGCATCTGAAAAAACGCCTACCAGATGCAGTGTACCTATATCCTCTATAAATTTTTTAAGGATGCGTTGAGCCGGAGGCTGATCTTCAATAATTATACAATTCATTTCAAACTAATTTTCTGCAATTCCATTTTCAAATCAACTTCAAATTTATAAGGGGTTTCATTGATTTTTAATTCATGTGCATTGGGGTATAGCAATTGCAATCGTTTTTTCACATTGTCTAAACCAATACCCTTGGTTAAGTTTTCAGTCTCAGTTATTGGCTGAAAATTGTTCTTACAATTAAAATGAAGGGTATCTCCGTCCATTTTAATGTCTACGTCTATCCTGATATTACTGGATTGACCTGATTGACTGTGCTTGAATGCATTTTCTATGAAGACTAGGAGGATCAAAGGAGCTATTTGATAGCCGGGTTTAATAGCAGTGGCTTTAAAACTTACCTTCCCTCTTTCTTCAATCTGAAGCTCATTGAGTTGTGTGAAATTTTCCAGTTGTTCAATTTCCTTGGATAAGGGCACAAATCTTTCTTTGCATTCATAGAGCATATAACGCAAAACCGAACTTAATTCCAAAATTATGGTCGGAGTCTTAGGAGAAAGTTCAATGGCATATGAATAGAGATTGTTCAGGTTATTGAACAAAAAGTGAGGATTTATCTGGGACTTTAAAAATTGAAGTTCACTTTCCTGCATTGTGGTTTTCAATTTCTCTACTTCACTTTGCTTGCCAATGGCATCCCATGCAAATTTAAACCCGGACAGGATTGCAATTATTGGAAGTACGTCAAATATGGCAAAATAAATACCCGCAAAATTTGCTCTTGGAGTACCTGGATAGAAGACAACTTCTAATAACTCTTCCGCTATTATTACAATTAAAAGGACCATAACTACAAAGCCAAAGAAATGCCAGTATTTCTTGTGATATAAAAATTTAGGCATTAAAAAGTAGGTGATAAAAACGGAAGCACAGGCATATACCAAAAAGAAAACCAATTGCGCTAACGTAATACCAGGGTCATTCCTGTCAAAGGAATAAAAAAGGAGAACCAGGATATACAATACAAATTGAAAGAAAAGTTCTTGCCAGCTAATACGTGTAGTTATCTTATTCATATTCACCCTAATACCACAAATCTACACTATTAGACACATTCCCAAAAATGACAAAGTGTAAACTGCAAAAACAAACCTGCTAACGACAATTGTTATAGTGTGATGTTATAACATGCTGTTGGCCATAGATCTTATGTTGTTTACGGCAGAATATTTTCTATTCCTTAAATGAAAATGGATCTTTGGTTTAGGAAAATAGATTTTAGACGTATGATATTGAAATAGAGTCGAATTTATATTTAAAAATCTGCAAATAATGGGAAGAAAAACAGAACAAAAAGTAAGAACATACCACAGGTATCTTGGGTTTTTTTTAGCCGGTATTATGGCAGTATATGCTATTAGTGGTATAGTATTAACCTTCAGAAACACGGACTATTTGAAAAAGGAAGTACTTATTGAAAGCAAACTCGATATAGGTTTGGAAAACGAAGATTTGGGCCGTGCCCTTGGAAAAAGAGCCTTTAAGGTAGACAAGACAGAAGGCAATCTGGTCTATTTTAAAGGAGGAACCTATGACAAAATTACGGGACAAGCGAGCTATATTGAGATGAAGATGCCACTTATTTTGGATAACATGAACAAGTTGCACAAAATGCATTCCGGGCATCCTTTGTATTGGTTGAATATATTTTTTGGGATAGCATTACTGTTTTTTGCTGTTTCAGCATTTTGGATGTTCAAACCCAAAACACCAATATTCAAAAAAGGGTTATACTTCGCATTGGGAGGTATTGTCCTTACTGTAGTACTGCTTTTTGTTTAATTTCTAGCTATTTTTAGTGAAGCAATCATTATATTATATGAGGAAAAGATTTCAATTATGAGAAGAGTTATTTCACATTTACCCGGGACATTTTTTATTTACATAATCATGGTAATTTTTTCCGGGAATTATCTCCTTGCACAACACCCTGTAGAAAATCCGGAACTGGACAAGAAAGTGGAGGCATTTCTGAAAAGTAAAAAAAACCAGTGGCGTGATCTAAATGTGCCTGATACGGATGGCAAATTACTTTATGATATAATAATTAAAAACGGTTATACAAAGGGATTAGAAATAGGGACATCAACAGGTCATTCTGCAATATGGATTGCCTGGGCTATGAGTAAAACCAATGGAAAACTCATTACCATTGAGATAAGCGAAAGACGCTATAAGGAAGCCATTGCTAATTTTGAAGAAGCCGGGTTGTCAAAATATATTGACGCAAGATTGGCTAATGCACATGAGCTCGTCAAGAAACTTCAGGGTCCGTTTGATTTTGTTTTCAGCGATGCAGATAAGGATTGGTATACGAACTACTTTATTGATGTAGCTCCTAAATTAGAAGCGGGGGGTTGCTTCGCTGCGCATAATGTGCGGCCTCCGGGATCAGGTGGCATGTCAGCTACCAAGGCTTATTTGGCTTATGTCATGGATCTGGAAAACTTTAAAACAACAGTTAACAACTCTGGAGGCGGGTTGGCCATAAGCGTAAAAAATAATTAAAAGAGGGCGATTGAAACCATGGAGTTATGAGAATGGCTGGTTCCAATGCAAAGCGCAGTGGTACTATTAAGCATACGGAACTCGGATTAATCAATTTGTTGGAAATACTAGAATTCTAAAAATTAAATATTCAATATGACTAGAAAAGCAATTATACGACTCATTTTTATGGGTTTAATGACCATTCCTTTAATCCTTTTGGCAAATAGGGATCACACAAAAAAAGTAACAGCTCCATTCAGTGATAATGATGGGGAATATAACTTGATTATTGATGGATATGATTGGGGTCCTGCTGTTAGTAAAATAATTCTTTTTATGAAGGAGCCAACGACTGAAGTTAAAGCAGAAAATTTTACGGTAATGGCAAAAAGAAGTTATGACGGTGTTGAAATGAATCCTGAAGAAGCCAGTGGGGGAAGGAAAGTTGTCCATGCTTATGTGTCCGATGAAAAAGGAAATAAAGTTGAGCAAGGAAATCATATAACCCTGGTTATGTTTGTTGGTCCGGAAGATGTCTTGGGATCGCCTATTAAATATATTCGGGTAAATAATAGAGGCAGTAATAAATGGATAAATTATGAATTGACCATTACCGATTCAACCACAAAGAGGGTATGGAATTCTGAATCTAAAAGGTTTTTACCATTAATAGACAAGTTTAATTTAACCGGTACGTACTCTCATAATGAGGTATCACTCTCATTTGCCTCGTTTGAACCTGAGAATGACGATCAGAAATTACCTCTAATCATTTGGTTGCATGGCGGAGGTGAAGGCGGTACAGATCCGAGCATTCCTTTAATAGCTAACCGGGCTGCAAATTATGCATCAGATGAGATTCAAGCCTATTTTGGAGGGGCTTATGTACTTGCACCACAATGCCCCGGGGCCTGGATGCACAACAGCGAAGGGGTGACTACACATGGGAGAGAAGACGATATTTATAATAAAAGTCTCATGGAGTTAATTAAGAATTATGTTTCTTCAAACCCCAAAATAGATACTGACAGGATCTATGTGGGAGGTTGTTCTAATGGTGGCTATATGGCTCTTAAACTGATTATTCTCTATCCCGATTACTTTGCAGCAGGATATATCAGCGCATTGGCGTATCAAAACCAATATATCACCAATGAGCAAGTCGAGAAAATCAAAGATGTGCCTATTTGGTTTGTACATTCTAAAGACGATGGCACAACAGTACCAGAAAAGACTGTAGTGCCCTTATATAAGCGATTGATTGGAGCAGGTTCCAA
>CBDUGN010000250.1:0-3927 GCA_965366915.1 uncultured Eudoraea sp. | reverse complement strand
TGCTATGGGGCTTTTAAAAATGGGAAAATTAGTAAATTTTGTATCCCATTCTGTATCGTGTATCTCAACGCCAGGAGCATGAATACTTAGAGCAGTTCTCAAAATAAATTCAGGAGTGCTCACTATCTTAGCCCCATTTAAAATGGTAGCCGGACCTTGGATAATCACATTTTCTCTGGTAATATCTACGCCTCCTGTATTCTCGTCAAAACCGAAGTCGAACACTCCGCTCAGCGTAATATGGTCATAATTGTCTACGGCATTCTGCACCGCAGTAATATCGACGTTTGGATCATTTTGTCCAACTATGGCAATAGCATTTTTAGATTTTTTAAGGCTCAGGGCCGTTTTTGAATCAATTCCTTGTGAAGAGTCCAAGGATTCTAAGTCTAAATTGTCCTTCTCACAGGCTGTAAATACCATAAGAAGTGCGATCAAATAAAATATTAGGTTTTTCATGAGATTAGATTTATTCATGATTAAAATAAAAAGTATGTGAATTGAGTTTTTAGCTGGTTTATGAATGGAATCTTCATAGCTTGTGCTTAAAGCTTTTTAAAAGTAAGAAAATGCGTATATTCTGTAAATGACGTAGGTCATACACTACAAAATTTAATATTATATCCTTATACATGCGTTAATAAATGGATATATTTCAAAGGCAATTGAAAAAATAAATAGTTAGTTTCTCTGGGCCATTCGTAAAGCAAAACGACTGGCCAGAAAATACAAGGCAGATGTGATTATCCACAGACAGGATGGCACCATACGCGATCGTATTAACTATGATTGATAATGGATTTTTTTAGATTTCTCAATCGGTACTTTGTACCTCATATCGAAATGACTTGGTTGGGTTTTAATTCTCGAATGCTTCGCACATCAGTCATTTCGAACCGAACGCAGTGAGTGTGAGAAATCTCAATTTATGTGCTTTCAATGTCACTTCCATGCAGTGTAGATTTCTCAGTCGGTACTTCGTACTTCCTATCGAAATGACATAAAGGTCAGTTTCGCACCGATTGTTATGAACCTTTTGCTTTTAGTAGCTAAGTCCTTTAGGAGCGATCAAAGATGAAATGGGCCGAACAGGATTCCATATCCCCGTCATTGTCAAAGTCGTATTCCCCGGTATCGGCACCCCCATTAAAGGTTAGGGTGGTACCGTCATAAGTGTGGCCGTAGGTATCCCAATCACCAGGCTCATCATCCCAGGCAATTGCAAAATAGAATGTTTGCTGCCACTCCTCCCAGAACATTTCTCCGCTTACGGTATACGCATCCCTATCTACGGGATCTATTGTGAGGGTAAAGCGTCCATTGGATTGAACGGACATGCGGGCAGTTCCCCCGTCTTCGACCACGTCTACAGAGACGGTGTTTACACTAAATTGGGCTTTGGAGGCCTCCCAGCTTCCTGCGAGTTCGCTGATCTCGAACGGACCGTCTTTGGTTAGTATGTCTTCGGGATCATCATCCTTATTACAGGAGAAAGTCAGCGAAATCAACGAGATCAAAAAGAGATATGTGAACGTTTTCATAGCAATAAATTTTAGAAGAAGGGAGCATATTCGAGGAAGGGAACATACCCCCTTCTGATTACACCAATAAATGTATTAAGATATTCTGCTGTCTGCAATGATACTGATCAGTTTGCCGTGAAAAAAGTGCTCAGCCTCTCCAATCTTTTAGATTTCTCAGTCGGTACTTCGTACCTCTTATCGAAATGACATAAAGGCCTCCTCTAAGCTTTACTTAACTGTTTGTAGGTTTTTACATCGGACAAGCCTTTTTGAAGCGTGCTTATCGACTATATCGTCCCTTTAAAGGCATTTCTTTTTTTAACTTTTTTCTTTTCGTTTCTTGAGGTACAATCAGCGCTCTTTAGAACAGGAGTGCATAAAGGGATTCTCATCCTATTGGTGAAAATGGAAAGAAAAAACGAGCTACGTATTTTTTCAAGGCTATTATGGCTACTGTTTACCGTCTCTTTTGCAACTGGCACTAACGCTCAGCAGTACATTCAAAAAGAATATAAAACCAGGCAGGAAACAACCCAATCGGCAGTAAGGATCAACTCAGTTAGCGGCACCACTTCCAATAAAAGACCCGTTGAGGCTCTTTATGCTTCCACAGAACAGCGAACTCTGGCAACAATGACACCCATAGCCCGGGAAAGGGCCGGCTTGTTTGTTCAATTATATAATGCCTATGTCTACAGGGCCTATTATAGCCTGCTAAGCGAAGCACAAAAAGCAGATCAGCACTTGCTGGAGGAATATAATTACCTGCTCAAAAGCTCTAAAAACAGACCGGACAGGGCAGCATATGATAAAGAATTGGCACTGGCTAAATTAACCTATGAAGGCCATTGGGAAATGTTGGAGGGGTTAAAATCATGGAATGCTTTTAGCGCCTATGGTTCAGACGATCTGGATTTCTTTAAACTAGAACATTTGGAGAATGCCTATTTAATGTTTCGCAAGGGTTCTTCGGATATAGAGATCATTGACTTTTTGGTGTATAGATTGGCTGATCTGTACTACGTTCAGGATTAATTCTTTTACATTTCTAAATGACCAATCCCAAACCCCAAAGCATCATAAAGTGGCCTTGGAATTTGGGTTTTGGAATTTAATTTTTTAACGTCTCTTAATTATTAAGCATCGGGGATTGACCCGGCCTAGCCCTCCGAAATACTATGAAGGAGGGCGTGCCCACCGCCTAAAAACTATTTTGCTAGCACAACATTTGCTATTACGGTGACATTCACATCATCTGTTTCGGGATCATCATCAAGATCTATCAAATAGTCTTCAGAGAGCGTAGCATACCAAAGGCTTTCGGATATTGAATTAATTGTGATCACAATAGTATCTGGCCCTTCAAACAATGTTAATGTCATTTCATCCGCACTCAGGGCCCAGGTTCCGCTGTCGGTACCCCCTGCAAAAGCAGACTCATAAGTGTTATCCATATTTATGGTGAGTGATCCTGTAATTTCAGGTATCAGGCTGTCTTCAAAAAGCTCCGCCTGTTCTTCCGCTTCTTCCGGAGTAAGGCCCACCACCTCAATGAGATAATCTGTAAGGGTTTGGGATCCTACATAGCTATTAATGTCTATTTCTGTAGTCGTCCAGGTTCCAACTAAGAGTTCAGCTGTTCCTGGTTCCTCATCACAGCTGCCTTCTATCCCTGGGTTTCTGTAAGGATCATCATCGTCACAATCGGTCTCACTACAGCTGTTGTCGATATCAAAGTACCCATCGCCATCAAGGTCTATCGCATCACCGTGCCCCTGATGGGCCCCTATGGCATTGATGCTGACGTTGATGATTCGTCCATTGTGGCAGATGTCCACTTTTTTATTTTTATCATCGGTCTTACTTTTGGAATCTACCAGTTGCAGATCCTTATCTAAAGTTGATTCTTCCTTTTCACAGGAATAAAGTAAAATGAAAAGCCCGGCCAACAAAAGCGGAACTATCCCAAAAAATCTTGAAATTTTCATAATAGTGAGGTATTTATCCTTTCCAAGATAGGGTTAAATAGGTTACTAATAGTCTTTTAGCGTTCTCTAATCGATGAAATACACCCCAGCGGGTAATCCCACTATTTCTGAAAACCCTCTCAAAAGTTGGTAACCCCACCAATAGTTGGATTAGAATGCGTGTACCGGTTACTAGTCCCTACAACTGGGATTGCACCCCGTTCTTCAAAATCTGAATCTTCCCGGAGAAAACAAGCCCGACTTGCCGGCAGGCAAGTTCAGTAAGTACTCACTCCTGGCTTAAAAACTCCATTTTCCCCTTAAAAAATATGAAACCGATAATGCTCGGAAGGAATCCGACGCAATGTTTTCCCCGTAGAATCCCTGTACAATGAAATCTATGTCAAAATCCTGAAATACGTTCCAGCTTACAAAAG
>CBDUGN010000249.1:0-3931 GCA_965366915.1 uncultured Eudoraea sp. | reverse complement strand
TGATATATGTCATAAAATCGGAGCCATAATGAGCTTAATTTCGGTGTTGAATTATATTTAAATAAATTTTCCCATGGAAACAGTATCCAATGTAAAAACAAGAGTCTACAGGTTTGGAAATAAAGAAGCAGATGGCAACAGTAAAATGAAGAACCTGTTGGGCGGCAAGGGAGCCAATCTTGCAGAAATGAGTGCAATTGGTATTCCGGTACCGGCCGGATTTACTATCACTACTGAAGTTTGTACCGAATACAATGAATTGGGTAAAAATAAGGTTATTAAGCTCATTAAGGAAGAAGTTAAGCAGTCTGTTAAATATCTCGAAGGGATTATGGGAACTAAATTTGGGGATGCCCAAAACCCGTTGCTAATTTCTGTTCGTTCCGGTGCACGGGTTTCTATGCCAGGGATGATGGATACGGTATTAAATCTTGGACTTAATGACGAAGTGATATCCGGTTTGGTTCAAAAAACAAATAACGAACGCTTTGCTTGGGATTCCTATCGCCGTTTTATTCAAATGTACGGCGGAGTCGTTTTAGGGATGAAACCAGAGACCAAAGAAGACATAGATCCGTTTGAGGAAATCATGGAGCATCTTAAAGATAAGCGTAATATTGAATTAGATACCCAGTTTACTGTACAGGATTTACAGGATTTGGTTTATGACTTTAAGGAAGCTGTAAAAAAACAAACCGGTCACGATTTTCCTCTGGACCCATGGGATCAGCTTTGGGGTGCCATTATGGCTGTTTTTGATAGCTGGAATGGGGACAGAGCCATTTATTACAGAAAAATGCATGGCTACCCTGCAGACTGGGGTACAGCTGTTAATGTTCAGGCCATGGTATACGGGAATATGGGGAACAATTCCGGAACAGGGGTTTGTTTTACAAGAGATGCAGGAACAGGGGAGAATGTTTTTAACGGGGAATATCTCATAAACGCGCAGGGAGAGGATGTAGTAGCGGGTGTTAGAACACCTCAGCAGATAACAAAATTAGGTTCAGAACGTTGGGCCTCATTGGCACAAGTAAAAGAAGTCGAAAGGGCTGCTAATTATCCTTCCCTTGAAGAGCTTATGCCGTCCATCTTCTCCGAACTGAATGGCTACCAGGAAAAACTGGAAAAACATTACCGCGATATGCAGGATATGGAGTTTACCATCCAGGACGGGAAATTATGGATCTTGCAAACCAGAAATGGTAAAAGAACCGGGGCTGCCATGGTAAAAATAGCGGTCGATCTTCTTAAAGAAGGCCTACTTGATGAAAAAGAGGCATTGATGCGCATAGAACCCAATAAACTGGATGAATTACTACATCCTGTATTTGACCATAGTCGATTAAACAAAGATGATATTATTGCTCAGGGTTTACCAGCCTCTCCTGGCGCCGCAACAGGCCAGATTGTATTCTTCGCCGATGAAGCAGATAAATATAAATATACGATACTTACCCGGATTGAGACATCTCCTGAAGATCTTGAAGGTATGAACATTGCAAAAGGTATCCTCACTGCCAGGGGTGGAATGACTTCCCACGCGGCGGTAGTAGCGCGAGGCATGGGTAAATGCTGTGTTTCTGGCGCAGGTGCCCTTAAAATTGATTATAAAAACAGAGTTTTAAGAGTTGATGACAAAGAATTTCACGAAGGGGATTGGATTTCCTTAAATGGAACTACGGGGAATATTATTGAAGGTAAAGTACCAACAATGGAGCCTGAGTTGAGTGGGGAATTTGCGGAAATTATGGAATTGTCTGACAAGTATAGGACAATGAAAATTCGTACGAATGCAGACACCCCTAAAGATGCTAAAGCAGCTCGTAATTTTGGTGCCGAAGGTATAGGGCTTACCAGGACTGAGCATATGTTTTTTGAAGTTGACAGGATTAGAGCCATGAGGGAAATGATTTTAGCCGATACCATAAAAGGTAGAAAAGTGGCTTTAAAAGAACTCCTTCCTATGCAAAGGTCAGATTTTGAAGGTATTTTTGAGGCTATGCAGGGATTTCCCGTAACCATTCGTTTGCTCGATCCGCCATTACATGAATTCGTTCCTCATCAATTAGCTACTCAAAAAGAACTGGCGGAAGACCTTCATATTTCTCTTGCTGCCGTAAAAAATAAAGTATCAGAACTTCATGAATTTAACCCCATGCTTGGACACAGGGGCTGCAGACTAGGCAATACCTATCCCGAAATAACTGAAATGCAAACCCGGGCAATCATCGAAGCTGCCTTAAATTTAAAGGCAAAAGGAATTGAAGTAATCCCTGAAATAATGGTGCCTCTTGTGGGTACGGTTAATGAATTTGTATCTCAGGAACAGGTAATCAGATCTACGGCCCAAAAAGTATTTAAGGAACGCAAAGACAGTATAGAATACCTGGTGGGAACAATGATTGAAATTCCACGTGCAGCTCTTATGGCCGACAGAATTGCAGAACATGCAGATTTCTTTTCTTTTGGCACGAATGACCTTACTCAAATGACATATGGCTATTCCAGAGATGATGCGGGTTCTTTTCTTGAGATTTATTTGAAAGAAGGAATACTTACCTCCGATCCTTTTGAAGTATTGGATCAGGAAGGAGTGGGACAACTGGTGCAAATGGGAACCGAGAGGGGCAGAAAAACAAAACCTAATTTAAAGGTTGGTATTTGCGGTGAGCATGGTGGCGAACCCAGTTCCGTGGAATTTTGCAATAGAATTGGCTTAAATTATGTAAGCTGTTCACCTTTTAGGGTCCCTATTGCAAGGATAGCTGCCGCGCAGGCCACCATTTCTTAAACGCCTAAAATTGGCTTGACTTACTTTTTAATCAGACTGATTAGTAATGATGTGAATGATTGTTTTAATACATTAAACACTATTTTTGCTCTGATAAAAGGTATTGCATGTTTCACATTTTTAGTAAGAAAAAATTCCTGGTAGATTATCTGCAGAATTTTGTGGATATCCACAACCATATCCTGCCCGGGATAGATGATGGGGCCAAAAATGTAAAGGAATCAATAGAGCTAATTCGTGGTTTTAGAGAACTTGGGATTACCAATCTGGTAGCCACCCCGCATATCATGAATAATTTATATCCGAATACCAGAGCAACAATTATTTCATCTCTGGATAAGCTGACCAATGAGTTATTAGGAAATAATCTTAAAGATATCTCCATTGAAGTAGCTGCCGAACATATGATCGACGACAATTTTGAGAAAATCCTAGAAAAAGGGGAAGTAATGCCTATCAGAAAACAGTATTTATTGGTTGAAATGTCTTATTTGCAAGCTTCCATTAATTTTGATGACGCCATACAAAGCATTATGAAAAAAGGCTTTTTTCCTATTCTGGCACATCCTGAGCGCTATGGGTATTGGCATACGAATAAAGCTAATTATTCAAAGTATAAGAAAGAAGGAGTTCAATATCAACTTAACCTGTTATCCTTAAGTGATTATTATGGGCCTGAAGTACATAGGATGGCCTTATATTTGTTAGATCACGGTCTATTTGATTATATTGCCTCAGACATTCACCGTATGGAACAACTCGAATATTTAAAGGAAATAAAAATTAAGCCTAATTTATTGGAAAGTATTATTCCAATAATAAACAATACTATCACCAAATTTTACTGATTACAACACTAGAGACGCCACCATTTTTTCTTTGATTTGCCATAGCCATAGCCATAGCCGCCACCATAGCCCAGATTAGATGATTTAACATCGTTTACTATAAATGAAAGCCCTTTAAGTTTCCCTTCCTTGTATAATTTCAACGGAAAATCTAATACCTTTAATTCAGTTACCCCTGCTCTAGTTACATAAAGTATTTGATCTGCGTATTCACTTATTAACAAGGTGTCTGAGACTACCATTAAAGGTGCAGTATCTACTATGACATAGTCATAATCAAATTTCACAA
>CBDUGN010000248.1:0-3936 GCA_965366915.1 uncultured Eudoraea sp. | reverse complement strand
ATTAATGGAACAAATGGAAACCAGGAAACAGATTCAAGAAACTGTTAATCCATAGTTGCACTTAAATAATTACCCATTTTCATTCTCAAAAGTTATTTGGATTTAAGTGAAAGTTTAAGGTTTTTTCAAGACGTATAAGAAAGTAATCTTCATTAGACTGTTATTTACAACTATGGCCAAGTCACTACTTTTTATACCGGACATTTCGGGTTTCACCAAATTTGTGCAAACTACTGAAGTTGCGCATAGCCAGCATGTTATTGCCGAATTATTGGAAGTACTTATAGGGGCGAATACTGAGGAACTGCAACTGGCGGAAGTAGAAGGAGATGCCCTTTTTTTCTATAAGGAAGGAGAACTGCTTTCGCAGGAAAAATTACTGGCCCAGATTGAAACCATGTTTACTGCATTTGCAGGGCATCTGAAACTTTTGGAAAAGAATAGAATCTGTCCATGCAATGCCTGTGCAACTGCTCCTAAACTGGAATTGAAAATTGTTGCCCATTGTGGAGATATCGAATTTCTGGAAGTACAGGGTAATAGAAAACCATTTGGCAAACAGGTAATAGAAGCACACAGGTTGCTAAAGAATTCTGTTGAAAGTGATAATTACGTGCTAATAAGCAAGGAACTCTCTTCTGACATTGAGCTTCCAATTTATTATTACAGTAAGGTTTTCCGATTTAAGCAGGGGAAAGATATTTATGACCAGGAAGAAGTTGAATATATTTATTCGTTAATTGATAGTAGCACACTAAATATAATTGAATATTCCCATGCTAAAGAAGTCGTGTTTGATACGCCACCCAACTTTGTAATGGAAAGGAATTTTTTTATCCCTGCCGAATCCCTTTTAGAATATGTCACCAATCTTTCCTATAGAAATTTTTGGGTAAAAGGGGTTGATAAATTTGATTATAATGAAAATGAAGTTACCCGATTAGGCACAGAACACGTCTGTGTAATAAATAATAAACATTTTAACTTTGAAGCGGTTAAGAAAAAAGTTAAGTCGGGAAAATATGTCTATGGTGAAAAAACCAGCAATATCCCTGTTGCAGACACCTTGTATCAATTTTATACTATTAGCCCGAAATCAGAAAATTCCAGTCATCTAAAAGTAGAATTGCATTGGGAAACAAGATCTTTAATAAAGAAATTACTTATGACACTTTTTGGCAAAAGAACATTAGTGCAAAACACAAAAAGTGGCTTGGATTTATTGTTTAAATTCAGCGAAGAAAGACGTGCTATGCTCACCTAATAAGTGAATACTATTTTAAGTCTATTGATAAATGGCAATAAAAAAGGCGGGCAATAGTTGCCCGCCTTATTAGTATGTTTTAAAGAAAACCTAATTCTGTTTTTCGGAAGATTCAGCTTTCCTGGATTCGAGTGCTTGTTTACTAAGACTTGCCAGATGAAAGTTAGGATCAATTTTTAAGGCTTCATCTATGGTGGCAATTGCCAGGTCTATATCATCCTTATTCGTGTTGTATTGGATAAGGCCTTTTAAATGTAAAAAAGCTGCTTTCAACTGTACTTCATATGGCTGCTGTCTTTCATAGAATGCATATTTCATTTCATCATTAGCGTTAAGAATACCATATTCTATGTTGCTGCTGGCACCGGTATTATCTCCAATCTGAATTTTGAGATCAGCCAGTTCATATGCCAAATAGGCGTTTGGTTGCCTGGAATATAACACCTCAAACTGTTCAAGGGCTCTTTTAGGTTGATTTATAGCTTTTAATGAAATGGCCTTTACCTGAACTGCAAGATCAGAATCTGTATCGTTCTTTTCAATTCCAATTGTATTTAATGCCTGCAGATGCTGATTGTTATTGGCATATACATATGCCAGGGTATCTCTCCTTTCAACTGAAGGTGAAATTACATTCAGATGAGTCAGCGCATTGATAATACCGGATATATCAGACTGTTTTCTCATTTGGGTATAATATGCCTCATAATGCTTCTGGAGCTCTGTGGAAGCCTGTGAGTATCCACTATAGGAATATCCCAGACAAAAAATAACAACAAATAAAAGTTTCTTCATTATCCTATAAATTTAGTGCGGCAAAATTAGCACATTTTTTTTGGTCTTTATATATGGAAACTCTTAAAAGTGGGTCAGACGGGTATTTTTGATGTCTAACAATTATTAATGAACCGGTCTTACTTTACTCTTTTTGGCAATAACAAGTTTGGGAATATGCCGGAATAATAAAAAAAAGGATGCCGCAGCAAGGCATCCTTATATTGTGGTTGTCAATGATTCTTAATTAGTTATGCAAGGACGAAGTCTTCTTCTTTTTTAGTATAAGACTTTAATAAGCTCGCATAAAATGCAAGGCTCCTGTTATCTCTGTCTATGCAGGACTTTAGAAATTCGCATAAATTATTAAAGAACAGGTTTGTGTATAAGGTTGGTAGTTTCAAATTAATCTTTTGTGGATCATAATCCTTTTCATTCATTACAATATCCATTGCTATTCTTTTCCTATGATAATCAATAGAAACATCTGTGGCATTATAATGATTCTTAATAACAGCCCTGTGCAGGCTTTGAAAGTTTTTGGTCATCTTGCTTTTTGCACAACTGCGGGAGATGAGACTTTCCAGTTCCATTAATATCCTCCCCTTTAATTTTGTTTTTTCCATGACATTTAGGGATTTAATGTTTACATAAAGATACTGAATATCGATAAAAAGCTAAAAATCAACGGCATAAATTAACCTTTTATCGATGTTTTTGTTGTAAAAGTGCTTATAACTGTTGTGAACTGTTATTTAATATCGGTATAAAATCGAACATTTTTATTAAGAAAATTCTTACTATTAATTATTTTCCCACTTTTATCGGACTCAGATGTCAAATATTGGGGTCTTGGAAGCGAATTTTTGTCGGCCATAAGGGAATAATAGTCTCTTTTCAAAGGGTGATCCGGGTATACACCGTTAAAGATTTGGTTCCACCAATTGTTTTCAATCACTGTTTTTATAAGATTAATACAATCATATAAATGTATTAGGTTAACAGGGTCATTCCCATTGGTCAATCCTTCTTTACCGGATAGCATGGTAACAGGATGTCTATCTGGTCCTATAAGACCTCCAAATCTAATGATGGCAGTTTGAAGCGATTTGTCGTTTTGAAAAATTTTTTCAGCCTCCAATAATTGCCTGCCAGATTCAGTTACAGGCATTGGTGGCGTATCTTCAGTTACCTCACTCTCTGCAGCTCCATATACTGAAGTACTGCTCACGAATACTATTTTTTTTACGCTTGATTTTCGTATCTCATTGAGCAAAAGATTCATTTTGAGAACATAGTTCTCATTGTTGTCAGCTCTGAGCCTGGGAGGTACATTTAATATAAGGGTATCAAGTCGGTCCAGAAATTCTGTAATTGAGCCTGTAACGCTTTCCTTACCTAAAATAACCATAAAGGGCTTTATTCCTTCCTGCTCTAAGGTATCCAGTTTATCCTTATTGGTAGTACTTCCATGTACATGATAGCCGGCTTGGATCAGAGATTTGGCCAGGGGTAACCCAAGCCATCCGCATCCCATAATTCCTACAGTATTTTTCAAAATTTAATTGTTTTAATCAATACAACGGCATCATTAAGAACAAAGGGCATTGGCATGTATTCTTCTGTTCTTTCAGGAACTGAAAAAGAAGGATTATCCAACAGATCATTGGAAGCCTCATATAGAGTTAGTTCTAATGATTCATCTTTAGGAATACTGAGCTGTATTTCGGTATAATCATTATTACTTATGAAATGAGTAATTAGTTGTCCTCCTTTCCTGTTGGCCAGGTAATAATCAGATAGTGCAACACTATTTATTTTCGCTTCCAAAATTCTTGATTCATTTGTAAAGACATCCAATCTATTTACATTTCGTTGCGGGCTAATACAGAATTCCA
>CBDUGN010000247.1:0-3962 GCA_965366915.1 uncultured Eudoraea sp. | reverse complement strand
AGCCTATTACAGCTTCCACAAAAAGTCCTGCTGAACGATGGTATTAGCCCAAAATTACCTTTATGACCCGCTATCTTATAATTAATTGAAGTGGAAGTTTTTGGGGATGGTATTAATTGAATGGAGGGATATGTATTACTTATATGGGTTAAGATAGCTTTGTAGTTCCATTTAATAGTATTGAACTTTTTAGATCCACCATTAAATGGCATTTCTTCCAGGAATCGTACACTTACCGGGTAATGCTTTTGTAATTCCAAAATTGGAATTATGTCCTGTATATTCTGATTCTCAAGTACAATAAAATTAATACGTACATTAAAACCTTCTGTTATAAGCCTTATAAGATTATTATAAACGATATCGTAGTGATCACGACGCGTAATACGCTCAAAAGTATCCTTATTTATAGCATCCATACTTACATTAACATCCTTTATACCAAGTTCTTTTAACTCATCAATATAAGGGCCAATCAATGTGGCATTCGTAGTGATAGAAATATCTTTAAGGCCTTCATTTTTCTTTAGGTTTCTGAGGAGAACCATCAAATCTTTTCTTACAAAAGGTTCTCCTCCGGTTATTCGAATTTTATCAATACCCATTTGTACAAGTAATTCGCCAATTTTTGAAAGCTCCTCGATGCTCAATAGCTCATCTTTCTTGGCAAAAGCTATACCTTCAGATGGCATGCAATAATTGCACCGCAGGTTACAACGGTCTGTTACGGCCAGGCGCAGGTAATTTATTTTTCTACTGTGATTGTCAATCAGCATATAAAAAACTATATTTTGAATTAGTTATCAAATAAGCGCTATCCCCCGCTTACCGGTGGAATCAATGCAATTTCATCAAAATTATTTATTTCAGCATCATCTTTCGCATAGTTGTTATTAACCGCTACTGCCAAAGAACTAAGCCTGGTTAATTCTGGATAAGCTCCGGCAAGATAAGATTTTAATTCACCTACGGTTTTTATTTTTACCGATTTTGCAACGGGCATTGACAGGGTTGAGCTACCCACAATATCTTTGGCTATACCAAATAATAATATCGTCATATTAACCAATTATTTCCTTTTCCGGCCCTTTCAGTAATTCCGGATACTTACTAAAAGGTTGTTTATACAATCTCTTTCCGGTAGCTGCTTTAAAAGCATTTGCTATTGCACCGCCTGCAGGAGGTAATGCTGGTTCCCCAAGTCCTGTTGGCGAAAACTTATTTTTCATTAAATGAGTTTCTACTATGGGCGCTTCCTTCATCCGAATCAATCGATATTTATCAAAATTAGTAGCCATTGGCATGCCATCCTCAAAGACAAAATCACCATACATTGAATGGCCAATACCATCAATTACACCACCTTCTATCTGATTTAAGGCTCCGAGCGGATTTATTACAATTCCACAATCCACTACGCAGGTTATTTTTTTTACCACCGGAGTTCCATTCTCCAAAACCACATCTGCCACCTCTGCCACATGACTATTATGACAGTAGTAATTTACAAATCCCTGGTAGACTCCTTCCGGTTTTGTTCCCCAACCAGATTTCTCAACTGCTGTCTTAATTACCTTTTCCATTCGCTCCGGTGAATACTGGATACGTTCATCTGTGGTTCCCTTGACTTTCTGCAATAAATCCAATCTAAGCTGTATCTTGTCTACTTCCATTAATTCTGCTAATTCATCAAAGAAACTTTGTTCGGCGAAGGCCAGGAAATTGGTGTAAGGTGCTCTCCATGCACCAGTCGTAATATTACTTTGATATTTTGCAACATCAACCTGATAATTTTCAATTGCTCCTGCAGGGAAAAAGTTGGGAATCAGGCCGTACATATTGGAGTTAATAGCTGCTTCCTTTAGATGATATCCTATTACTTTTCCGTCTTTTACCGCTGCTTTAATTCTATATTTTATTGCCGGTCTGTATATACCATCAGCCATGTCATCATCCCTTGAAAATACGACCTTTACCGGCTTTTTGGCCAGATTTGAAATCTCTGCGGCTTCCACGGCAAAATCGCCATATAATCTTCTCCCAAAGCCACCACCCATTCTTGTCATCTCTAAATGGACGTCTTCAAAATCGCGTTCCAATAATTTTGCAATATGCTTAGCGGTTCCTTCCGGGGTTTGAATAGGTCCTACCAAATGAATCTTTTCTTCTGTTACATTGGCATAAAAGTTCATAGGCTCCAAACAGTTATGGGGCAGAAATGGCGATTCATAGGTTCTTTCCAAAACCTTATCTGCTTCTGCAAAAGCTCTTTTAACATTGCCATCTGCGCGCAGGGTTTCAAATTTGTTACCATCTAATAATCCCAACAATAATTTATCGTGATCTTCGGTACTTTCCAATTTTGAGTCTGCTTTCCATTCTGCCTTTAATGCTTTTTTACCCTTCATAGCAGACCAGGTATCTTTGCCTAAAACAGCTATTTTATCGCCAAACTTGAGAACATCAATTACACCATCTACTGCCTTAGAAGCTGAATCATCATAAGACTCCAGTTTTTGTCCAAATGCTGGAGGACGCATTACAGAGGCAATTACCATACCTTCCGATTTATAGTCTAACCCGAAAAGAGGTTCACCTGTAATTATTTTATCTATATCTACATTAGAGGCATCAGTTCCTATTATCTTATAGTCTTTTACATCCTTTAAGGTAACATCTTCCGGTATTTCAAGAGCAGCAGCTTCGTTAACAACTTCCCCATAACTCAATTTATCTCCTGCGGCGTTACTGATTACACCCTCATTTGTAGTACATTCAGACGGATCAACCCCCCATCTGGCAGCAGCTGCATTAACGAGCATTTGTCTTGCTGTAGCCCCTGTTTCCCTTAAAGGGTCCCATCCAAATCGAATAGACTGGCTACCTCCTGCTACTTGTCTTGTATAATTATTAGTATCTAAAATACCCTGGCGTACATAAACGTCTTTCCAGGCAACGTCTAATTCCTCTGCAATAATCATGGGCATGGAGGTTTTTACTCCTTGACCTATTTCAGGATTAGGAGAAAATATAGTTACTGCCCCATTATCTGCTATTTGTATAAAAGCATTAAAATCATTGTAGTCTAATTCTGCTAAATTAACGGGTGGTTTTACGCTGGGTTTACAAGCGTTAAATAAATTGAAACCAATTAATATTCCCCCTCCTGCAAGAGAGCTGGTTTTCATAAAGGATCTTCTGCTAAATGTTATTGATGAATTTTGTGTAGACATTTTGATTTTTTTTTGCCGGTTTACTATGCCATTTTACTGGCAGCTTTTTCAACTGCTTTATAAATTCTTGTATAAGATGCACATCTGCATATATTGCCCTGCATGGCATCCTTAATCTCATCTTCTGTCGGATTTGGATTATTTTTAAGGAATGCAGAAGCAGTCATTATCTGGCCGGTCTGGCAATAACCACATTGTGGAACGTCCACTTCTTTCCACGCTTCCTGAACAGGATGGGTTCCATCCTTAGAGAGTCCTTCTATAGTAGTTATAGATTTTCCTTCTACCTGAGCTACTGTGAGTGCACAACTTCTGACGGCTGTCCCGTCAAGATGAATGGTACATGAACCACAAAGTGCAATTCCGCAACCATACTTCGTTCCCACAAGGTTTAAATTATCGCGTAAAACCCATAGTAACGGAGTATCTTCGCTTACTTCCACTGACCTCGATTCACCATTAATACTTAATTGAAATGTTGGCATGCTTTTGTTGTTTAAGCAGTTAATAATATTCTCTTTAAAGTTATCAAAATTATAGGTATCTGACACCCCTTTAACAAATTGTTAAATGTTAAAAAGTCAAATTTTAGTATTCAATTGTAATTATTTACATCAAATCTCATCTTATAACCTTTAACAAGATTTAACAAAGTTTTTCATCCTATTCATAATTTTAAATAGAATTGGCCGTTGTGCAGGTTGAACAACAAAACTTATGAAAATGAAA
>CBDUGN010000246.1:0-3996 GCA_965366915.1 uncultured Eudoraea sp. | reverse complement strand
TTCCAAAACCATTAATGACTTCAATTTTATTCTTTTTCATAAGAAATTGAACTCCTTTACTCATTCCATCGGCTACATTCCTGCTACGTTTTACAACTGCATCAAAATCTTTATCCACACCATCTGCTTTAAGGCCATAGTCGGATGCATGTTGCAAATATTCAAATACCTGGGCCGATTTTAATAAAGCTTTAGTTGGGATACATCCCCAATTTAAACATACACCACCAAGATTCTCTTTCTCAACAATGGCCGTTTTAAATCCAAGTTGTGATGCCCTTATTGCGGTTACATAACCTCCAGGTCCACTTCCTAAAACAATAATATCGAATTTGCCCATTCCAGTATTTTTTGTGATTCAAATTTATGAGGTCGCAAAGTTACAAAACCAAATTGAAAGCTTTTGAACTTCCTTGAGATTCTTAAATCAATCCTTAAATTTTGCCTGGTTAAAAGCCTTTGATTGGCCTTTTGGTATAGAGAGAGACACCCAATTTTCCCCCTTTATGGTCTTGCCGAGGAGTACAATCTGACCTATATGATAGGAGTAATGAGCCAATTGCCGATTTAAAGCCTGTGGTATGGAGTGCGGTTCATTTCTGATTTTGATTGTATTCTTAAAATTCTCTTCGTCTATTTCTTGAATGGCATCAAAAAAGCAATTCCAACCTTTTTCCCATGCAACAATCATTTCCTCTTTTGTATTGTATGTATCCTCAAATTCGGAGTCCCTTTTTCTCCAGGTTTTTTCACCATCCTCGGAAAAAAAGTTAGTCCATCTGCTCAACATATTGCCCGATAAATGTTTTACTATTACTGCAATGCTGTTGCCGGTGCTTTCATATTTCCAATGTATGTCTGCATCATTAAGTTGACCAAAGGTCTTGTCGCCAAGGGATTTATAGCGCTTGCATTCAAATAGTAAACTTTTTAAGTAATCTGTTTGTAAATTCATTTAGTTCGATTCCGATATTGAATTCTAAAAGTATCTCTAACCGAATAAACAGGCGGCTATTTTTGTTCCGGCACGAAACGAAGTGCGGCTCCATTTATGCAATGTCTCAAACCGGTAGTTTCACGCGGGCCATCTTCAAAGACATGACCCAGGTGGCCACCACAAACGGCACAATGCTCCTCTGTTCTTTTATATCCAATTTTGTAGTCCACATCATAGGCCACATTTCCCTCAATTTCCCTATCGAAACTTGGCCAGCCACTTCCGGAATCATACTTGTTATCACTTTTAAATAAAGCAGTTCCACAGCCGGCACAGACATATGTGCCCGCCATTTTATTGTTTAATAGCTCACTGGAGCCAGGGTTTTCAGTTCCGGCCTTTCTTAGAATATAAAATTGCATGTCGGTAAGTTCTTCACGCCATTCTTCTTCAGTCTTAACTACTTCAAATGTTTCTGTTTGTTCGGCCTTTTCTGCAATAACGGCTTCTTTCTCCTGGGAAACACCTTTACATCCCATAGCAATCAAGAGGATAATACATACATACGTTTTCATAACAGGTAATTTTTTCTTTTTCTAATTTCTTTTTTTTTTGACGGTTTTAAATTCAAAACCTTTCAAAGTTAAGCATAACTTCATGAAAAAATCCCTACAATAATTGTGCAGGGATTTTTTTCTATCAGTAATAGAAGCTGTTACAATTGTATTCTATTAATATCTATTTCCTTGATATTCAGGCTATTCATAACTTCTTCAATGTTTGAAATATCCATTTTCGAGGATTGGGCAAACTCTGCAGGAACAATAGCTATTCTGAATACCTGGTTATCGGTATCTCCTGGAGAAAGGGTTCCAAGGTCAAAATCAGATTCCAAAAAGACAAGTACATCCAGAAAGGTAAAGTCATAATTGTACTGCAGCAACCCCTGATTTAAAATTCGGGTTTGTGGCAAAAGCCTCCAGATATCCAAAGGTTCACCATTGCCATCTACATCTACGTCCCAAAGTAAATAAACCAGGACTACATCCGACTCGAAGACTTCAACAGTCTGCGGAAATTCATAGAATATGGAATAATTATTTCCGGCATCAAAAGTACCTTCAATCTCCAGGACCTGTCCTAAAATATTAACTCCGTCTACACCGTCTACTCCATCAAAACCAGGAGGTCCGGGAGGTCCTACTGGCCCTTCACAAGACAAAATAATTAAGCTTAAAAATGCGCTAAATACTACAGTAATTTTTTTCATAATAGTAATTGTTTAATGATTAATATTTTAAGTCTTTATTTTATTTTTTATAAATTTTCATATACTGTCATAACCCTGAAAACAAAAAGCGTTCCAAAAATGGAACAAGCCGTTATATTGTGTCTTAATTCGGTAAAAATTGGGGCTTTGAGGCGTTGTATTTCAGATATTTTCCTATTTTTAGCAAAAACCCAACTAACTAATTATGATGTTAAGACAACAACGTGTTGTAATTGAAAATATTACTCCTCAACTTCAGTGTGGGGCTTTTTTTATTAAGCGAGTCGTTGGAGAATCTGTTATAGTATATGCAGATATAATAGGAGATGGACATGATATAGTACAGGCAGAGCTCCAATACAAGCATTCTGGCGAGAAATTTTTTAAAACTATCCGTATGGAACATCTGGGAGACGATGTCCACAGGGTTTCTTTTAAAGTGCTTAAGCAGGGCTATTATATTTACAGGATATCAGCCTGGGTAGATCATGCTCAAAACTGGCAGCATGGTATTGAAGCCAAGTTAAAAGATGATCAGCATGTAAGCAGTGAGCTTTTAGATGGGGTTCAATATTTGCAAACCTTGCTGAAAAATGTAAGTACCACTGATAAGAAATATATAAATGATTTGATTGAATCTTTTCAAAACGAAGATTTATATGAAAATGCCGTTAAAGAAGCGATCTCAGATAAACTACATCAGTTATTTGTTACATATCCAAATCGGTTTTTAGCTAATACAAGTGAGGACCTTAAGGTATATGTAGACAGACTTAAAGCAAATTTCAGCACCTGGTACGAATTTTTTCCAAGGTCATCTTCCCCTGAGGAAGGAAAGCATGGTACATTTAAGGATTGCGAGCGCTTGCTACCTAAAATAGCAGGTATGGGTTTCGATGTGCTTTATTTTCCTCCAATACACCCAATTGGTGAAGTTAACAGAAAGGGTAAAAACAATACGACAAATGCACAGGAAGGAGATTCCGGAGTACCCTGGGCAATAGGATCAAAGCTTGGGGGACATAAGGAAATACATCCGGAATTAGGGACAGAAGAAGACCTTAAAAGGCTTATAAAAAAAGCCAAAGTACTGGATTTGGAGATTGCACTGGATTTAGCTTTTCAGGCAGCTCCGGATCACCCTTACATTTCAAGTAACCCTGAATGGTTTAGAAAAAGGCCGGACGGCACTATGCAATATGCCGAGAATCCACCAAAGAAATATCAGGATATTGTAAACTTCTATTTTGAGTCCCCGGCATTTAAAGAGCTCTGGGCAGAGCTTTTGTCGGTAACACTAAAATGGGTTGGACTGGGAATACAAATATTCAGAGTAGACAATCCTCATACAAAACCCTATTATTTCTGGAATTGGCTAATAGCTGAAGTTAAAAAGAAACATCCCGATGTGCTTTTTTTAGCGGAAGCCTTTTCCAGACCCAAGGTAATGCAGCAGTTGGCAAAACAAGGTTTTTCACAGTCATATACCTACTTTACCTGGCGGGTTCACAAGCACGAAATTATAGAATACATGCAGGAGCTTACCCAATCAGAAATGAAGGAGTATTACCGACCCAATTTTTGGCCAAATACACCGGATATTAACCCTTACCATCTGCAGGGGGCCAATGAGGCCATGCATATTGCTCGCTATGCTCTTGCCGCAACGCTATCTGGCAATATTGGCATTTATGGGCCGGTATTTGAATATATGATTTCTGAGGCGATGCCCGGTAAAGAAGAATATTTGCATTCAGAAAAATATGAAGTGAAATTTTGGGATTGGTCT
>CBDUGN010000245.1:0-3997 GCA_965366915.1 uncultured Eudoraea sp. | reverse complement strand
CATAATTAGATAAATAGCACATTAATTACAAGCCATTAAAACTTGTACTTTTTTAATACATTTATAGTATTCGAAAGGTTCGAACCAGGCCAACTCCTGCTTTCATATACCAACTCATAGAAATAACTAGATCATGAATGCTACTCTGAAAAATATCTTGGCGGTTGTATTAGGGTTAATAATTGGAAGTGTTGTGAATATGGGTATAATTATGATTAGCAGCTCAATTATTCAACCTCCCAGTGGTGCCGATGTTACCACAATGGAAGGTTTAAAAGAATCTATTCATTTATTTGAACCTAAACATTTTCTTTTTCCCTTTCTAGCGCACGCTTTAGGAACTTTAGCGGGTGCCTTTCTGGCAACATTGATTTCCCTAAGTCACAAAATGAAAATGGCTTTGCTAATTGGTATATTTTTTCTGATTGGTGGCATTACAAATATTATAATGCTTCCTTCCCCCACTTGGTTTACAGTTGTAGATCTGGCAGGAGCATATATCCCAATGGCCTGGCTTGGGTATAAATTAGGCAAAGCGGTTTAAGATTAATGACAGAATTTTTATTGATAAGTTAAAAAACTAGTATTATGGACAAGGCCCTGCAAACAATGATTGACAATATGCCGGAAAAAACCGGAAAAGCATTAAATGAGTGGAAATCCCTTCTTAAAGAAAAGTCTTTTTCTAAACATTCTGAAGCTGTTAGGTTTTTAAAAGAAGAATACAGCGTAACTCATGGTTTCGCCAATACCATTGTGACCCTGTCCAAAGAAGAGAATATTGCGCCGGTAGATCTGGTAAAAAATCAGTATCAGGGGAAAGAAAATTTAATCCCCATTTACGAAAAGCTCTTATCTCTTGTTAAGGGCTTTGGAAATGATGTTACCATAAGCCCTAAAAAGGCCAGTGTTAGTATAATAAGAAAAAAACAATTTGCGTTAATACAGCCATCCACCAAAACAAGAATTGATTTGGGATTAAAAATAAAAGACAAGCCAACAACAGACCGCTTGGAAAATTCCGGCCCGTTTGGAACTATGTGCACCCATCGCGTGAAATTATTTGAAGTATCTCAAATTGATAATGAACTAAAAGATTGGCTGAAAGAAGCCTATCTACAAGCAGTATAAAACTAATCGGAATTCCGGTATCAGTGGTTGTTTAAAAAATAGTACACTAATATTATTTCAATGGAAAATCCAGGTCAACTTGCCAATCGTTTTAAAGAAGTCCTTTTAAATGGTAAATGGATTGCCAATACCAATTATAAGGATCAATTATCAAATGTAAGCTGGGAACAGGCGACAAAAAAAATTGGGCCGCTGAATACTATTGCGGCCCTGGCCTATCATATTAATTACTACATTTCTGGAATTCTCAACGTTTTCGAAGGAGGAGAGCTTGTAATTCGGGATAAATATAGTTTTGACATGCCGGAAATAAAGTCCAAAGAAGATTGGGATCACCTTTTAAATGCGATGTGGACCAATGCAGAACATTTTGCAACTCATGTTGAAAATATGACTGACGAAAAATTAGAAGACTTTTTTGTTAAAGAGGAATACGGTACTTATAGAAGAAGTATTGAGGGTGTAATTGAACATAGTTACTATCATTTAGGGCAAATTTCTTTGATCAGAAAGATAATCCGGGAAAAAGGTTTAGAGGAGAAATAATGCAACCGCATTACTATCTGCATTTTAACCCTTTAACTCCAATACAAATGATAGTAGTAGCAGCTGATAAACATTTTGGATTCAACTTTATATAAGTGTTTTTTTATAAGAAGATCTTTGAGCCTTTTAAAAAAAGTGAAATCTGAAGTGAGGATTTGTCAGCTAACCATATAATTATGACTACAACTAATAAAATACCATGGCTAAAGATAATAGGATGGGCATTGCTCATTCACATTATTCTAATTGCATTATCTATTCTTGAAGTAGTAATTTTTTCGGTCCTAATAGAACCTGGACAACAACCAACTTATTATGAAGAACACGCTCAAATAACGGCACCCTATATTTCAATCATTTTTGGAATTATCTTGTTCTTCTTTATCTCCAGACTACTGGTTAAAAAAAGATACAACAAAAGAAAATTTATAGGATTAATACTCCCTGCCATTTACATTATAATGGACTTAGTATTCTTGCTGTTGTCCGATACTGATTGGGGGCAACAATATTTGATATTCATGATATCTTTTATCACTAAAACGCTGGCTTCATATGTCGGGGCTACTACTATTAAGAATAAGGAATAGAAGTCCAAAAAGCGCATAGTATTAAAAAAACAGATTCCCAGGCCCAAGTAATTGAAGCTTGTGCTTTTTTCATACATTTATCATAGTTGAAAGAATACTGCTTTTTATAGAGAAAACTATTGTCGAAATATTGAAAATATGAAACTATCTATTTATCTGGTTCTACTATTATTACTTGTAAAAGTGCAGGCCCAGGAATCACTGACCTATCAAAAACCATCAAAGGAAATTCTTGAGCTTGTCGACGTACCCCGGGCGCCTTCAGTAATTGTTGATGACAACAAAGATTTTATGATCCTCCTTTATCGCGATGCCTTTAAAAGTATAGAAGAAATATCACAGGAAGAATTGAGATTGGGGGGATTAAGAATTAATCCGAAAACTAATATTGGAAGCAGGGTGACTTATTATAACAATTTAAAAATAAAACCACTCAATAGTAATGAGTCTGAAGTAATTCAGGTAAGCGGATTACCAGAAAATCCTAAATTGACCAATTTTAGCTTCTCACCTGATCAAAAGAAAATAGCATGCACAAATACAACCTCTTCAGGAGTTGAAGTTTGGGTAGTTGATGTAGTTAATCAAACTGCAAAAAAACTGACTGAACCAAAGGTTAATGCAAACCTTCGAAATGTGATAAACTGGTTTGAGGATGGGAATGCCATCCTGGTAAAAATGATTTCCCCTGAGAGGCTGGAACTTATTGATTCAAAGAATGCCGTTCCTGGCGGCCCTACCATTTCTGTAAATGACGGAAAAAAAGCGCAAAACCGAACGTATCAGGATTTATTAAAAAATAAAAATGATGAGCATAATTTTGAACAGCTCGCTTTATCAGAGCTTTACAAAGTTTCTTTAAATGGAACAAGTGAAAAATGGCTGGACAGTGATATGTACAATAGTATTATGTTTTCCCCGGATGGAGAATATGTAATGGTGACAACTGTTGAAAAACCATTTTCATACCTGGTGCCTTATCGCAGATTTCCCTCCAAAACTCTTATTTATTCGAAGGATGGCCAAAAGGTTGAGACCGTTATAGAAGTTCCATTGATTGAAGATCTGCCAAAAGGTTTCATGGCTGTCCGCAAAGGGAAAAGAAGATTTAGCTGGAGGAATGACTTACCTGCAAGCCTGGTTTATGCGGAGGCTCTGGATGAAGGTGATCCTGAAAAAGAAGTATTATACAGGGATGAAGTTTTTCAGTTAGATGCCCCCTTCAATGGAAAACCTAAAAGCCTGATGAAAACCATAAACAGATATGACAGTGCAGTATGGGGAGATGAAGACACAGCACTTATTATAGATGACTGGTGGAATACGAGAAATACCAAAACATATTTATTCAATCCATCTGATTCCTCTGTAGAACCTAAAATTCTTTTTGATAGAAATTATCAGGACAGATACAGTGATCCCGGGGATTTTGTGACAAAAAGGAATAAAATGGGGAGTGATGTCCTGGCTTTGACGGGTAGTGATGCATTCCTTAATGGGGCCGGGTATTCTGAAAAAGGACAATTCCCTTTTATTGATAAGATCAACCTTAAATCGCTCAAAACGAGCAGAATTTATCAATCAGGATATACGGACAAACTTGAAAACCTTACAAGTTATGATGTCGACAAAAATGAGATCCTTGTAAGACTGGAATCACCTAATGAGTATCCTAACTATTTTATTAGAAACCTTAAGAAAAATGAGCTTAAGCGGTTGACTGACTTTGA
>CBDUGN010000244.1:0-4009 GCA_965366915.1 uncultured Eudoraea sp. | reverse complement strand
AGGGTAAAAGACCAATCACCTGTATTATATGCCCAGAAAATTTATTTGGCTTTTGAACCCTGGGAACTTATCAAAAACAGAAATTTAATAGTTAATACCATAAGTTTTGAAAATGGCAAGGTAGGCTTAGTAACCTACGAGGACAATAAAACGAATCTGGAAAAGGCACTGACCAATCCGCATGAAATAATTAAGGCTCCTAAATTGGATACCCTGATAATCAAAGAAAAAACACAAAACACAAGCGGAATATTAAAATCTACAGCAGCTAAAAAGAAATCCATATCAAAGAAGAAAAAACTTGCTGTACAGCTCAAGGAATTGCATCTTGAAAATATTACGCTGAATTATAATAATCCCAGCGAGCGTTATTCTTCCCAGGTTGAATTAATCTCTTTAGAAGGCATGATATTTTTGAATGCCAAAGGAATTTCCTGTGATCTTGAGACTTCCTTTGAAATAACCAAAAGCGCAAAATTTCCTTCTATTGCAAATCAAGGGCCGGCATCACTTTCACTTAATTTAGATTTTATCGAAGCATCAAATCAAATCCTAATAAACACGGGAGCATTCAACTTGGAAAATATTTTAGTCGAAATCAAAGGAGCTTATGATCACAAAAATGGCAACTATATTGATATGGAATTTGATGCTTCATCTAATGATATCGCTTTCCTGTCTAAATTAGTACAGGAAGAAATTCTGACCAGGAACAAAGCCTTGATCAACAAAGCCGATATCGTTTTGAAAGGTCGTGTTAAAGGCCAAATGGAAGACAATATACCCGAAATAGATGTCAATTTTGGTGTTAAGGATTTGAGTATGGAAGGCCCGGAAGGGAAATGGAATTTTAATAATGTCGGTTTCGAGGGGGAATTACATTCCGGTGAAGCTGTCAATTTTTCCGGGGCAATGCTCTCATTACGCAATTTAAGAGGCGAGATTCCCGGAGGTTCTATTTCTGGTAATTTATACCTAAAGAATTTCCAGCAGCCATATTTAAAAAGTAATGTAAATGTGTCCCTGGCTTTGGATGGTTATGACGATATCTTTAAACTTTCAAATATCGACTCCCTGCAAGGTAAGATCAATTTCACCTCAGATTTTGATGGATCACTCAACCTTGAAAATGAGCACGAGAATGACAGTATTGGCAGATGGTCCCTGCAAATGAAGGATATAGGGTTCAAATACATCCCCTCCGCGAAAACGATCAGCGATTTTAATGGTATTGTAAGTGCAATCGGGAATGAGGTATTCCTGGACAGCATTAGTGTGGCCTATGATGACAGTAATATAGGAATGACAGGGAGTATTAAGAACTTATATCATTTTATCTTTAATAAAGAGCAGGGGTTTGAAGCAGATCTTGAAGTAAGTTCGTCTCAAATATTGACCACTCATTTTGTTTTAAATCCGAATTCTACAGCTCTTATCAATGACCGTATGAGTGATTTAAAGTTAGAAGTTAAAGTGACAGGCAATGACAATGATATTTTCGATTCGTTTTTTCCAATGCTTAACATAGAGCTAAAACATATGTCTTTCGAGTTGGACAAACTCCCAGGCGTGTCAAATCTTTCAGGGTTTTTAAAATTTAGTGAAACTGAAACGGGATTTAGCCTTGATGTAATGGAGTTTACTGCGAAACTTCCAATTGGTTCAGCAAATGCAAGGGGAAGTGTTATGATTCCCAGGGAATTAGAGACATTAGCCATTAATGCGGAGCTGGAAATAGATAAGATCCCTGCGGAATACGCCTTGGACCTGATCAAAGAAATGAAACACCTCGATTTGTTAAACGCTAAACAAATGAGCGCAGAGAAAATGAACCTGGTAGATGGAGATTTAGATATCTCTGGTGTGATTGAAACGGTTCCCTTCGCTGTGGAAAAAGCAGAAATTACCAAAGGCAATATCTCATTAAGACGATCAGATTCTTTGTTGCATGAGATCAATAATTTTAATTTGAAATTAGACGGACTTTATTTTGTTCATAAATCCGGATCCAATGAGATTATTGGGGTTGAATCTTTAGATGGGCAACTTCACACAGATACCCTGAAAACATTAGGCTTTATTAAAACACCCATCGATATGGATTTTACCGGGGCAAATGATCAGTTTAAGATGAATTTTTCAACGTCGAAAGACGGCGATAATCAGGATAGCGGTATATTCTTTTTAGATGTGACAAAAACACCTCCAAGTTTTGAACTCAATTATGAAATGACAAATATCTCGCTCTCATCGGCCATTAAAGATTATACCGATGAAAATCTCATGGAAGGCACTTTAAATGCGTCTTTACAATTTAAAGGATACGGTACCAGTTGGGAAAAAATAAGTAAAAACCTGCAGGGAAGTGTAAATATTAGGGGTGATTCTTTAATTCTCTATGGTATTGATATTGATAATCTCTTGCGAAAATATAAGCGCAGTCAAACTTTTAATCTGGCAGATATTAGTGCCTTTATGCTTGCCGGACCAATGGGTGCGGCTGTTACAAAAGGAGCAGATTTTACAAGTCTAATTACTACTAATCTGAAACCGGAAGACAGGACTAATGTCTCCAAAGCGATTGCCAATTGGAGCATTGCCAATGGAATATTCCAAACTAAGGATGTTGCCTTTAGTACTTCAGTAAACCGACTGGCATTTCAGGGTATTCTGGATTTTGCGAATGATACTATTCCCGGATTTACGGCCTATGTGTTGGATAAAAAAGGCTGCAGTTTGATGGAACAACGCATATATGGTAAAATGGGGGATTTAAAAACGGGCAAATTAAAAATCGCAAAAACACTATTGGGTTCGGTAATTAACTTTATAAATTCAGTCGTGGGCGTAAAATGTGAACCTGTTTACCAGGGCACCGTGGAACATCCGATACCCGTAAAATAATCCTATAAGCCCGGAAGTTAAACCCAAAATAAAAATAACCTTTAATCAAAATTAGTACAGTAATTTTAGTACTTTTCCATCCAAATTTAACCGCAGTATTCGTAGAAAAGATATCATAAATGAAGATTAAACCAATAAGTATTCTGCTCTTTCTCTTAGTAATAACTCACACATTTTCTCAGGAAAATGACGAAGAGGAGCAAACGAAACACAAGGTGGTTTTACTTCTGGGGTTAACGCATATTCCCGAAACCATTGAAGAAGGGGAACCACTGAAGTCAGAAGAGGTGCCTACTATTGGGGTTGATTATTTCTATAAATTCAATCCCAAATGGCAGTTAGGCGTAGTTGTGGACCTGGAACTAGGGAAATACGCTGTAGATTTTGGAGGAGAAAATATTCCCAGGGAGAACGCTGTAGTTACCGGTTTGGTTGCCGGGTATACACTCTTAAAAGGCTGGAGTATTTTTGCCGGCCCGGGGGTAGAATTTGAAAGAAGCAGGAATATTTTTATTGTAAGGGCCAGTACGGAATATGAATTTGAACTGGGAAAAAATTGGGGCCTGGCACCAGGTATTTGCTTTGATTTTAAGAAAGAGTACAGCACATACTCGCTTGGTATTGGAATCAGCAAAAGTTTTTAGTACTATCCATAAAATTTACCTGAATAAATCTTGCCAAATCGCCCAATAATAGGTAAAAAAGACTTCATAAATAACTAAATATGTACTAAATTCACTTCCTTAAATTGTTTGCATTTTGCATTATCAATTATTTATTTAAAAATTAAAATTAAAACTATGAAGAAAACTATTCTATCGGGGGTAATACTACTTCTATTTAATGCAATTGTTTTTGCACAACAGAACAAAAAACCCAACATCCTTGTTATATGGGGTGATGATATTGGGCAGTTCAATGTCTCAGCTTACAATATGGGTATGATGGGGTACAAGACCCCCAATATAGATCGTATTGGTAAAGAAGGAGCCATTTTTACGGATTGGTACGGGCAGCAGAGTTGTACCGCTGGTCGTGCGGGTTTTATTACTGGTCAATCTCCAATCCGCAGAGGGCTTACCAAGGTTGGACTTCCCGGGGCCCC
>CBDUGN010000243.1:0-4097 GCA_965366915.1 uncultured Eudoraea sp. | reverse complement strand
GGCTGCTCAATGCGAATGAAGCCTTGTCGGCTGGTTTAGTGGATGAATTGGTTCCTTTGGAGCAGGTCTTGCCAAGGGCTGAAGCAAAGATGCAGCGTTATTTGCAGGCAGATCAGGAGATACTAATTAACACAAAAAGTAAACTTCGCAAAAATTTACTTACCAGGCTTGATTTGGATGCCGAAAATTCCCTCAAAGAAGCTGCGACCTTATGGTGGAAACCTGAAATTAGAACTAAAATGGAAGCATACGTAAAGAGCTTCACAAACAAAAAGAAAGGATAGAACCGAAATGAAAAAATATATGAATAAACAATTAAAATTTGTAAAAAGACCCTTAGGTGAAGCCGACGCTTCAACCTGGTCATTGGAGATTAATCCTATTCCCGAATTGCAGGATGGAGAAATTCTTGTGAAACAACATTACGTTTCGTTAGACCCGGCTATGCGAGGATGGATGAATGATTCCAAATCCTATATAGAACCTATGGCTATTGGCTCCGTTATGCGTGCCGGGGCGGTAGGAGAAGTGGTGGCAGTTGCAAACAATCCCAACTTTAAAATTGGGGATTACGTGGCCGGATTTGGGGGTGTTCAACAATATGCGGTTTCAGATGGTACAAATACCCGAATAGTAGATCCGGGGTTGGCGCCTCTTCCCACTTATTTAAGTACCCTGGGCATGACCGGTATGACCGCTTATTTTGGTATTCTTGAAGTAGGGAAAATAAAGGAAGGTGATATTGTAGTAGTCTCAGGAGCAGCTGGAGCCGTGGGGAGCATCGTGGGTCAAATTGCACAAATTAAAGGATGTCGGGTTATTGGAATTGCCGGTGGTAAAAAGAAATGTAATTATCTTTTGGAGGAGCTGGGTTTTGATGCTGCGATTGATTATAAGAACGAAGATGTTAGAAGCAGGTTGAAGGAAGAATGTCCAAAAGGGCTGGATGTATATTTTGATAACGTAGGAGGGGAGATTCTTGATATTGCTCTGAGTAGGCTTAGGATGCATGCCCGAATAGTGATATGTGGTGCCATATCTCAATATAACAACAAAATGGCTATTAAAGGTCCCAGTAACTATCTTTCGCTCCTGGTTAACCGTGCAACAATGCAGGGAATGGTTGTATTTGATTATGCGAATAGATATGGTGAAGCTGCCAGAGAGATGGGCAGGTGGCTGGCAGAAGGAAAATTAAAAGGCAAAGAAGATATTTATGAAGGAATTGAAAACTTTCCGCAGACTTTTCAAAGGTTGTTTTCAGGTGAAAAATTAGGTAAACTGGTGCTAAAAGTTTTAGAAGATGAAAGCCATACGATGTAAGGAATTTGGACCGCCGTCTTCGTTGGTTCTGGAAGAAATGCCCGGGTTAAAACCTGGAGCCAAAGAAATTTTAGTGGAGGTAAAAGCCTGTGGGATAAATTTTCCGGACACCCTAATTATTCAGGGATTATATCAATTTAAGCCAGAACTCCCTTTCACTCCGGGGAGCGACATAGCCGGGGTCGTAAAAGAAGTTGGGGATGATGTCAGACATCTTAAAGTAGGGGATGAAGTTTTCGGTTTTGTCTTTAGCGGAGGATTTGCAGAGGAAGTTCTTGTACCGTCCAATACGTGCTTCCTGAAATCAAAGAAAATGAATTTCCCAATTGCAGCCTCATTTATGGTGGCATATGGTACGTCCTACCATGCACTTAAAGATCGCGCAAAACTAGCAAAGGGTGAAACACTTTTAGTGCTTGGTGCATCGGGAGGTGTGGGTTTGGCAGCTGTTGAGCTAGGAAAATTAATGGGGGCCAAAGTTATTGCAGCAGCCTCATCCGAAGACAAGTTGCAATTATGCCGCGAATATGGAGCAGATCAAACGATTAACTATTCCAAAGAAGACCTGAAGTCCGAAATAAAAAAATTAACGGATAATAAGGGGGTAGATGTTATCTACGATCCTGTCGGAGGCGAATATTCTGAGGCCACATTCAGGGGAATTGCATGGGAGGGGAGATATCTGGTAGTAGGATTTGCTTCCGGGACTATACCAAAAATGCCTTTAAATCTGCCTTTGCTTAAGACGGCTTCTATTGTTGGGGTATTTTGGGGCGATTTTGCCATGAGAAACCCTAAGCAAAACATGGAGAATACGAGAATGTTGATGAAATGGTATGATGAGGGTAAGCTTAGACCTCACATACATAAGACCTATGAATTGAAAAATGCATCCAGGGCATTGGAGGAAATGATGAACCGAAAGGTCAGGGGTAAATTGGTAATAGAAGTTTAAACTTGTCATCTTCCTGAATATTTTACTTTAGATTAAAGTTCTGCTTAGTTTAAAGGATCAAATTTCGCAAGGAGAGTTAGTAAAAGATTTAATTAAAGAACTATATAAAATGAGATTAAAAGACAAAATTGTCATAGTTACCGGAGGTTCCCGTGGAATAGGGAAGGCCATAACCGAGCTTTTTGCAAAAGAAGGTGCAACGGTAATAATTATGGACGTCTTACCCAAAGGGCAGAATGTAGCGGATGGCATAAATGAATCCGGCGGAAAAGCGGAGTATCATCAGGTTTCTGTAATTGATAAACCTGCAGTAGAAAGGCTTTTCAAAAGAGTAAATAATAAATATGGTAAAATAGATATCCTTATTAATAATGCGGGAATCACAAGAGACAGAACGCTTGAAAAAATGAGTGAGGAGGAATGGGACGCTGTTATAGAGGTTAATCTGAAAGGGGTATTTATCTGTACTCAGGCTGTGGTGCCCTATATGAAGGCAAATAAGTGGGGCAGGATAGTGAGCGCTGCTTCAAATGTAGGTTTAAGGGGTAATTTTGGACAAACTAATTATGCGGCAACTAAAGCTGGTGTTATTGCCATGTCCAAAACCTGGACAATGGAATTTGGTAAGTATGGTATTACAGCCAACGCCATCGCACCGGGATTTACAATGACCGATATGGTAGAAAAGATTCCGGAAGAGCATTTTGCTAAAATTAAGGAAAGTATTCCCTTGCGGACCGTAGCACAACCCATAGATATAGCCTATGGTTACCTGTATCTCGCTTCTGATGAAGCCCGCTTTGTTTCAGGGACATGCCTTACAATAGATGGTGGAACCTCAAGATAACTGGATAGAATGGCCAAACTAGAATTAGAGAATTTCGAATCTTTTCGCAAATTAGAAGGACAAACACTACCTGCCGGAGATTGGCTTACTGTTACCCAGGAAATGATCAACGACTTTGCCAAAGCCACTATGGATTTCCAATGGATACATGTAGATGTTGAAAAAGCTGCAAAATATTCCCCATTTAAAAAGCCTGTGGCTCATGGCTTCATGTCTCTGTCACTCCTGGCTAAGCTTTTGAAAGATGTTTTGTTGATCAAATCTGTGAAAATGGGGGTAAATTATGGTCTGAACAAAGTTCGTTTTCCAAGCCCTGTCTTAGTTGATAGCAGACTTAGACTAATTAGCACTATTCAAAAAATTGAAAATTACGGAGACAATGGAGTAAAAATTACCTGGAATTGTGTGGTGGAGACCGACGAATCTGATAAGCCAGCATGCGTTGCGGAGTTTATTAGTTTAATGTTCGAGTAATTTCTTAAATTTAACGATAACCTTCAATGTAAAATTAGATAGCCAAAGCCTAACCTTAAATATTCAAACCAATGACCAGAGTTTTTGACCTTCTTTACCATCAACTGCATAATAACCCGCTTGAAACTTCTTTAAATTTTCGCGATACCAATGGCGATTGGCAATCGTTTAGCACTGAGGATGTAAAAAATTATGCGGAACAAGCAGCCTCCGGATTATTGAAACTGGGTTTAAAGCCCGGGGATAAGGTAGCCATGGTAATCTATAAAAACAGACCGGAATGGGTTATAATGGATTTTGCCTTGCAAATGTCTGGCTTGATAAGTATTCCATTATATCCAACAATAAGTATTTCGGAATTTGAATATATTTTAAACGAGGCAGAAGTAAAGGCAGCTTTTTGTGGAGGTCTCGACCTATATGATAAACTTTCCCTTACCAGTAAAAAAGTTCCGAGTTTAGAAAATATATACACTTTTGACAAAACTGAAGGAAGAC
>CBDUGN010000242.1:0-4110 GCA_965366915.1 uncultured Eudoraea sp. | reverse complement strand
ATTCAATAAAGAATTCAAACGTGTTGTAGCAAGTCATACTGCTATTTTCAGAGAAGAAGAGCAACGTAATGTAAAAGCGGCTAAAAAGAAAGCGGCTGCTTCGGCTGAAGAGGCTAAACCAACTTTGGGTGATGCCAATGAGCAATTGCAGGCGTTGAAAGATAAGATGGAGGCCGATAAGAAAAAATAGGTTTTTAAGAAGTCTTCTTCACCAGAAGTAAAAATAAAAGTCCTGATGTATACATCAGGACTTTTTTATTTCCTTTAAATTGAGAGAGCAAGACCCTAACAATTTTGGATCAATCATTTAAATTAAGTAGAAATCCCTACTTTTGTAGTTGAAAAGAGTAGGTTATCTAGCCCATGAGTCAAAAAGTATTGCTTTCTTCTAAAGAGATTAACATTATACTACACCGCCTGGCTTGTCAACTTTTAGAACATCATTTAGATTTTACGGAGACAGCATTAATAGGAATACAGCCCCGTGGAATTTTTCTGGCGCAACGACTCTCAAAAATTCTCAGAGAAGATTATGGGGTTAGTCAAATTAATCTGGGACTTCTCGATATTACTTTTTATAGGGATGATTTTAGACGAGGAGAGAAAACCCTAGAGGCCAGCAGTACTAAAATGGATTTTCTGGTAGAAGGTAAAAAGGTTGTCCTTATAGATGATGTTCTCTATACAGGCAGGAGCATTCGCGCAGCCTTAACGGCAATCCAATCTTTTGGAAGACCCAGGGAGATAGAATTATTAACCCTTATTGATCGTCGCTTTAGCAGGCATTTGCCAATTCAGCCTAACTATCGTGGAAGACAGGTAGATGCTATAAATGAGGAGAAAGTAAAGGTTATGTGGAAGGAAAATGACGGAAAAGATATTATTTATTTGGTAAGTAAATAGGGAACAGATGAGCGAATTGAGTGTTAGACACTTATTGGGCATAAAATATCTTAAAGAAAAAGATATCCAACTTATTTTTGAGACCGCTGATCACTTCAAAGAGGTTATTAACCGATCAATTAAAAAAGTCCCGTCACTCCGCGATATCACCATTGCAAATATTTTCTTCGAAAGCAGTACCAGAACTAAGTTGTCTTTTGAACTTGCCGAAAAACGTTTATCTGCAGATGTGATTAATTTTTCTGCAGCTCAGTCATCGGTTAAGAAAGGAGAAACATTGATTGATACGGTCAACAATATCCTTTCTATGAAAGTAGATATGGTGGTAATGAGACATCCCAGTCCCGGAGCAGGCATTTTTCTTTCAAAACATGTAGATGCAGCTATTGTAAATGCTGGAGATGGCGCACATGAACATCCCACCCAAGCTCTTTTGGACTCTTATTCTATACGTGAAAAATTGGGTGATGTCTCAGGAAAAAATGTAGTTATTGTCGGGGATATTCTTCATTCCAGAGTGGCATTGTCAAACATTTTTGCACTGAAATTACAAGGCGCAAATGTAAAGGTTTGCGGTCCTCGTACCTTGCTGCCAAAGTATGTAGAATCTTTAGGGATAGAGATAGAGACCAATCTTATAAAAGCATTAAATTGGTGTGATGTGGCCAATATGTTACGGATTCAGAATGAACGCTTAGATATAAGTTATTTTCCAACAACCAGGGAATATACACAACAATTCGGAGTCAATAAAGCAATTCTGGATGGTCTGGATAAGGAAATTGTAATTATGCACCCCGGGCCAATTAACCGAGGCGTTGAGATAACCAGCGATGTAGCGGATTCCAAACAATCCATAATTCTTAATCAGGTTGAAAACGGAGTTGCTATACGCATGGCCGTAATATATTTATTAGCATCGAAAATTAAATAGTGAATTATGATTTTTGATAAAACGGGTAATACTACTATAGTTTACCAGGAAAACATTTCCTTGAGAAAATTCATTGAGAATCTGAACAGATCTTACAAGAATATTAAAAACGATCATTTAATTATAAACTTATTTTCGTTCTCCGAGATTACTTCAAATGATATCCTTGAGTTTTTCCAACTCTCTAATACGCACCGGGCGGCCAATAAATCATTTGTATTGGTCACCAATAAAGTGGAATATGATCAGGTGCCTGATGAGATATGCCTGGTACCAACCGTCCAGGAGGCCAAAGACATTATTGAAATGGAAGAAATTGAACGTGATCTTGACTTGTAATTAATGAATTATAACCTTGCCCAAATTAATATTGCCCGTATGCTGGCTCCTTTGGATAGCCTGCTTATGAAAGATTTTGTAGATAATCTGGATAGAATCAATCAGTTGGCAGAATCAAGTGATGGCTTTGTTTGGCGATTAATTGAGGATGACAACAGCGACTCGGCCTTAGATGTTTTTCAGGATGATTATATCGTTGTGAATATGTCTGTCTGGAAATCAATTAAAGCACTTTTCGACTTCACTTATAGGTCTGAACACAAGAATATATTTAAAAGGAGAAAAGAATGGTTCTCAAATATGAAAGAAATGCATATGGTTTGTTGGTATGTACAGGAAGGTAAGTATCCCACGCCTCAGGAGGGAAAGGAAAGGCTTGAATATCTTAATAAGCACGGGGAAAGCCCTTACGCCTTTACTTTAAAGAGTAACTTTACACCAGAACAGGCCAGCCTCTATAAATTGGAAACCTGGAAACAACAATGAAGCTGCACATCCTTGGTTGCTATGCTGCTACCCCCAGAACATTGACCAACCCAACATCTCAGGTATTAGAAATAGAGAACCACCTTTTTCTAATAGATTGTGGTGAAGGAACCCAGGTACAGTTAAGAAAGAACAAAATAAAATTTTCAAGGATAGAGCGTATTTTTATTTCACATCTGCACGGGGATCACTTTTTCGGGCTACCCGGACTTATTTCCACGTTTAGATTGCTTGGGAGAGAAAAAGACCTGCATATATATGGTCCCGAAGGGATTCAACAGGCCATTACCTTACTACTTAAACTTGGCAAATCCTGGACGAATTATAAACTTATTTTTCATGAATTATCTTCCAAAAAATCTGAAGTTATTTTTGAAGATACTAGAGTAAAGGTTAAGACAATTCCTATGGATCATAGGATTTATACAAATGGTTTTTTATTTAGTGAATTACCGGGTGAGCGAAAACTAAATGTACTTGCAACGGCAAAGTATAAAATTGACAAAGCGTATTTTAGGAGTATAAAACAAGGTAAGGATATAAAACTGGATGATGGTTCAGTCATTTCAAATTCAGTACTAAGTCTGGATCCGCCTCTACCAAAACACTATGCTTATTGCAGTGATACCGGGTTTCACAGGGATTTGATACCCATTATAAAGGAAGTTGATCTGCTGTATCACGAAGCCACTTTTTTAGAATCCGAAGCACATTTAGCGAAAAAAACAAAGCATTCTACGGCAAGAGAGGCTGCAACAATAGCAAAAGAAGCCAAAGTATTTAGACTAATCCTGGGACATTTTTCTACAAGGTATAAGTCAATACTACCATTCAAAGAAGAAGCTAACAAGGTTTTTAATAATGTTGATCTGGCAGACGACGGTAAGACATTCGAAATTTGAGCATAGTAGTTTTCAGAAAATCTGCGTCACGCTTCCAATTCTGGCAATAGAAGATTGATCGATACTTTCCGACCGTGTTATAAAAATTCAATAACACTTCACTTTTATACATCTTTTCGCCAACTTTGTAGTGTTAACGTTTGTCTTCTAAGAAATGTATAGAGATTTAGGGAATCATCGGAAATCATACAATAAAAGTGCCCTTACTGAGGAATCCATATCAGACAATCCTATGGAACTGTTTCAGAAATGGTATTATGAAGTTGAGGCTACAGAAGGAATGGATGAATCGAATGCTATGACAATTTCGACCCTGGGCTTAGATGGCTTTCCAAAAAGCAGGGTGGTCCTTCTGAAAAGGTATACGTTTGAGGGTTTTATTTTTTATTCTAATTACGAGAGTGAAAAAGGCAAAGCTATTCAGGCAGATCCAAGAGTTTGTTTGTCATTTTTTTGGCCCATTATGGAACGACAGATTATTATTAAAGGTAAAGCTGAGAAAATAGCCAAAAATCTTTCCGATGGTTATTTTGAGTCTAGGCCTGA
>CBDUGN010000241.1:0-4116 GCA_965366915.1 uncultured Eudoraea sp. | reverse complement strand
AATGCTAAAGCCGCCATTGACGCAGTAGATGCAATGGGTTATATAGACAGGACACGTGTTGCCGTTGGAGGTCATAGTTATGGGGCATTTATGGTTGCCAACCTGCTTTCCCATTCAGATCTTTTCGCTGCTGGAATTGCGAGAAGTGGTGCTTACAACAGAACACTCACGCCTTTCGGGTTCCAAAGTGAAGAAAGAAATTATTGGGAAGCTCCTGAAGTATATTACACTATGTCTCCCTTTATGCATGCCGATAAAATGAAGACACCCTTGCTTATGACTCATGGTGAAGCAGATAATAACTCCGGAACCTATCCTATGCAAAGTATCCGATATTTTAATGCGCTTAAAGGCTTAGGTGCCCAGGTAAGGTTGGTGATGTTACCAAACGAAAGTCATGGTTACAGAGCAAAGGAATCTATTCTGCATCTGCTTTGGGAGCAGGATCAATGGCTGGAGAAATATGTAAAGAACAAACCTGAGGATAATAATAAGAAAACCGAATTAAAATGAGCAATGCTTTAGGTTGTTTTCCGCATACCTTGGCTGATTGAAAATCAGTACTACTCATAAAATATTATTGTTCTTCGCAAAGCAGGTTTCGCTGGCAGAGGGTAAATTTGTTATAAAAGAGGATAAAATTTATCCCGATAAAAAATAATGTACAAAGAATTCGAAACAGAAAGAGTACGTATTAAGCCAACGTCTGAAGGAGATGCGGAGTTTATCTATGAACTTATGAATACCCCGAAGTTCATTCAATACATTGGAGATAGAGAAATAAAATCAGTGCTAAGTGCAAAAGACTATATTAAAACCAAAATGTTGCCCCAACTCCAAAGACTGGGATATTCTAACTATACCATATTTCAAAAGTCAGACAATATAAAAATTGGAACTTGCGGACTCTATGACAGGGAAGGCCTGGAAGGTATAGATATAGGGTTTGCCTTCCTCCCTGAATATGAAGGTCAGGGTTTTGCCTTTGAAGCTACAAATAGATTAAAAGAAGTCGCTTTTGAAGAATTTGAAATTGAAGAAATAAAGGCAATTACATCAAAAGAGAATGTTTCCTCCCAACGACTTTTGGAAAAATTAGGGCTAAAAATGGTGGATGTAATTACATTACCCGATGATGATGAGGAGCTTTTATTGTATAAAATTCAGAAAAATAACCTGCATATTTAAGCCTATTATACCAATCAACTGTTTATTGAAGCTGTAGTAACCATCAGAAATAGCAACTATTGAAACCAGAGGAAATTAAGTTAAGAGAACTCCATTTATCTGATAAATCACAATTGGCAAAACTTGCCAACAATAAGAAAATATGGGATAGTCTTAGAGATTCTTTTCCTTATCCCTATAGCGAAAAAGATGCGGAGTTATTTATAAACGTAACTACAGAAGAAAACCCAAAACAAAATTTCGCAATACAATACGACGGGGATCTTTGCGGGGTAATAGGGCTAATCATTCAAAACGATGTTTACAGTAAATCAGCTGAAATTGGTTATTGGATTGGAGAGTCCTTTTGGGGTAAAGGAATTGCAGCAACTGCTATTAAACTACTTACCAATTATGGATTTGAGGACCTAAAATTGATAAGAATTTATGCAGGCGTATTTGATTTTAATATCGCCTCCATGAAAGCACTTGAAAATAGCGGATATAAAAAAGAAGGTATTTTTAAAAAGGCAGTATTCAAGAATGCTAAGTTTTTGGATGAGCACAGGTATTATAAATTAAACGCGTACTAGTGCTACCTTATAACAGAATTTTGTATTAGAAAAGGAAGTAATAAATCAGAACTAGTCTGCTAATCTGTTATAGACTCCAGGTATTACCAATATCAGAAAGAGGAATACAACCAAGATATTCTCCGGGGATAGGGTCATAACTCAGTACATTTTTACCAATTTCTTCGGAGGAAAAATATCCCCATAAGGCGAGTGATTTGATTGTCCGATAAAACCCTACCGGTTTTTGATCACCTACAGCAGTCCCCCAGACCTTACCATTAAATTTACCGGATTGAGATTCCTTTTGTTTCAAATATTCTTCGCGATCTGTAGTATTCAATTCTGTGAATTTACTCCCGAATATCTCTGTACACAATTCATCAAACCTATCCATTTCTGCAATCACTTTATCCTGTCCCTTTGTATCAAACAACTTTGCAAACACCACATCAATAAACATATCTACCTTCATATCCAGTGCCCCGGGGGTTTCTGTTCTCGGCAATAATGTATCAACTAAAGTGGAAATTAATTCGGCTTGATCAATACTTAAAAATATTGGTTCCCAACCCAATCGGGGTTGCTGCTGACACGATTGTAATAAGGAAAAAAGTGATGGGGCCAGTGCCGCAGACCCTGCCACCACCGCTGTTTTTTTTAATGCTGTTCTTCTGTCCATAATCTTATAGGTTTTTCTTTTTGAGTTCGGAAATTGCATGATTTGCTGCCCGGGCAGTGAGGGCCATATACGTCAAGGATGGGTTAACACATGAAGATGAGGTCATACAGGCACCATCGGTTACAAAAACATTCTTTGCTGCATGGATTTGATTTGTGGCATTTAGTATGGATGTCCTTGGATCTCTGCCCATGCGTGCAGTCCCCATTTCATGTATACCATAGCCAGGCTCATGCTCATTGTCGAACCCCACAATGTCTTTCACTCCGGCCTTCTCCAGCATTTCTACGGCATCTTCCTTGATCTGCGCATTAATCGCTTTTTCATTTTCTTTAAACTCACAATCGATCGCTAAAACAGGCTGACCCCATTTATCTACTTTCTCTTTATCCAGGGTAACCTTATTCTCATGATAGGGCAGGCATTCTGCAAAACCCGTAATGAAGAATTCCCATGGACCGGGTTTTATTAAACTATCTTTAAAGTCTCCTCCAAATTGTTCCTGATTGGCCCCTGCACTCCAATTACTTCGGCCACCTCCACCCTGATAACCAAAACCTCTTACAAACTTATCCGTTTTCGTTTTTTCATCAATATTCACATAACGCGGTATATAAATTCCGTTTGGTCGTCTGCCCTTATAATATTTATCTTCATGACCTTCCACCCTTCCCATAGCACCAACCCTATAGGTATGGTCCATTAGGTTATGACCCAGTTCCCCACTGTCATTACCAAGGCCATTTGTAAACCTGTCTGATTTAGAATTCATTAAGATCTGAGTTGTGCTTAATGTGGAAGCATTGCAAAAAATAATTTTTGCATAAAACTCTATAAATTCATTGGTCTCAGCATCTATAATTCTGACCCCGGTAGCTTTTCCTTTTTCATCATCATAGATGATAGTATTAACAATGGAGTAAGGCCTGATTGTAAGGTTTCCGGTTGCATTGGCCGCCGGAAGGGTTACCGCATTACTGCTAAAATATGCACCATATGGACATCCCCTGTCGCATCTGTTCCTAAACTGGCATTGGCCGCGGCCATTCAATGGTTCCGTTAAATGAGCTGCCCTGCCAATAGTCATAACACGTCCGGGAAATTCTTTTTCTATTCGGCTTTTGATATCCTTTTCAACACAATTGAGTTCCATGGGAGGCAGAAAATGGCTATCAGGTAATTGGGGTAAACCCAGTGCTTGTCCACTTATCCCTGCAAATTTCTCTACATAAGTATACCAATCTTCTAAATCCTTATACCTTATGGGCCAGTCAACCCCATGGCCATCTTCTGCATTAGCCTGAAAATCGAGATCACTCCACCTATAACACTGCTTGCCCCATAGTAATGAACGACCTCCCATTTGGTGTCCTCTAACCCAGAGGAAAGGTTTAACTTCGGTATATGGATTTTCTTCATCATTCGCATAAAAATGTCCGTTGTTTGCACCAACAAATCCGGCCCGGGCACCTATGGCGTGTTTTTTAAGATCCTCCGCACTCAGAGCCCCTCTTAATTCCAAATCCCATGGATCATTGTTCATGGTAGTATAGTCAACAACATGTTCAACCATTCTGCCTCGTTCCAGGACCAAAGTTTTTAAACCGGCTTCACAAAGCTCTTTAGCAGCCCAGCCCCCACTGAGTCCCGATCCTATAACTATGGCGTCATAGGTCATATTCTTTTTCGCATCTA
>CBDUGN010000240.1:0-4152 GCA_965366915.1 uncultured Eudoraea sp. | reverse complement strand
ACAATGCGCGTTGGCGAAATCATTTCCCGAATTAATGATGCAGTAAAAATCAGAACATTTATCAATGGGGTTTCCTTAAATCTAACCGTGAACGTGCTAATAATTTTTTTCTCTTTTGGCATTATGTTTTCATTCTACTGGAAATTGGCACTTATTATGTTAACTGTTATTCCGGTTTATACGGCCGTTTATTTTGTGGTTAATTCACTAAACAGAAAAACGGAACGAAAGATTATGGAAAAATCAGCAGAATTGGAAAGTCAGTTAGTAGAATCCCTTAATGCCGTTGGTACCATAAAGCGATTTGGACTGGAAAGATTTGCCAATATAAAGACGGAAACTAAATTTATAAGCTTATTAAAAACAGCATATGGTTCAGCGTTAAACTCAGTATTTTCCGCTACCAGTAGTAGTTCTATTTCCAAACTGTTTACCATCATCCTTTTGTGGAGCGGTTCTTACTTTGTCATAAATCGTGATATCACGCCTGGTGAACTAATGTCCTTTTATGCCATTGTAGGCTACTTTACAGGACCGGTAGCCAGTCTTATAGGGTCTAACAGGGAAATTCAGAATGCTCTGATTGCTGCAGAGCGTTTATTTGAGATAATGGATCTGGAAAGGGAGGAAGATGAGAACAGAATTCATATTGGAAAGCAAAATCTCGGCGACATATATTTTAGAAATGTAGCTTTCAGATATGGAACAAGGGTTGAGGTCTTTAAAAAGTTAAATTTACTTATCCCAAAAGGTAAGGTTACGGCCATTGTGGGAGAAAGTGGCTCTGGAAAATCTACACTTATTTCTTTATTGCAAAATCTCTACCCCATTCAAAAAGGAACTATTTCAATAGGAGAAATTGATCTAAAATACGCAGATAAAACAAGTCTGAGGGAGTTAGTTTCTGTAGTTCCACAGAGAATAGATTTGTTCGCAGGAAATGTCATAGAAAATATTGCTGTTGGTGAATTTGCCCCTGAAATGGAAAAGGTTATTCATATCTGCAAAAGGATTGGTATTTTGGATTTTATCGAAAACCTCCCAAATGGCTTTAATACCTATCTGGGAGAGAATGGCGCTACCCTCTCAGGCGGTCAAAAACAGCGAATTGCCATTGCCAGGGCATTATACAAAGATCCGGAAGTGTTAGTTTTGGATGAGGCAACTTCTTCACTGGACAGCAGCTCCGAAAATTTTGTCCAGAAAACCATTACAGACCTGAGGCAGGCGAACAAAACCATCATACTTATTGCACATCGGTTAAGTACCGTATTGCACGCAGATAAAATAGTTGTTTTGGATAAAGGGAAAGTACGGGAAGAAGGCACCCATAACTCTCTTTACAAATCCCGGGGATATTACTTTAGCCTTTGGAAACAACAAATGCCAGAGGGTGAGACATTAGAACATAAAAGAACCCAATTAACCACCTAAAAATCATATAAGGATCCCTGTTCTTGTTTTCCCGGGCTGTTTATCTGTTTAAAAGAAAGATAGCATATAGCCCAATAGTGCACCACCCAAAACAATAAAGGCGCTGTTCAGTTTCTTAAAAACAAACACTACCAGTAAACTAATGAGGGCTATTAAAATAGTCCGCCAATCTGTTAAAGTGTCTCTTCCCATGCTAATACAAACAGCAACTATCAAGGCTACCGCCGCGACATTTACGGCATCTAAAAAGGCGCCGATGACTTTAGACCTGCGCATTTTGGGGATTAACGGATTCAGGATAAGCACAAACAAAAATGAGGGAAGAAAAATGCCTACGGTGGCTGCTATGGCCCCCGAAACACCATTCATTTGCCAACCAATAAAAGTGGCCGTAGATAAAACGGGCCCTGGGGTAATTTGCCCTACTGCAACAGCATCAATCAAAGCCTGCCTTGTAAGCCATCCGTTTGATACCAATTCTGTGTCGAGAAAAGCAAATAAAACATAACCACTTCCATATAAAATAGCACCAACTTTTAAAAAAGACAGGAAGATTTTAAGAGTCCCGAGCTTTAATGGTTCTGCGGCTTGAAGAAGTAAGAATGGAATTATACTGTTTAAAAGGATTTGTTTCTTTTTGATAAAATAGATAAGCAACCCCAGAATTCCGCACCCGAAAAGGGCTACTATTTCATTGACGCCTAAAAGACAGATGATAATGGTTAACACGCCCAGAATGGCAAGTTCTTTATTTTTTATCGCTTTTTTTCCAAGCCGGTATGCAGCCATTAAGATGATGGCAATAACCGCTGGTTTAATCCCATAAATAAATGGCTCCACTTCTGGCAATTGGCCGTATTTCTGGTAGAGCCAGGCAAAGATTGAAGTAATGACTACGGCAGGAAAAATAAAACAAATCCCCGCCACGAACAATCCTTTCCAGCCGGCACGTTCGTGCCCGCAATGCATGGTCATTTCAGTTGAATTGGGTCCGGGAATTAAATTTGTTGCCCCAACAAGATCCAGAAAGTGTTCCTGAGTCATCCACTTTCTTTTTTTGACAACTTCATCTTCCATCATGGCGATGTGGGCAGCAGGCCCACCAAAAGCAATGCTGCCTAGCTTAAAAAACAATGTCGCAATTTCCGTAAGTTTTTTTCTTTGGGACATTTTAAATCCGGTTCAAATCAATGGTATAACTTGATTTTTAGTTTGAAATAGCTTTAGATTTTGATCTACAAGTTAATAAATATGGCAACCACTATAGCAGCGGCACTAATGCCCATGATAACAAGTACCAGTTTGATTGCAAATTTGAACCATTTATCAAAAGAGATTCCGGCAATTGCAAGAACGGCCATAAGCCCTCCATTGGTGGGTATGATCAGATCCGTCATAACCGCGCCATACTGATAGGCCAGCACACAAACCTGCCTTGATAGCCCAATTAAGTCTGATAATGGAGCCAATATTGGCATGGTTAAAACAGCCTGCCCCGAATAACTTGGAACAACTAAATGGAGCAATGACTGCGAGAGCATCATAGAAATAGCAGACATACTTACAGGCAAATACTGCATTGGGGTAAACAATCCGTATATCAACGAATCTATGATCATTCCCCGTTCAAGGATAATAGAAATACTGCTTGATAAGCCCACAATCATCGAGGCAAAGATCATAGCCTTAAAACCTTCAATATAGGCTTCACTTGTCCCATTTACTCCAAGTTTCCCAATTAAACCTACAAAAATTCCTATCACAAAAAACTCCGCAGACATTTCATTAAAACCCCAATTGTAATTGAGTATCCCTACAATCAATATCACAAAAGACAGTGCCACCAAGCCAAGAATGATTGCACTTCGAGGCTGTAGTTTCTTTTTTTCAAACATGTGATTGTCTTCTTTTGGAATCCTGTTTTTATTGGCATATCTAATTACCATAAACATCCATGTAGCAAAGGCGATTGCCATCACCACCAAACGAAAACCACTCCCCGATAAAAATTCCAGATTCGTCTCTTTTTGTGCAATAACAACCGCAAAGGGGTTGATTGGGCTAAATGACGCCCCTAAAATTGCAGAACCAAAACTTATGGCTACAGCTACAAAAGAGTTATAACCTAAGCGGGACGTTAAATATAAAAGAACTGTAGTCATGGCAATAATTTCCTCCTGAAGGCCGCTTAATGCTCCCCCTGCAAGAAATGCCAGTGAAACAGTGATTAAAGCAATTTCTTCCTTGCCATTTAAAAGAGTGGTCAGATATTCAATACCGTCTTTTAATGCCCCCGTTTTTTCTATAACAAAAAAGCTGGCTCCAATTAATAAAATGAGTGCAATTAAATCAGCTCTGGCAATAAACCCTTCAGGAACAGATAATAAGATATCGAAAACAGAGACAGACGGGGCTTCTATTTGCTCATAGGAACCGGGAACAACATTTGTTTGGGCAGTATCAGGATTTAAAATTCTTTCGTATTCCCCCTGAGGAACAATATAGGTTAGTACAGCAGAAAATAAAATAAACCCTATCATGATGACAAGGGCATTCGGAAACTTTTTCATTTGGTTGGAAGGTTTTAAGAGGCATCTGAAAGAACATAAAGATATGGCATTTATTTTCTATTTGGGATAAGGAACAATTGTCAGGGAGCTTCGAGGCCCTACTATATTGAAAATTAAATGATTATATTTAAGAAGGTCGAAAATGGAA
>CBDUGN010000239.1:0-4188 GCA_965366915.1 uncultured Eudoraea sp. | reverse complement strand
AACGACCGCTGGTTTTGAAGCATTTGTAGCTGTATGTCCCTTAAGTCCTGGCTCTGTATGAGTAACCTCAAGAACTACACTAGCAGGCATTTCAACGGTTAAAGGCATGCTATCTTCCGTATTAAACATTATGGTAACAATTTCTCCTTCTTTTAGGAGATCGGGTGCATCCAGTATTTCTTCCTGAAGTGAAATTTGGTTGTAATCGTCCGTATTCATGAAATGATAAGTCGCCCCATCAGAATATAAAAATTGATACGATCTTGTTTCCACACGTACATCTTCAATTTTATGGCCTGCAGAGAAGGTATTATCCAAAACTTTTCCGCTGGTCAGACTTTTGAGCTTTGTCCGCACAAAGGCAGGCCCTTTGCCTGGTTTTACGTGTAAAAACTCAACAATTTTATAAATATCATTATTGTACTTTATACACAATCCTTTTCTAATATCTGATGTATTTGCCATGAATAATTAATTTGTACTAAAATAGCCTTTCATAATTCCTCTTTGAGAATCACGAATAAATTGTAAAATTTCATCTCTCTCGGGAGTAGCCTCCATTTCTGCTTCAATGATCTGCACAGCCTGAGTATTGTTATAATTCTTCTGATAGAGTATTCTGTAAATATTCTGTATCTCCCTGATTTTATCTGAATCGAATCCTCTTCTTCGTAGTCCTACAGAATTTATTCCTACATACGACATAGGTTCTCTTGCGCCTTTTACATAGGGTGGAACGTCTTTACGAACTAAAGATCCCCCGGTTACGAACGCATGATTGCCAATTGAGACAAACTGATGTACAGCAACGAGGCCTGCAAGAATAACATTATCGCCAATAGTAACATGTCCGGCAAGGGTTGAATTATTGGAGAAAATACAATTATTGCCTACGAAACAATCATGAGCAATATGGCAATAGGCCATTATAAGACAGTTTTTACCAATCACCGTTTTCATTCTGTCGCGAGTACCTTTATGAATGGTAGCACACTCTCTGATTGTTGTGTTATTACCAATAACCACAGTGGTCTCTTCTCCCTCGTATTTCAAATCCTGTGGTGGTGCTGATATTACGGCACCCGGAAAAATATTGCAATTCTTCCCAATGCGGGCACCTTCCATAATGGTTACATTAGAGCCTATCCAGGTACCATCACCAATTACCACATTGTTATGAATAGTGGTAAATGGTTCTATAACTACATTTTTTGCAATTTTTGCTCCTGGGTGAACGTAGGCAAGCGGCTGATTCATACTAATCTTGATGTTTTGTTTTTACGATTTGGGCCATTAACTCGGCTTCGGAAACCAATTTGTCATTAGCATAGGCATAAGCCTGCATATGACAGATGCCTCTTCGTATAGGCGAAATAAGATCACACTTAAAAATTAAAGTGTCTCCGGGAACCACTTGTTGTTTGAATTTAACATTGTCGATCTTCATAAAAAAGGTCAGATAATTTTCAGGGTCTGGAACAGTACTCAAAACCAGTATTCCTCCGGTTTGTGCCATTGCTTCTACCTGCAAAACACCTGGCATAACAGGTGCTCCGGGAAAATGTCCTACGAAAAATGGTTCGTTCATAGTTACATTTTTCACACCAACCACATGAGAATCAGAAAGTTCCATGATTTTATCTACCAATAGAAATGGTGGCCTGTGAGGCAACATTTTCATAATTTGGGTAACGTCCATTAAAGGAGGTTGATTTAAATCGTATTTTGGAACTTTATTTCGCTTTTCCAGTTTAATTATCTTGGACAGCTTTTTAGCAAATTGCGTATTAACATAATGTCCGGGTTTATTGGCAATTACTTTCCCCTTAATCCTCGTTCCGGCCAATGCCAGGTCTCCAATTACATCTAAAAGCTTATGCCTGGCAGCTTCATTAGGTTGGTGTAATGTGAGATTATCCAATATTCCATTTGGTTTTACGGATAGTTTTTTCTTATTAAATGCCTTTTCCAGTTTCTTCATGGTGGAATCAGAAATTTCCTTGTCAACATAGACAATGGCATTGTTTAAATCCCCTCCTTTTATAAGCCCATTCTCCAATAACATTTCTAATTCATGGAGAAAACTAAATGTTCTGGCATCCGCAATTTCCTTTTTAAAATCTGATATTCTTTCAAGTGTAGCATTCTGAGTTCCAAGCACCTTGGTGCCAAAATCCACCATGGTTGTTATTTCATAATCCTCAGAAGGAATTAAGGTTATATCACTTCCCGAGACTTCATCTTTATAGGTAATTACTTCTTTAACTACATATTCTTCCCTTTCGGCATCCTGTTCTACAATTCCGGCCTTCTCAATAGCTTCAACAAAAAATTTGGAAGATCCATCCATTATGGGTGGTTCGGGAGCATCTAATTCAATTAAAACATTATCTATCTCCATTCCAACCAGCGCCGCAAGAACATGTTCAGATGTTTGAATCTTAACACCTCTTTTCTCCAAATTTGTTCCTCTCTGAGTATTAACTACATAATTCGCATCTGCTTCAATAATTGGTTCCCCTTCAAGATCTATCCGTTTAAAAGCAAATCCATGATTCACTGCAGCAGGAACAAATTTCATAGTAACGTTTTCTCCGGTATGCAATCCCACACCTGTTAATGTTACTTCATTTGCAATTGTACGTTGTTTTGCCATACTTTATTGGTCTTCATTTTTTTTGTCAAAATCATTAATCCTGTTAACTAATTTTGGCAAGTTTTTAAAATGAACATAAGATTTATTGTAGTCTCCGTAATTTATCGCCGGTGATCCCTGTAGAAATTCATCATCCTTTACATTTCTTCCTATTCCCGATTGAGCCTGAATCCGAACCCTGTCTCCGATAGTTATGTGCCCAACAATACCTACCTGGCCACCAATTTTGCAATTTTTTCCAATTTTAGTAGATCCCGCTATCCCTGTCTGAGCAGCTATCGCTGTATGCTCACCAATCTCAACATTATGGGCAATTTGAATCTGGTTGTCTAGCTTAACCCCATTTCTGAGAATGGTAGATCCAAGTGTTGCCCTGTCTATTGTAGTTCCCGCACCAACGTCTACATTCTCCTCCAGAATCACATTTCCGGTTTGTGGTACTTTGCTGTACTCTCCATTGGAATTGGGCGCAAAACCAAAACCATCGGCACCTATTATAGCGCCACTATGAATTACGCAGCCTTTTCCGATAATTGATTCAGAATAGATTTTGGCTCCTGCAAAAATGAGTACATCATCACCAATAGTCACATTATCACCTATATAAACATTGGGATATATTTTGACATCATTCCCAATCCTTACATTATTTCCCAAATATGAAAAAGCCCCCAAATAGAAATTTTCTCCATAAGAAGCAGATTCCGATAAAAATACCGGTCTCTCAAGACCCGTTTTGTTATTTTTCACCTGATTGTAGTATTCTAGTAACTTGGAAAATGATTCGTAAGCATCTTTGACCTTGATCAATGTCGTGGTAATGGCTTGTTCCGGCACAAAATCCTTATTTACCAGAGTTATCGAAGCTTCAGTACTATATATAAAGGAAGTGTACTTGGGATTAGCCAAAAACGTTAATGACCCAATTTCTCCTTCTTCAATTTTAGCTAATTTGTGTACAGCAACCTCCGGGTTGCCTTCTATCTCACCCTCTAAAATGCCTGCAATCTGACTAGCTGTAAATTTCAAATTTTTTAAAGATTTTACCCTTGGCTTAGATTCAGACAAAAGTAAGAAAAATTGATTAATGATATAACGTCAAATACTTCCCTATAAACTCCTGTATATTAGCATATTAATACTTTAGAAATGCTTTTAAGAAATTGGTGGGATGCAAAATTCAGAACATTATACCTAAAGATCATCTTTTGGATAACAGATATAATATTTTGTTACCGTCTCTGATAATGCGGTCAAATTCAAATGATCCGAAGCCTTGGCAACATCTAATAATTTGCCATTGCTTCGTAAAATATTTATATTTTGACTATCAGGACTATAAGCCTTATTTTCTATTAATCCACGGAATACAAAATACGAAGCCTCTGCTTTACTTAACTTATATTTCCCTCTGAAATCCTCAAAAAGGGTTTCAAATTTACTATCCTTTTCAGGCTGATTTCTTAGCTTTATATTAAGCAGTTTTCTATTCAGGATCATAGCGCAAAGCTTTGACAAAACAAAGTCAGAAC
>CBDUGN010000238.1:0-4199 GCA_965366915.1 uncultured Eudoraea sp. | reverse complement strand
CATTGTTGTTCGAATAAATAAATATGTTCGCAATCACACGGAAGAAGTGAAAAATCAATTTGCAACAGTTAAAAACAGACAACTACAATGGACCAGGTTTTTTATTGTCTTTTGTTTTGTGCTTGTAGGCATACATATTGGCACCTTGTTTATAAAGGTAGCCCCAATTTTAGAATTACTAATTTCCTGTGCGAGCCTTATCCTTGTCTTTTCAATTGCCATAAGCGGAATTATTCAATACAATGTGTTTTCGGCCGTGCAGCATGCCAAATTCCCGGTTAAAGCCATAATGCTGAAAGAAGATTCGAAAGAAAAAGTATTGGATTTAATTAACAGGATAGATGAATATGTGATTGATACAAATATTTATGTAAAACAGGACCTGACTGTAGTTGATATTTCCACAGCCCTTGAACTACATCCAAAGGATGTCTCTTTTGCAATTAATCAACATTACAATAAGAATTTCAATACTTACATAAATGAATTCAGGATAAAAAAAGCTCAGGAATTACTGCGTACCGATATTCTCAATAATCTAAGTATAGAAGGGATTAGCCGAGAAGTTGGCTTTCATAGTAAGGCATCTTTTTACACCGCATTTAAAAAGGCCACCGGGACCACTCCAATGAACTACCACATTGAAACTTCAAAAAGCTAGTTCAAAAAAAGCGCTGCAAGTTGCCCTTTTTAATCTCTAAATGCGGTTGCTTGCTTTTTTTAGTATATAATTCTGAAATCAATACTCCTTCAGAGTGAAATTTCATAGTTAAAACAAGTCTTTTGCCAATCTTTGTACCCTGAATTCATCAACTGTGCAAGAATGCTTAATGTTCAAGTAGTTAAGGAAGTGTATTACTATATGTTGAATTTAGGTAGTTCCCTATAGGGCCAATAAATTGGCCCTTTTTTTTTGACTATTTAATGCAGGATTATAAAAACTAATGAATATGACTTTAATAGAGTTAAGTCCGGAAGGAAACTTTGAAAGTTGGGAAGTCAAAAGATTGAACGAATTGAGATCTGAACAATTCGTCGAAACATTGGGTCATCCCCCTATATATGAAAATGAAGAATTCAGATTATACAATATTACTTTAAAACCAAAGGGAAGGATCCCTTTTCGAAAAATCACCAATGATTTTAGCTATACTTTTATGACAGACGGTTTTGGTGTTTTTCACTTAGGAGATGGAAAAATAAAATTTGGACAATTCAAAAAAGGTGATGTTTACTATTATAGTATAGAAAAGGAGGGAGAACTTATTATTGATTTTGAAAATATGAGTCTTGGGGATTTAAAGTTTATGGTATTTGAACTTAAGACAAGGTCCTAGATTTCATTCTTTTCATTTAAATTACTGACAAAACCAATAATCTTTTCCCATTCCCGGTATCCTTAGGGAATTCAAACGCTTTGATTTGTATTTAATGCACAGGCTTGTTATCTTCAAAACATGCGCGTATTATCTACTAATATCGGAAACTTAACCCCAATTACCTGGAATGGAAAGGAACTCCATACAGGTATATTTAAATACCCTACGAATTCCGCTTTGCTGCTGGAAAAAGAAATGGTAGCAAATGATGCTATTGCAGACCGGAAAGTTCACGGCGGTATATACAGAGCTTGTTATCTCTTTTCCGCAAAGCACTACCCTTATTGGGAAAAACGCTATCCGAATCTGGATTGGAATTGGGGAATGTTTGGAGAGAACCTAAGCATTAGTGATATGGACGAAACCCAAATTAGAATAGGTGATATTTATAAAATTGGCTCTGCATTGGTGCAGATATCGCAGCCAAGGGAGCCCTGCTTTAAATTAGGGATCCGGTTTGGCTCTCAACAGATTTTGAAAGAATTTATTGACTTTGGTTACCCCGGAACCTATGTAAGAATACTTGAACAAGGCGAAGTGTCTCCGGAAGATGAACTTAAACTTATTAAACCTTCAGACAATTTATTAACTGTTTATCAGTTTTTTCAGTTGCTTTATGCAAAGGACAAAGACAAAAAACTCGTAAAACTGGCAATAGAAAATATGGCTCTGCCGGAAAACAAAAGAGTACGCCTAAAAAAATACTTATAAAAAAAGGGGCTATAAGAGCCCCTTTAAAACTAAACTAAACAATTTACTAATTAACTACTATATCTTCATAGTAGATATTTTTACCTTCTTTCACTACAACAGTGTAGTGGTCTTCATAGGCCGATTCAAAGTTAAAGGCCTTTGTTATTACTGTTTCGTTCTTAATTACCTCCTTAAATAAAGTACGGTTATTACTATCAAAAACTTTGATTTGCACATCTTCGCTATCAAGATTCAATAAATTAAGAAAAAGCATTTCTCCCTTTTTTCTAAAAACCGGCTTGGTATTTTCAATTCTTTTGAGAATTTTAACCTCCTTGTTTTCAACTCTTATTGGATAAACTAGCGTCCTAAGGGAATCATCAAGCTTAAAATAATAAGAACCATTCTCAAGTTCATTCAGATCAAACTTCTTAGAATAAGAGGTTTCTGAAACTTTCTCAGAAAATATGATGTTCTGATCTTCATCAATTATCTTAAGAAAGGTCTTGTCGTGTTGCGTATCTAATTCTACAACTAAGCTTTTGGATTGACCATTTGTCACTAAGCTTAATTTAGGTTCTCTTGCCATGCCAACTACTGTAGTAAACATTAAGGCGATCACTGCGGTAAATTTCAAATTTAATTTCATAACATTTTGTTTTAGAGTTAATGAATAATTTACAGGGCAAACTTACCTCCAAAGCGCTTCAGGAAATACAACCAGGTTATCAAATTTATATCCTATTTTAACTCAACTTTAGACATATATACCCATATAGGGTAATATTCCACATATTTTAGGTAATTTTACAACAATACCAAAAAAGAGGGTTGAGTAATTTTACATTATCAATCATCAAAAAAATATGAAAAAGTTTAAACCGGCTTTTGAAGCCATTGCCCCGAATTTCGGGCATTCATTTACCTATCAAAAATTTGATTCTACCAAACATAACAAAGACAATCTATGGCACTATCATCCTGAAATAGAACTGGTATATGTAAACGGAGGAGCTGGCAAACGCCAGATTGGAAGTCATGTATCGTGTTATACTGAAGGTGACTTAATCTTAATTGGTAGTAATTTGCCTCATTGTGGGTTCACGGATAAGTTTACCGGAAATAAAAGTGAAATTGTAATACAAATGAAGGAAGACTTTTTGGGCAATTCTTTTTTTGATATTCCCGAGATGAAGCAAACCCGGACTTTATTTGAAATAGCGAGAGGTGGCGTTGCCTTTTATGGCGAAACCAAAAACATTGTTGGAGAAAAACTGGAAAATCTTGAAAATGAGTCAGATTTTGAACAGTTATTGTCCATTTTATCGATATTGAATGAGTTGGGAAATTCTCATGATTTTAAAGTATTAAATGCAGAGGGGTTTTCGTTTAAGACAGATATTGAGGATAACGACCGGATAAATATCGTTTTTAATCATGTAAGAAATAATTTCAAAGAAGAGGTTACCCTGGCTGAAATTGCAGATAAGGCGGGAATGACCGTCCCCTCTTTTTGCAGGTACTTCAAAAAAATTACCAACAAAACATTTATTCAATTTGTAAATGAGTATCGCCTCGTGCATGCATCAAAATTACTTGCTGAGCAGCCCATGAGCATTACTGATGTTTGTTTTGAAAGCGGTTTTAATAATTTTTCGCATTTCAATAAATCATTTAAGGCATTTACAGGGCAAAATCCATCGGAATTTCGCAACAGGTTAAAAAAGGTGCTCCAATAATAGAAAAAAAAATAATTGAAACTGCAACTTCCGGATAGTGACATTACCTATTTCTCCAATTTTCTGGAGAATAAGAAAGCCATGGCCTATTTTGAAGAGCTTAAATCTTCAGTGCCCTGGCGCCAGGATGAAATAAGGGTATATGGAAAGCTATATCCTCAGCCCAGGTTAACTGCACTGTACGGAAATAACAATCGATCTTATACTTATTCAGGTATTGTTATGAAACCTATGCCTTTTAGTGAAACATTATTAGAAATCAGGAATAAAATATCAAGCCTGACTAATGTTGAATTTACTAGCTGTCTTATAAATCTATATAGAGATGGTAAAGACAGTAATGGTTGGCATTCAGATGACGAAAAAGAACTAGGTAAGAATCCGGTGA
>CBDUGN010000237.1:0-4236 GCA_965366915.1 uncultured Eudoraea sp. | reverse complement strand
CCCCGACTTATAGGGAATACAGGCGAATACGGTGAGTTTGTATTGCCCTTAAAAGCAACCGGAGGTTCAGCCGGAACTAGTTTAAAGATTGATGATTTTACGCACCTGGCGGCTTCCTGGCCACTTACTGCACATGAAGGTCGTCCCGGGCACGAGTTACAGTTTACGGCAATGGTAGAGAGAGGGGTTTCCCAGGCGCGTGTAATCTTTGCGGCCAATAGTGTAAATATTGAAGGCTGGGCCCTATACGCAGAAGAGATAATACAACCGTTTCTTCCCATTGAAGGACAGTTTATGACCCTCTGGAGCAGGTTAGTGCGTTCCGGCCGCGCTTTTCTGGATCCCGGTTTGAATTTGGGAACAATTACCGCAGAGGATGCAAGATATATTTTAAGTCAAGAGATAGGACTTTCTGAAGCTTTGGTAAGATCAGAATTAGAAAGGTATCAGTTCAGGGCTCCTGGCCAGGCTACCTCCTATTTCAATGGCTATTTAAGATTAATGGAACTAAGGTCCGAAACTGAACTAATTCTGGGAGAAAAATTTGATCAGCTTGCATTTCATGATTTTATTTTAGGACAGGGATTATTACCGCCCCGATTAATTAAAAAGGCTGTATTGGAAGAGTTTATTCCTTCTTACAACTAAATTGATTTGAATGAAAAAACTATTTCCTCTAATTTTTGCCTGTCTGCTTGGATGTAATGATACACAAAAAGAAATAACGAAACCTGCAGGAATTCAAATTGTACCTGCCCAAACTTCTTTGATAGTTTTGGGCAATGTACAGGATGCCGGTTCGCCACATATTGCGTGTAAAAAAGAATGTTGCCGTGAATTATTCCAAAATCCGGATGATAGCAGAAAAGTAGTTTCGCTGGGTGTTGTTGATCCTGAAAATAACAGGAAATATCTGTTTGATGCCACCCCGGATATGCCCGAACAGCTTAAATTATTAAAGGATTACCTGCCAAAAAATAAAATTGAGGTAGTAGATGGAATTTTTCTTACGCATGCACATATTGGGCATTATACAGGTTTGATGTACCTTGGGAGAGAAGGATTGGGGGCTGCTAATATTAACGTATATGCAATGCCGGTTATGGATTCCTATTTAAGGGATAACGGCCCCTGGAGTCAGCTTGTAGACAATCAGAATATTTCCTTGCAGGCTCTGAATAATGAACAGCAAATATCGCTTACTTCCAATCTGAGTATAATTCCTATTCTTGTTCCGCATAGGGATGAATATTCAGAAACCGTGGGGTTTAAGATAATTGGTCCCAATAAAAAGGTGCTTTTTATTCCCGATATTGATAAATGGCACAAATGGGAAACCAATATCATTGATGAAATAAAACAGGTTGACTACGCTTTTTTAGATGCGGGATTTTTTAGTGAGAAGGAAATAGATAACCGGGATATTTCAGAGATCCCACACCCATCAGTACTGGAGAGCATGGAGCTTTTTGCTGACATCCCTTCAGAGGAAAAAAACAAAGTATGGTTTATACATATGAACCACACAAATCCTATGCTAAACCCAGAAAGTGAACAATCTAAATTAGTGATATCCAAAGGGTACAATATTGCACGATTTAAGAATTTATTCGAACTATAATTAAACTAAAATTATGAATTTTCGTAAATTGCAGTATCTTATTTACTTTAAAATATTCAATCATGAAAAAAGATTTTGAAACCAAATTTACGGGGTGGGCATTTATTTTTGCAGCAGTCTTACTATGGGGTGGCTGGGTCCTTTCACCTCACCATATAGGTGAGTATATTGTTGCTTCAGATTTTACGGCAGTTGGCGAGGATCTATGGTACTGGATATGGATGTTTCGGTTTCATATCTTTGGCTGGGTCACCATGGCGATATCCATATTTGCCCTTGCCTCAATTACAGCGAAAAAACCCTATAGAGTTGTTCTAGTACCGGGGGCAGGAATGGTGGTGATTGGAACGATGACCCTTGCTATTGCATCTGCGTTTTATTATAATTTCGGGGCCTGGGGTGTTGGCAAGACAATGGGCTTATCGGCTGCTGAAATTCAGGAATTCATGGATAATATTCTATTTACCAACCAATATGTTACTTGTTTTGTTCGTTTCGGGCGTATTTTTTCGGGTGTTGGCCTGGTATTATTGGGTTTTGGGTTTATAAAATGGAAAATCGTCCATCAGGTTCTTGCATGGTTTACAATGCTTTTGGGGCTGGCGGCCATGGGTATCATTATGGGGATTCCTGATAATTTCGAGATCTACAAACCTGTTTTTCATGTGAAAGTTATCTGGCTTGCCTTAATGGGTCTTTTCATTTTATTAAAAGGAGTTAATCTTTCTGAATCAGAGTCCTGAAAATTAACTTTGGACTAATTTGATAATGGGATTCATCACGAAATAATTGAGCCTCATTTTTTAGGAAGTAAAAGTTACTTCTTCCTAATCCATAGATTACCTCCGGTATTTTTATGAGTAAGCGGCATATCCTTGAATGCCTCTTTATGATGTTGATGAATATAATGTGAAAACAGTACAATCTCAAATTGATCATTATAACTCAAAAAGGCCCTGAGTAAATAATCCTCATTCCAGTTACGTCCCTCAGAAACCCAGCTTTTTGGATATTCAAAAGGGTAGAATACATCATGAAAATGAATGATTACACCCGGGTTCAAAATCGGTAATATTTTAAATATCTCATAATTAACATCACTTCCTGTTTTTGACACATGGCTGCTATCGATAAAAAGAATATCATTAGCCTCTAATTTCTGAAACTTACTCAATGGAACATTCTGAACTTTTTTTTCCAAAACTTCACAATTGGCCCTGTCATTATCATTAATTATTTTGTTTAGATATTTTGGATAAGGCTCAATGAATGTAAGATTGATATCATTGACAAATTCCTCTCTCGTATCTAACATTACCGCCGAAGAATGTCCGGAACCAATTTCAATAATCCTTTTAGGCTTAAAATGCCTGATAAATGAATAAAGGACTATCCCATCTGTATACGAATAGGCTCCATTGTTGAAACAATATCTCTGAATGCCGGTCTTCTCATCCCTAAAGGGCATTTCCTGATAATATTTGGAAAATTCCTTTAATAATAAAAGTTGTTTGTTAAGATTCAGATTGATTCCTGAGATAGTATCCTTGTCAACTTCTTCCCAAATCTGGTTTTCAAATTCAATGAGTTCGGCCCTGGATACAATCGGGGAATAAAAATGTCCTAAGGGATATTTGCTTAGGGGATTATATTTCGGCCATTTTAGAAAGGTGCGGATAACTATAATTATAAAACTATATACTGATTTCATAGGCTATGATATAAGACTGCAGTGCAATAGATCAATTATTAGTTTTAGTAAAAATCTAATTAACTAATATTGATAATATTAGAAACCCAAATATACTTTAATCGTTATATTAAATTCAAAAATTTAAAATAGCCCTTTTTATACTATCCGGTTTAATGCTTCCAGCATTAATTTATTTCCCGGATCTGGTTTTTCGGAAAGAAGTAAAGGCGTTATAATACCTACGGCGTCTTTTACCATAGTAAGAGATTCGGTGACAACAACTCCGGGTTTTTCAGTGCTTATCTTTAATTGTGTACCATACCGTGCCATTGCAATAAAATGATTCAATAGCAATTTCTTGTCTTTGTTAAGTCCGGCTAGAATGGAGCAGGTTTCCTCGGCATACTTATCTCCTCTGCTAACATATTCAAAAAATGCTTTTCTTAAATCCGGATTGTAGACTACTCCATAAAGGCCATCAGCCAAAATATTGGTAGTCTGCGTTCCCAGATGACGTGTTTCATAAAATTTTTGAATGGCCTTTCCAAGTTGTCTAAGGTTGCTAAAATCGCTTACATTTTCAAGATTATTTCTCAACCTGAGCACATCATTAAATGCAGCGGTCATACCTCCTCCTGTCAATGGGTGCCTCATATTCAAAGCATCACCCAAAAGAACGGCTCCCTCTTTTTTTATAGGGTTTGCCGGCAATCTGTGATTGGGAAAAGTCTTAAACTTCCCTTCTGCAACTGCAGTTACAAAAGCAGCCCTTGCAGATTGGGGAATTGCCTGTTTAAACTCTTTTAATAAAAATTTCTTAAAGTCCCTGCCAAGCCGGGGTGGTTTCTCCCCTTTAAAATCTATTAATACCCTCCATGATGTGGAAGTTACAGGATATATTACCATGGGGGGATGATCTCCC
>CBDUGN010000236.1:0-4274 GCA_965366915.1 uncultured Eudoraea sp. | reverse complement strand
TATAACACTTTCTTTCCTACCTTGTTTGTTGGGTTCTACGTATACGACGTCATTCTGGGTGAGGTAATAAACCGGAGATTTCGTCAATTCTTTGGAAGTAAGGTCAATACGTGTATAAACTTTGGTACCCTCAAAGGTTCTGATTACTAAAACATTATCGCGAACAGCACGCAAAGACATGTCGCCAGCAAGACCAAGTGCTTCCATTATAGTAATTTGTTCACTATTTATGGGATAAGTACCCGGGCGAGTAACTTCGCCTAAAACTGTTACTTTAAAATTACGTAATCTTATGTTAATAATAGGGTCTTTTAAATAATCAGATAGCAGTTCCCGAAGTCTAATTCGAAGTTCATCAGGAGATAATCCCGATATCTTGATTTTACCAATTACCGGGAAATCTATCATTCCATCCTGATCTACAAGATAATCCACCTGCTCTAACCTGCCACTACCGCCGCCCATACCGGGAATACTTTCTCGTGCCCCTCTCATTAGATTAAATGGTACACTTGCTTCCGGATCCAGAGAAGATACATAAATAGATACCAGGTCATCTACTTTAAATTTAGTTGCAGTCTTATTGTTGTCTACCAGGGTTTCAAAATTACTGGCATCCTGAAAATATACAATATCCTCTCTCTTTGCACTTCCACAAGAAGAAAGAATGAAAATGACCAATAGTAACAGAACAACTCTGAAACTCGAAAAGCTATTTTTAAAACTCATAATTATATGGTTATTTTTACAAGTATACTGAAAAATTATGATTGGACTTTTATCTTTGCTTCTTTATTGCCAACAGCAGAGTCTTTGCTGTAGTTTTTAACCTCAATTTCTTTGTTATCAAGTTTGCAGAACTCAGAATTGTTGGATACAAATTCGGGGACAATTTGCTTCATAAGACCCACTGTATCCGCGTTGAAGAACATATTAGAAACGCACAATTCATCAATTTTTGACCGAACATCTGCATAGTCCAAATCTCTTACCTTACTAATCATTATTTTTTTATGGTAAGTGGGTAACGTATTTTCCCCGGAAGCCAGAAGCTCTTCGTACAGTTTTTCACCCGGTCGCAATCCGGTAACTATTATATCAATATCCTCAGGATATCGCAAGCCTGAAAGTTTGATCATATTTTTTGCCAGGTCAAAGATCTTAACAGATTTGCCCATATCAAAGATAAAGATCTCTCCACCCCTGCCCATAGCTCCTGCCTCAAGAACCAGTTGAGATGCCTCCGGGATAGTCATAAAATATCTTGTAATATCTTTATGAGTAACCGTTAAAGGTCCTCCTTTTTCGATCTGCTTTTTAAACAGAGGTATTACAGAACCATTAGAGCCCAATACATTTCCAAATCTTGTAGTTATAAATTTGGTCTTGCTTTCCTGATGCTTACAACTTATATACATCTCGGCTATTCTTTTAGTAGCTCCCATTACATTTGTTGGATTAACAGCCTTATCTGTTGAAACAAAAACAAATTTATCAACCTTATGAGAACTCGAAAGATCCACCAGCATTTTTGTTCCCGCAATATTGACCTTTATAGCTTCGTAGGCATTATATTCCATCAGCGGCACGTGTTTATATGCTGCTGCATGGAATACCAAATTGGGCTTATACTCCTGGAAGAAAGTGTTCATTCTGTTCTTATCCCGGATATCAGATACAATGGGAATAAAATTATGCTTTCCTTTTTGTTTTAATTCCTGTTGTAAGTCATAAAGAGGAGACTCTGCCTGGTCAATTATAATAAGGGATTTATAATCATAATTAACAATTTGCCTGACAATTTCACTGCCAATAGAACCGGCACCTCCGGTAACCATGATAACTTTATCCTTTAGTTCATTCGATATTTTGGAGTTCTTACTTTGGATTGGTACCCGATCCAACAAATCTTCTATTTGCACCTGTTTTATCTGGGATAACTTCAATTCTCCATTTATCCAGTGATCTACAGGAGGAACAATTTTAACCTGAACCGGAAATGCAACCAAACTTTCTACCAGTTCTTTTAAAAAAGAGTTGTCTTCACTATGAATAGATACAATAATTTCAGCAATATTCCTCTTATCTATAAAGAATGCAGTTAACTCTTCTCGTCCATAAACTCGTACTCCATTCAAAATTTTTCCTATTTTTTTATGGTCGTCATCAATATAGCCAACAACCTTAGCGTTGCTCGCAGTATGACTAGTAAGTGCATTATAGGTTAATACACCCGCCTCACCCGCGCCATAAATAAGTACATTCTTGGTTACTTTAAATCCTCGTATCAAATTATAAAATAAGGACTTGAATATATATCTGGAAGTTGTAAGTGCAATAAAACTAATTAAACTATGAATTATAATAATAGACAATGGGATAGTAAAATCCTCCATAAAATTCATTTGTCTGTTTATAATAACCAAAAATATGGTCAGAATACTGGATAAACAGATTGCATTAAAAATGTTATAGACATCCTGCACTCCAGTATGCCTTATAACACCTTTATATGAGCCTGTAACAATAAAGGCGGCCCCGGCAATAATTGCAACCAATGGCAATTGAAATAAAAGCCGGTCCGTATCAAAATTAAGAGTCAAATTAAATCTTATGAAATAGGATAAAACAAACGAAATACTAATTAAAAATATGTCAATACCCAAGACCAGCCATTTGGAGGCATATTTATGGGCATTGTTTAAAAGGTAATTTTTAATCATAACACTTCTTTAAGAATTAGGGTAACTATTCTTTCCAAATCTGCCTTATTAAGATTTGAGCCACTAGGCAGACAAAGGCCGCGCTCAAATAAATCCTCAGAGGCTCCGTCCGTAAAATTCAAATAATTTTTAAAAACAGGTTGTAAGTGCATAGGTTTCCATAAAGGCCTGGATTCGATTTCTTCCTGTAAAAGAGCCAAACGAATTTTTTCTCTAATCTCAAAAGAAGGAGTCAAGATGCAAGTCAGCCACCTATTGCAAAAATAACCTGCAGGTTCATTCAGAAATTCTATTTCAGCTATATCACCTAATTTAGTTCTGTAAAATTCAAAATTAGCTCTTCGCGCCGCCACCCTATCATCCAAAACTTCCATCTGGCCCCGGCCAATTCCTGCCAGCACATTACTCATCCTGTAATTATATCCTACATGGGAATGTTGATAATGAGGAGCATCATCCCTGGCCTGGGTAGCCAGGAAAACTGCTCTATTCTTCATATTCTCATCCTTGGTAACTAACGCACCTCCGCCGGAAGTAGTAATAATTTTATTTCCATTAAATGATAGGATTCCAATATCTCCAAAACTACCGCATTTATAACCTTTATAAGAACTTCCCAAAGCCTCCGCACTGTCTTCAACCACAGGAATGTTGTATTTTTCGGAAATTTCTCTTATTTCATCAACCTTATACGGCATTCCATATAAATGTACAGCAATAATAGCCCTTGGTTTTTTACCAATTGCCAACCTATCCATAATTGCTTTCTCCAACAATTGTGGTGAAATATTCCAGGTATCCCGCTCACTATCAACAAATACAGGTGTAGCACCAAGATAGAGAATGGGGTTGGCCGATGCAGAAAAAGTAAAGCTCTGACATATTACTTCATCACCAGTTGAAACACCCAAAAGTTCTAGAGCCAGATGAATGGCACCTGTTCCGGAACTAAGCGCCGCGACATAAACATCGCTCTGGATATAATCACCTATAGCTATTTCAAATTGGTTTACATTTGGTCCCAGGGGGGCAACCCAATTAGTATCAAAGGCTTCTTTAACATACACTTGTTCCATTTCACCCATGTGAGGTGATGAAAGCCATATTTTTGTTTTTATTGCAGTTTCCAATTTGATTGTTCTGGTTAAAAGTTGGGTTTCGTTACATAAAATTACAACTCTAAAATTATCATGAAATTAAATCACAAAATAATATTGGCTAAACTATTCGCCAAAGTTTGAATTTAATTCGATCAAGTACAAAGTTTGTTCTTTAAATTCATATCCAAAAATCTAATTTTATTATATTAAGTTTTTTATGAACAAAACTATAAACACTTAAATTTCAGTGTATAATCTAAATTAGTGTTCCTAACTAATTAACTATTTCTAAGGGGTTCATCCTAAAAAAGGAACAATTGTTCGGCATGCAAATTATGTCTTGCACATTCCATTTCTTGGGGGAAGTTTACAACTACAAGATACTCAATAATTTTCATAGAATTTCACTAAAAAAACATTTAATATCATTGCATGTATGCAGTTGATAGTT
>CBDUGN010000235.1:0-4354 GCA_965366915.1 uncultured Eudoraea sp. | reverse complement strand
ACATCCGGGATAGTATCCTCAATACTATACATCTGCTTTAGTACAGCAACATGTTGAAGCAAGGCCTGATCTTCCGTCTGAATGGCAATTACATCCTTTTTGGAATACGCATCTTTTCCTAAATGTTCTTTTACAGCTGCATCTGCGGCCTTTACAGAACTTAGAATTTGTTCATAGCGCTGTTTGTTTTGCGTGTTTTTTGATATCTCTTCCTGCAGCTTGGCCCTGGCTTTTGCCTGAATAGCGGCATCACCCATCTTTAACTTAACGATTCGGGTATATTCTAATTGCTCATTATAGGATTCACCTAAAAAGTTATAACCGTGAATGTCATCAATGTAACCATTTTTATCATCGTCTATCCCATTTCCGGGTCGCTCGCCCTTATTGGTCCAGAGTACATCATCAAGATCTTCATGATCCAGGTCGATCCCTGAATCCAGGACAGCTACTATAACGCTTTTACCCTTTTTATTCTTGATAATTTCGTCATAGGCCTTATTTAAGCTGATCCCCGGGATAGTATCCGCAATTAAATCTGCGTGCCCCCAGGATTTACTTTCTGTTTCTGTGAGTTCAGATACTTTGAGTGGTATGGTATCAATCTTATCAATTGGGGTTAATACCAGGGCGGTACTACCGCATCCGCCAAGTAAAACCATAACGAGACTCCCATAAAAAGCCGATTTTAAATTTTTAAAAGCCATATTTATCTATATTTAGTGATGTATTTTTGAATAATAACTTCCCGGTGACAGGGCTTCAAATGTTTCAAAGCAACCCCTGTCTGCCATAGTAACAAAACAATCAAGCCCCTTATCCCCGCCAAAAGCAATGTTTGAAGGCTTCTTGCCTTTTAAAACTACCTCTTCCAGAATCTTACCTTTCGGGGAAACTATAGCTACAGTTCCTTTATCATAGCGGGTAAGATAAAGATTTCCCTGCATATCGCAGCGCATTCCATCTAGTCCAAAATCCCTAAAAGATATAAATTTTGTTTTGTTGCTTAATTTTCCATTCTCCTGAATATCATATTTCCATACCACCCTTTGCACAGATTCATTTACATAAAGGGTTTTGCCATCCGGGCTTACTTCTAATCCATTTGTGGTACCCATACCTTCTTCCATCAACACAATTTCCCTTTCCGGGCTAACCATCCAAAGCTTGCCTGTGTTTTCTGCCCAGTTAGGATCACTTAGATAAATTATGCCTCCGGGGCCAATGGCAAGGTCATTCGGTTGATTCATGGTTGAATCTTTAGCCCATACTTCAGGGATTTTTGTGTCTTTTTTAATTCTGTATACTTTATGTCCCAGATAATCTGCAATAAACATATTTCCTTCAAGATCAAAACGTATGCCATTGCCAATACTACCTTCCGGTAAACTGATGAAAATTTCAGACTCCCCTGCTTTATTTACCTTACCAATGGTACCTTCCTTAGCAAAATTTACAGCAAAAAGTTCTCCGTTTGCATTCACAGCAGGCCCTTCAATGCCCGATGTGAACCCGAATTCTGAGGTAAAATCTGCACTTGTCCGCTGCTTTCCTTTACAGCTGAAAAGAGCGAAAATAAAAAATAAACCCAAAAGAATATTAATTACAGACCTCATTAAATGTATAGCTTTTATGAAGTCTAATGCCCTTTTCGGTATGTGTTACGGTGCATATTTCGTTATGCGCATCGTGCTCCATGAATAAATAAAAATTTTGATCAGCAGCACTTTTCATAAAGGCTGCTTTTTCAGAAAGTGTTAGCAAGGGCCTTGTGTCATAACCCATAATATATGGCACAGGAATATGGCCCGCAGTAGGCAGTAAATCGGCCATAAATACCAGGGTTTTACCTTTGTAATTAATATGAGGAATCATCTGTTTGTCTGTATGACCATCTACCAGCAAAACACCAAAACCCAATTCTGATTTGTCAATATAGGGGCTATTGCCAATGTCTATAAATTTTAGCTGGCCGCTTTCTTCCATGGGCAATAGATTTTCCTTAAGAAAAGAAGCTTTTTCCCTTAGATTGGGATTCGTGGCCCAGTCCCAGTGATCTTTGTTGGTCCAGTAATGGGCATTTTTAAAGGCTGGCTGATAACCGGTATGATCCTTATTCCATTCAACGCTACCACCACAATGATCAAAATGCAGGTGTGTCATAAACACGTCTGTAATATCATCGCGGTGAAACCCTATTTTTTTGAGTGAAGTATCAATGGAATAATCTCCCCAACGGTAATAATAACTAAAGAATTTCTCACTTTGTTTATTCCCCATCCCGGTATCGATCAGGATAAGCCGGTTGCCTTCCTCTATCAGAAGGCTCCTCGCCGCAATATCTATCATATTGTTATTATCTGCCGGGTTGGTTCTATTCCACAAAGATTTGGGCACTACACCAAACATTGCACCTCCATCCAATTTAAAATTTCCGGTTTCAATGGGATATAAGATCATTCATCAATTCTGAGTCGGCTGCAAAATAACGAAAGCTCTAATGATAAACCCTAAAATTAATAGTTTTTAACAATCAGGAATAAATCTTTTTGTGCTGCACCAGGGTGTGCAATTGCTGGCCAAAATAAATCATTCTTTTAATTTCCTGAACACCCAGCAGTCGTTCTTTTTTTAAAATGAGTAGAGAAGAACCGTTAGATATGATAATAGGGATGGCTTTCAAGGAATAGCACCATTTCATCTGTAAAAAGGTTTAGAATAGCACTTTCATTTTCTCCGCTAAGGTTAAAGCGCCTGTTAAAATCCGGGTGGTTTTCTATGGATATAGCCTTAAATCCTGCAAGAGAATAAATTAATTGCAACAAACCTTCCTTGTCCAGGGTAAATACCGGGATATCAACATCTAATTGAATATGCATCATGGTGGTTTTTACAACTTCCTTTGCTATAAAAGCACCTTCAGTCCACTCCAGGTCAAAGACACTACAGCCATTTTCATCATCCTTTAAAAGATTATAGAAATAACCAATTTCACGGGTATGAAAGAAGACAAAATTCTCCAAAAAAGAAGTATTGGTGTTCTTTTTGGCGATATACTTCCAGTCATAATCCCTTGCCGCTGCTTCCAGGTCTTTTTGCCTTTTTGTAAAATAACGCTCAATAGATTTAAGCGCTGCAACCGGTAAAATTTTGCGAATAGCAAATGGATGAAAGGAATCGGCCTCATGCTTGTCCAATCCTATGAGTTCTATGCTTCCCCCTTTTTTGTCAAAAGCAGCCCCATAGTTCTCCAGACCTTCCAGTACGGTGTGATCAACAAAGCTGCACATCGAAAAATCGACAACCAGATCCATGTTTTCGGGCACTACGTCTAGTTTATTCTTTAGTTTGTGAAAATTAAGGAAGCTGCAAAAATATTTTATACTTAAATAAAAGTTGCCTTCATCCTCTTCTTTGAAAAGGAGAATATTAGGTTTAAACAAATTACTAATGAACAGGGAAATACTTTTATTTATAATCATATGAATAAGAAAAGTAACCAGGATCCCTGCTGCAATCCCCGTAATCAGGTTTGTAAACAAAGTGGTGATTAATGTGGTTAAGAAGATTAATACCTGTTCTTTCCCTATCCGAATAATTTTTTTAAATGATTCAGGATTGGCCAATTTATAACCTGTAAACACTAATATAGCGGCCAGAGCCGCCAGGGGTATCCGCCTGAGCTGCTCCTGAAAAATAAGCACAAAGCCCACCAAAAACATGGCGTGGAAGAAATTTGCAGATTTGTTGGTTGCTCCATTATTTACGTTAACCGAACTTCGGGCAATTACGGTTACCACATTAAGACCGCCTAATAATCCGCTAATAACCGTGGCCAGTCCAAGTGCTTTGAGGTCTTTGTTTACATTAGATCTTCGCAATAACGGATCCAGCTTATCCACGGCCTTTATACTTAACAGGGATTCTATGCTTGCAATAAGGGTAATGGCAAAGACGGCAAGGATAAATTCTCTGTCCATTATCCTTGCAAAATCCGGAAAAGCCAGATTAGTCAGGACATCATCAGGAATGGATACCAGGTAATCTACCGACATTGGATACGGTTTGCCAAGAAGCATATAGAAGTAGCTCAGACCTACGGAGAGAATTAAGATCCACATAGGTGCCGGAATTAACTGAAAGTACTTATTCCTGATTTTAGAATAGAAAACCATGATTAACAGACTTACCATTCCTATTGCTGAGGCAAAAAGCATATTAAGGTCTGAAGTTCTTATCAAATCCACAAAGTCATTTGGGATGGTAAGCAATAACTCAATGATGGTTCCTGTCTCATTGTTATGGCCTACCATAATATGAAATTGCTTGGCAAGAATACCTATTCCAATGGCAG
>CBDUGN010000234.1:0-4393 GCA_965366915.1 uncultured Eudoraea sp. | reverse complement strand
CCGCTGTAGATACTTCAGATACCAATGCGGAAAGTATGGTGGTTAATATTAAGACCGGAGATAAGGTTAAGATTAAAAAAATAACCATTGATGGAAACAAAATGCTTTCGGATAAACAGCTTCGCAAAGCACTGAAGAATACGAAGAAGCAACAATTTGGAAGGGTTTGGAAGAAATCGAAATATATTGAGGCTGACTATCGTGAAGATCTCGCAGCATTGGTCGATAAATATGCCGAGAAAGGGTATAGGGATGCCAGAGTTCTCAAAGATTCAATTTCCATACTAAATGACAAGAAAATAAATATAGATATCAAGGTAGAGGAAGGGAATAAATACTACTTTGGGAATATAGATTTTGTTGGGAATTCAGTTTATACAGATCGTCATTTAAATCAGGTTTTAGGGATTAAAAAAGGTGATACCTATAATGGCGTTCTTCTAAGGGAGCGCATTGCCGATGATAGTAAACCCGATGCAGAAGATATCACAAACCTGTATCAAAATAATGGTTATTTGTTCTCACAAATAAATCCGGTTGAAGTATCCGCCCAGAATGATACTATAAATTTTGAGATCAGGATAATAGAAGGGAAAGAAACTTTTTTAAATCACGTCTATGTTGAGGGGAATGACAAAACCAATGATCACGTAATTTTTAGAGAACTAAGAACTCGTCCCGGACAAAAATATAGTAAAGACAACATTGTTCGTAGTGTGAGGGAATTAGGGCAGCTTGGTTTTTTTGATGCCGAACAGATAAAACCGGATATTTTAAACCCGGACCCCAATGCCGGTACGGTTGATTTGAAGTATAGTCTTGTGGAATCCGGATCGAGTCAGATAGAGTTGCAAGGAGGTTACGGTGGAGGTGGATTTATAGGCACCCTTGGCTTGTCTTTTAATAACTTTTCTATAAAAAACATCTTTAATGGTAAGGCCTATAAACCAGTTCCAATGGGAGATGGCCAAACATTTGCACTGCGTTTACAAGCCAGTAGAACTTTTCGGGTTTATAGTCTGAATTTTTCGGAACCCTGGCTTGGTGGCAAAAAGCCGGTAAGGTTTAATATGTCGTTTTCCAGGACTCAGCAATTCTTGGCATCGTTTGATAATTCAGGAAGGATTCAGGTAAATAAAGATCAGCAGTTTTCCATAACAGGGGTTTCTGTTGGACTAGCTAAAAGGTTGCAATGGCCAGATGATTTTTTTACAATATCTCATGCATTGGGATATCAATTATATAATTTTCAAAACTACAATTCTGGTCTTTTTCAATTTGGTAATGGTTCATCTAATTCCCTCACCTACACTTTGGGACTATCCAGGAGTTCAGCAGGCCCCGGAAGAATATTTCCATTGATGGGGTCTATTTTTGAAGTTACTGCCAAGTTAACCCCTCCTTATTCTCTCTTTAGCAATACGGACTATGCAGCATTACAAGAAAGAACTACTGAGCTTGGTTTAATTAGTCAGCAACGTCCTTTGACACAGGACGAAATCAGGGAACTGGAGACAATTCAGCAAGAGAGGTTTGAATGGTTAGAGTATTTTAAAATAAAGTTTAAAGGAGATTGGTATACCCGTATAGTAGGTAAATTAGTCTTGCGTACTAATGTTGAATTTGGTTTTCTGGGAAGTTATAACAGTGATCTTGGTAAGGTGCCTTTTGAACGTTTCTTTATGGGTGGAGATGGTCTTGCAGGTAATTTTACTTTGGATGGAAGAGAGACCATACAATTAAGAGGATACGAAAATAACTCCATTACCCCAATTGATCCCCTTACCGGGCAGCAGGAAGGCGGAATAGTATTCAATAAATATTCGCTGGAACTACGATATCCGTTAACTTTAAAGCCTTCCGCCTCCATATATGCCTTATCTTTTTTGGAGGCAGGAAATAATTTCAACAATTTTCAGGAATATAATCCGTTTCTTTTAAAACGATCGGCCGGAGTGGGTGTCCGGATATTTATGCCGGCCTTTGGTTTATTGGGGATTGACTTTGGTTATGGTTTCGATGAAGATAGCCGGCCACAGTCTGCGGGCAGCGGTCCAAGCGGATGGCAAACGCACTTTATTATAGGACAACAGTTCTAACTAAGTAATTTTTCCAATAATACTTTTGGTTAATCCACTCATTTTAAAATAATTAGTAATTTTGGCACGATATTTTCTATGTAATAAAACGAATTAAATGATGAAGACAAAAGTTCTTTTAGTAATTGTTGGTTTATTGCTTTGGTCTAACACATTTTCGCAACGGGGTGTAAGAATTGGTTATGTGGACATGGAGTATATTCTTGAAAATGTAGAAGAATATCGTGATGCCAGCGAACAATTAGAAAACAAAGTGCAGCGCTGGAAAATTGAAGTTGAACAGAAGCAGAGTGAAGTAGATCAAATGAAGAAAGATTTGATGGCAGAAAAAGTTTTGTTGACAAATGAGCTTATCCTTGAAAGAGAAGAGGAAATTCAGATTCTCGAGAAGGAAATGATTGAATACCAGCAAAATCGATTTGGTCCAAATGGGGATTTGGTTCTCCAAAGGAAAAGATTAATTCAGCCTATTCAAGATCAGGTTTTTAATGAAGTACAAAAAATTGGATCAAATAAAAAGTACGATTTTATTTTTGATAAATCTGCGGATGTCGTAATGTTGTACTCCCAAAAAAGGCATGATATAAGCGAATTGGTGTTAAGGGGGATAGCGAGGACCAGGAAAGTTAGTGCGCCTAAAGCGAAAGCAAAGGCCAAAAGCCAGTTGGAAAACTTTGAAGGTGATCCGGAAGAAGAGGAAATAAGTGATGCTCTTCGGGAAAGACAAGAAATGGCAAAGCAGGCGGAAGAAACAAGAATCAAAACTGCTGAGGAACGAAGGGCAGAACAACTAAGAATAAGAGAAGAGCGCAAAAAAGCTTATGAAGAAAGAAGGAAGAAATTATTAGAAGAGCGGGAAGCAAAGAAAAAAGAAAAATAAGAACAAAGAAAAGAAATAATAGAAAACAAGGAAGACACTAAAAACTAAAACTCAAAATTTAATTTAATTAACACTCAAATAGTAAATATCAAAATCATGAAACAGTTTAAAAATGTAGCAATAGCCATAGTTTTATTAGTAGCAGCTACTAGTTTTGTACATGCACAAAGTAAAATCGCACATATTAATGTAACTGAATTATTGGGCGAGATGCCGGAAATGAAAGCCGCACAGGCAGAGCTAAAAAAACTGCAAGAAACTTACAGGGCAGATATCGAAAGTTCTATGACAGAGCTAAAGAATAAATATACCCAGTACTCTAATGAAGCCACTTCCAAATCTGAAGAAGAAAATCAAAAAAGAGCTCAGGAACTTCAGGGTTTTGAAAAGAACATTGGAGACGCACAACAAGCTGCGCAACAAGAATTAGCCAAGAAACAAGCAGAATTGTTTGAACCCATTTCAATAAAAGCCAAAGCCGCTATAGAAAAAGTTGCTGCTGCTCAAGGCTATGATTATGTGATAGATGCCACTCAGGGCGGGGGCTTAATTGTTGCAAAAGGTAAAGATCTATTAGCTGAAGTTAAGCAGGAATTAGGATTTTAATTTTTCTTAGTTCAAATTATACTAAAACTGTCCGTTATGGGCAGTTTTTTTTGTTTATATTTTTAAAGAAAACCAGACCGCCCTTCGTTCATAACCACCTACCAATTTGTTGCCCTATGAATAACTGCGTTCATAATATCATATTAAGAACTATAGGCTTGTTTTAGGAATGTATAACTTTGTTTTTGAAAATCATTTATAGTAAACCACATTTTGCATGAATGAAAAACCTATAGGAATTTTTGATTCGGGGGTAGGAGGTACTTCCATATGGAAAGAAATACATGCGCTAATGCCCCATGAGGATACTATTTATTTGGCAGATAGTAAAAATGCACCCTATGGTCAAAAAACCAAAGAAGAAATAATTAATTTAAGTGTCAAGAACACTGAACTTTTGCTGGCAAAGGGTTGTAAACTTATTGTAGTTGCCTGTAATACAGCTACAACCAATGCCATATCACATTTACGAGAAAAGTACGATGTTCCATTTATTGGTATTGAGCCTGCTATTAAGCCAGCAGCATTAAATTCAGGAACGGGAACAGTTGGGGTATTGGCAACAAAAGGAACCCTAAGTAGTAGTCTATTTTTGAAAACTTCAAAAGATCATGCTGGTGAAATAAATATTGTAGAACGGGAAGGTGTTGGTCTAGTGCCATTAATTGAAGCTGGAAAAATAAATTCTACTGAGACCAAGCAATTATTGATCAGGTATATTAAGCCTATGCTCGAAGCCAACATAGATCATATTGTTTTGGGATGTACACACTACCCCTATTTAATTCCGGTCTTAAGGGAAATGTTG
>CBDUGN010000233.1:0-4410 GCA_965366915.1 uncultured Eudoraea sp. | reverse complement strand
GTGCGGCCAGGATCAGGAATACAAATACTAAGGAAAAAGTAAGAATGATCATGAGAGATCCTGAGGATTTTTTCTCCTGATAGGACATGGCATTCCAACTATAGTTCATGTCCGGAGGGAGCACTTCATCGCCTACCTCTTCCAGTGCTGCCATTGCCTGGGCCGAGGTGTAGCCAGGGGCAGGACTACCCGTGACCTCAACAGACCTGTATAAATTAAATCTGTTTGTATAATCCGGGCCAGAAACGGGCCTTACGCTGGCAATTGTAGCAAGGGGAACCATATTGCCCTCGTTGTTTTTAATGAAAAAATTATTGATTTGTTCTTCATTTACACGATACTCAGGTTCTGCCTGGATATAGGTTTTATAGAGCCTTCCAAATCTTGTAAAATTATTGACATAGGCTCCTCCCATAAAAGCCCCAATAGTGGTGTAGAGATCATTTAGGGAAACGCCCAGTTTTAATGCTTTCTCTTTATTGATATCCAAAAATCTCTGTGGCACATTAGCCTGAAAGGTCGTAAAGGCAGTTCCTATTTCTGGTCTTTCATTGGCTGCTTTTATGAATTTCATGGTGTTTTGCCCCAAGTATTCCGGGGTATTACCCGCTCTATCCTGGATCATTAGGCTAAAACCAGAACCATTACCCAGGCCGGGTAAGGCCGGGGGTCCAAAAGCAAATACCTGAGCCCCTTTTATTTTTTGAGCAAACTCCATGTTCAGGTTATTAATTACCTCCTTGGCTGTTAAGTCCCTGTCACCCCATTCTGTAAGGGTTACAAACATAAATCCATTATTAGGAACTGCGGAACCTGCCAATATACTATATCCCCCAAGGGTGGTTAAATACTCTATATCAGGATTATTTAGAATGATTTCTTCTGCTTGTTTTGCAATGACATCTGTTCTCTGAATAGATGCCGCATTAGGGAGTTGTATATTAACGTAGAAAAACCCCATATCCTCTTCGGGAATAAATCCGCCGGGCACCAGACTTCCGAACAAACCGGCACCCAGTGTCATCACCAGGATAAAAATGACACCTCTTTTTAGTTTTCGGGAAACTACATTGGTAAAACTCATATAGGCATCGGTTGACTTGTCCATTCCCTGGTTGAATTTATGGAAAAATTTTCCCAACAATCCCTTATATGGTTTTGGTTCTTTTAACAGTAAAGAACATAGTGCGGGACTTAGGGTCAAGGCATTTACAGAAGATACCAGTACTGAAACTACTATGGTAATAGCGAATTGCTGGTAAAGCAATCCGGTTATTCCTGCCATCCCGGCAACAGGGATAAAAACAGCTACTAATACCAAGGTAGTTGCAATAATGGGCGCCGTTACCTTGCTCATGGCATCCAAAGTGGCTTGTTTGGCGTTCATCCCCTTAGCAATATTTACTTGCACGGCTTCCACCACAACAATGGCATCATCTACGACAATACCAATTGCCAGGACAAGTCCTAAAAGGGATAAGACATTTATCGTAAAACCTAATAAGGGAAAAAAGATAAAGGCCCCTATTAAGGAAACAGGAATGGCTAAAGTTGGAATTAAGGTAGCACGCCAATCTTGTATAAAGATAAAAACTACCAATACAACCAAAAAAAGAGCAATAAACAGCGTTACTACAATATCTTTAATACCTGCTGTAATGGGTAAGGTGGAGTCAAGGGCTACATCATATTTAATGCCTTCCGGAAAATTCCTGGAAAGATCTTCCATCTCGACTAATAAATTCTGAGCCAATTCAACCGCATTAGATCCTGGAGCCTGGTAAACCGCTATGATGGCGCAGGTTTCTTTATTCATTCTTGGGATCATGGCATAGGTTTCAACCCCAAGATTTACAGTGGCAATATCTCTTATTTTTACTTGAGATCCATCGGTATTTGTCCGTACCACGATATCCTCAAAAGCCTCAACCGAATTAAATCTTTCAGGCAAACGTACCGTATAGGTAAACTCAGTACCAGGCGGAGCCGGCTCCGCTCCAAATTTGCCTCCCGGAACAATAACATTCTGTGCGTTTATGGCATTTAGAATTTCAGGAACCGTAATGCCCATTTTAGAAAGTAAATCGGGTTTCACCCAAATTCTCATGGAATATTCAGAAGTTCCTAAAATATCAACCCGCCCAATTCCTTTAATTCTTGATAACTGATCTTTTATGTTAATCAAAGCATAATTACCTAAAAAATCCTGATCATACCCGCCATCAGAAGTAAGCGTCATCGCCATCATAATATTAGGTAAGGACTTTTGGGTGGTTACGCCAAATTTTGTTACCTCCGCTGGAAGCTTTGCGGAAGCTGCAGAGACCCTGTTCTGTGCCAAAACGGTATTCATATCAGGGTCAGTACCTACGTCAAATGAGATATCAATTACCATAGAACCATCATTGGCGTTGGTAGATTTCATATAGATCATATTATCTACCCCATTGATTTCTTGCTCTAAAGGAGTGGCAACAGATTCTTCAACACTGATTGCATTGGCTCCTGTATAATTGGCTCTAACCTGTACGATTGGAGGTGTAAGGTTTGGATATTGTTCTATGGGTAGCCCAATCACAGACACACCGCCCACAATGACAATGACAATAGCAATGACAATAGCCACGATGGGTCTGCGAACAAAGAAGTTACCTGAGTTTTCAGCCATAGTTTACTTAATTTTCAAGTGGAGTTTTACTTTCGAACTCTGTAACAATGGGCGATATAACCATCCCTGTAGCCACTTTTTGTAAACCATCAATAACAACCTGTTCATTTTCTTCAAGTCCTTCAGTGATTAACCAAAGATCACCAATTCTACCTCCGGTTTTGATTTGTCTTGATTTTATAATATTTCCCTCTTCGATGACATAGACAGAATATTGCCCTTGTAATTCAGTAACACATTTTTGAGGCACAAGAATTGCATCTTCAGCGACATCAAATTCAACACGGACTTTGGCGTACATTCCAGGTCTTAGTATTCCTCTTTTGTTATCAAAAGAGGCTTGAACCAAAATAGATCCTGTATTGGCGTCAATTGCTCTGCCAAGAAATTCAACACTGCCTTTTTCCTCATAGACAGTGCCATCGGCGAGAATCAATTCTAAATTATCGCTGTTTTTGGCATTTTCGCGGTCTATGGTTCCGTCTTCGGAGATTGTTTGATTAAATTCTCTTGCTATTGTTAGATACTCCGCCTCCGTGAGAAAAAATTCAACCCTTGTTTTATTGATATCGGAAACAATGTTTAGTATAACAGGGTTGGGCTCACGTCCTACAAATTCACCCGTTCGAGCCTCTGTTTTGCCAATGAGGCCATTAATGGGAGAAAGTATTTTGGTGTAACTCAGATTAATTTCAGCCATCCTTAAATTGGCATTAGCGGCTTCCAAAGAAGCTACAGCCGCATCCCTACTTGCCTGGGCAGCATCCAAATCACTTTTACTTACCGCATTGATCTCTGCAAGAGGTTTGTATCTGGCCAGTTCATTTTCTGCATTCACTAAATATGTTTGGGCCTCGGCAACCATACTTGCTTTGGAAGCAACGGCTTCAATATAAGGCTGAGCATCAATCGTATAGAGTAGTTGACCCTTTTTTACAGGAAATCCTTCCTCAAAATGCACTCCTTCTAAGTAGCCTTCTGCTCTTGCTCTAATTGGAATATCCTGAAACCCGTATATCTGTCCAACAAAGTCTCTTTTTAGTGGAACATCTTTTTTTACCACTTTGATGACTTGGATTTCCGGGATAGGTGCGTTTTTAGCACTATTTTCTTTACAGGAGGTAAATGAAAGAAAGCCTGCCATTGTAAAAACTGTAAGGCGTAAAAAATATTTGCGGTGCATATAAAAGGTGGTATAAATTAGACCGTAAAAAATCTACAAGGCATAAATATAACTAAACTAGCTTCTTATTCAAATATTAGAATATTGGTTTCTCCTATTATTTTCACCCTTATCGGTAATATGCTTTATATAAGGAAATCACTGTTTGGTTAATTTTTGAATATTTATATCATTGAGAGTTAAATTGATAAACATAGGTCAAAAACATTGAAATTTAGATTTGCGAAGCATTGGGAAATTGCCCGTCAAACCGGAGTTGGTTCCCGTACTTCAACCACATTAGTATTTGGGTATAGGTTTTAGCTATAATATTATTTTAACCAGAATAAAAGAACGAATATGCTCTCTATTGTTCAACTTTTAAATTAGTTTAGTGCTAAACCACAATACTTTCTAAGCAATCAAAAGCCAAATTTATTTGAGCTTACGGAGCGAAAGATAAAGCTACGCAGCCCTATTTTGGGCTTCGTGTTTTCTATTAGCAGGAGTGTTTTCCCGATGGATATGCAATCCTGTAGTTGCAAAACCAAAAAAATATTCGGCGCTGGCAGTGGCCGGG
>CBDUGN010000232.1:0-4420 GCA_965366915.1 uncultured Eudoraea sp. | reverse complement strand
CACCTTCTAAAACCATCATTGCCCCAAAATAATTACGCTCCCTCATTTTTGTATTGGCACCGTATAAGGTAACTCCGTTTCTTTTTCTTGCTTCGAAGAATTTAGCCGCGTAAGTTTTTCTTTTAGCTTCAGAATCTTCATCCTTAGGGTCAATTATTAAAACATCTGCATCAAATTCCAATTCATTTTTTAATTCCAGTATTACCTCTTTATTTCCTAATAGGATAGGGGTTGCAATCCCTTCTTCATAAGCAATTTGTGCAGTTTTTAATACATCAATATGATTCGCTTCGGCAAAAACAATCTTTTTCGGATTACTCTTGGCCCTGTTCATCAACAGTCGCATTACCTTATTATCATCTCCGGATCGCTTGAGGAGTTCTTCCCTGTATCTGTTCCAGTCTTCAATAGGTGCCTTGGCAACACCGCTTTCCATAGCTGCTTTTGCTACGGCCGGGGGTATTTCTGCTATTAGCCTTGGATCAAAAGGTTTTGGAATGATATAGTCCTTGCCGAAGGTTAATCTGGTTTCACCATAGGCAATATTTACCTGTTCCGGAACTGGTTGCTTGGTCAATTCAGACAATGCTTTTACCGCCGCCATTTTCATGGCTTCATTAATTTTAGTGGCTCTAACGTCAAGTGCTCCACGAAAAATAAAGGGAAAGCCTAAAACATTATTTACCTGATTAGGATGGTCAGATCTTCCCGTGGCCATAATAACATCTTCTCTGGTACTACAGGCCAGTTTGTACTTTATTTCAGGGTCAGGATTAGCCATTGCAAAGACAATAGGGTCTTTTGCCATAGACTTAAGCATCCCGGGAGTGAGGATATCAGCAATTGAAAGACCTATAAAAACATCCGCGTCTTTAGTAGCTTCAGCCAAGGTATTTATCTTTCTCTTAGTTGCAAACTCGAGTTTTTCTTTGGAGAGATTTTTTGCATCCTGGCGAATTACACCTTTGCTATCAAGCATCACAATATTCTCTGATATTGCTCCAAAGGCTTTGTAAAGCCTGGTGCATGAAACCGCCGCGGCACCTGCACCACTTACTACGATTTTTACCTTTTCAATTTTCTTATTGGCAATCTCCAGTGCATTTAGCAATGCTGCTGCCGAAATAATCGCTGTCCCGTGTTGATCGTCATGCATCACAGGAATATCTAACTCTTCTTTTAATCTTCGTTCAATTTCAAAAGCTTCAGGAGCCTTAATATCTTCGAGATTTATCCCACCAAAAGTGGGTGCAATTATCTTTACGGTTTCTACAAATTTATCTACGTCTTTTGTATCCAGTTCTATATCAATCCCATCTATGTCTGCAAAAATTTTAAATAGTAAACTCTTGCCTTCCATTACGGGTTTGGAAGCCTCAGGTCCAATATCTCCAAGTCCCAGTACAGCGGTACCATTAGAAATAATTGCTACAATATTTCCCTTGGCAGTGTATTTATAGACATTCTCCTTATCCTTCTTAATTTCCAGGCAGGGTTCTGCAACACCCGGTGAGTACGCAAGAGCCAGATCACGCTGGGTGTTATAAGGCTTTGTAGGAACAACTTTAATTTTCCCGGGTTGAGGTTTTGCATGATAGATTAATGCCTCTCTTCTTTTCTTTTCTTCGGACATGGATTTATTTTGATTCTCAAATTTAAGAGTATTTCTTTGGATACAAACATATCTTCGAATACAATTAAAATTCCATCAATTTTTGGATGATATTTTTGGGACTCTATTAATTCTTACTGAAATAAAAAATCCAACAATGTAATATCTCTGTATAAGATTATTGAGTTTTCGATTGGAGGCATTCCCTTATTTACGTTTTTTTTCGGCGGTTACGTTTAAGCGCAATGCCAAAACTGCGGCAATAATAAAGAATGTGCCCCCAAAGAGCATTGCGTTTACAGCATTACCCCCCAAGAAGATCTTAAAGATTGGCCCGAAGGTAAGTGTTTCAATACCCATAGGAATCACTATCATCATATTCAAAATACCCATATACACACCACGACGCTCCTGAGGTACAATGTTGGAGACCATGGTATAAGGAATACCCATCATTGCAGCCCAACCGATACCAAAAAGCACCATTGGAAACAGGACATAAATTGGATCTGCAATATATGGTATGCTCATTAAAGCTAATCCAGTGCCAAATAAACTTGCTGCATAAATTTTCTTTCCACCAAACTTTAATGTCAATGGAACTAAGGCTAAAGCAACAACAACAGTTGCAATATTATAAGTTGTACTCATTTTTGCAGACTGAGCAGCTGCCGATGAGAGATCATACCCCATAGTTTTCATGAACAAGGGTGTTATAAACTGCCAATAAACAAATAACGCATACCATTGGAAAAGATACACGACCGAGAGCTTCCACATAAACTTGGGCATTTCCCTAACCGCTTTAGCAATTTCAATAAATGGCATTTTAAACCGTTCTGCAAAAGGCAATTTCTTATGCGCATTGATTACCTCAAGTTCTTCATCGCTCGGGGGAATTTCCGGGGTTTTGAGAACAGACCATAAAATGGTGGTTACCGACAAAACCGATCCTATAAAAAAGGAATAGTACAACCATTTAGGAATTGAACCCGCTACCTCTGAAGCAGCATCTCCACCAAACCAATCCTGGAACAAGAAAATAGACGCATTGGCAAGTACAATACCGGCACCAACAAAAAGACTCTGCATTTGATAACCTAAACTAAGTTGTCTACTAGGTAACTTGTCGCCTACAAAGGCCCTATAAGGTTCCATTGCCATGTTGTTACCTACATCTAAAATCCAGAGTAACCCGACAGCAAACCATAGTGCCGGACTTAAAGGAAATGCAAACAAGCACAAACTTCCAATAATAGCCCCGATTAGAAAAAATGGTTTTCTACGACCCCACCGGGGTGACCATGTTTTATCAGAAATGGCTCCTATAAGAGGCTGAACGATCAAACCTGTAACCGGGCCCGCAATATTTAATATAGGCAGCATATCTTCAGGCGCCCCTAAAAAAAGAAAAATAGGGTTGATCGCACTCTGTTGTAACCCAAAACTGAATTGGATGCCGAGAAAACCGACGTTCATATTGAATATTTGCCAAAAACTTAACTCGGGTTTCGTAATCTTCATAATGCGTGCTGTCTAGATATAACAAATTTAATTCTATTGTAAATACTTGGTAAACAGACCTTCAATATAGCTCTTTATCTTTGTTAACCGTAAAATCTTACTTAAAACTTAATTATTTTAACTTCGAAAACGTTATAGTTCTTATTGTGTCTTATTTCAGAAATTTTATGTTTCGCTTTAAACCTGAAAATTTCGTGCGCTTAACCGCAGATTTTTTGAATACCTTTTTAAAAACGTCTTCAGTGATTTCTTCCCAGTCCTTTTTGGTCATATTCAACAAATCCGGATGCGGATTAAACAGCGGTTCTGCATGGGGTTTTGAAAATTTGTTCCAGGGGCAGACATCCTGGCAGATATCACAACCAAAGATCCAGTCGTCAAACTTATTTTTTACAGAAGCTGGAATTTCATTCTTAAGTTCAATAGTAAAATAGGAAATACATTTGCTGCCGTCTACTACATAAGGTTCCACAATGGCTTCAGTGGGGCAGGCATCTATACAGGCCGTACAGCTGCCACAATGATCCGTAACCGGCGAATTGTATTCCAGTTCCAGATCTACAATCAGCTCCGCAATAAAGTAAAAGGAACCTATTTGTTGCGTGAGAAGATTAGAATGTTTCCCCATCCAGCCCAGGCCACTTTTGGCTGCCCATGCCTTGTCCAGTACCGGGGCCGAATCTACAAAAGCACGACCGTTCACCTCTCCTATTTCTTCTGAAATAAATTCCTGAAGTTGTCTTAATTTGGATTTAATTACATGGTGGTAATCCTGTCCATAGGCGTATTTGGAAACTTTATAGCTGTTTTCGCTTTGAGTTTCATGAGGATAATAATTTAGTAAAAGAGAAATAACAGATTTGGCACCATCAACCAATAAGCGGGGGTCAAGGCGTTTGTCGAAGTGGTTCTCCATATACTGCATTTCGCCGTGCATGTTTTTATTCAACCATTGTTCCAGTCTGGGAGCTTCTTCCTCGAGGAATTCGGCTTTGGAAAACCCACAAGACAAAAAACCGAGGCGTTTGGCTTCGGTTTTTATAAGTTGTGTATGTTTTGGTTTGCTGTTCATTTACTTTTTGCCCAAACCTAAAGTCAGCGGCAATAGTGAAGAGCTAAGGTACAAATCTCTAATTGTAAGCCCTATATAATGGGACAATGTTATCAAAATTACCTCGAATGCATTATTTCACTCCTTTGTACCAGTAAAAGGAAACTACAATATTAGTATTTCTAATTATCTGCCAAACCCATTTTCTCCAGTAGTGCAACAAATCTAGGTTC
>CBDUGN010000231.1:0-4525 GCA_965366915.1 uncultured Eudoraea sp. | reverse complement strand
AACACTAAGGCTTTTAAAAGGCTTAAAAGAATTAAGGAGCAAATATTTCTTAAAAGAAAGAACAAATGAAAAAATTAGTTTTGGCATATAGTGGTGGACTCGATACTTCTTATTGCGCTAAATATTTATCCAAGGAAAAAGGTTTTGAAGTACATGCGGTAAGTGTCAATACCGGCGGATTCTCCTCAGAAGAAATTAAGATCATTGAGGAAAAGGCAATTCAGTTAGGTGCGTCCAGCTATACTTCCATAGATGCTCTGGAACACTTTTATGAAAAGGTGGTGAAGTACTTAATCTTTGGAAATGTATTAAAAAATAATACGTATCCTTTATCTGTAAGTGCTGAAAGAATAGTTCAGGCTATCGAAATTGTGAACCATGCTAAAAAAATAGGCGCCGGGTATATTGCTCATGGCAGTACAGGCGCAGGTAATGACCAGGTGAGGTTTGATATGATTTTCCAAATTCTCGCGCCTAATATCAAAATTATTACACCAATAAGAGATAAAAGTTTGTCTAGGGAAGCCGAGATTAAGTACCTTCAGAAAAACGGTATTGAATATTCATGGGAAAAGGCCAAATATTCGATAAACAAAGGATTGTGGGGTACTTCGGTCGGTGGAGATGAAACCCTTACTTCTGATTTACCTTTACCGGAGTCTGCATTCCCTTCTCAATTAGTTGCTACAGAACCAAAAGATGTTAAACTGGGTTTTTTTAAGGGCGAACTGGTTTCCATTAACGGTAAAAAGGGGACCCCGATTGAAAATATTATTAAACTCGATGCTATTGCCTCAGAATATGCAATAGGAAGAGATATCCATGTTGGTGATACCATCATAGGCATAAAAGGAAGAGTAGGATTTGAAGCTGCGGCATCAATGATCATCATCAAAGCCCATCATTTATTGGAAAAACACACCCTTAGCAAATGGCAGCAATTCCAAAAAGAACAATTAGGCAATTTTTACGGAATGCTCTTACATGAAGGGAATTATCTGGATGAAGTAATGAGAAATATCGAAGCCTTTTTAACAGATACACAAAGAAACGTATCAGGAGAGGTTTCAGTACGTTTACACCCCTATCGATTTGAATTGAAAGGTATTACGTCTGAGAATGATTTAATGAATGCCACATTTGGCAATTATGGAGAAACAAATAAGGCCTGGACAGCAGATGACGCTAAAGGCTTTATTAAAATTTTATCCAATCCAGGAAAAATAGCTAATCAAATAATTAAAAATCATGATTAGAGCAGGGATAATTGGGGGATCTGGCTATACCGGTGGTGAGCTTATCAGGCTTTTAATAAATCATCCTAAAGTGGCCATTGACTTTGTATATAGCAGGACTAAGGCCGACAAAAAAATTAGTACGGCGCATACGGATTTGTTGGGCACATTAGATTTGGCTTTTACAGATTCGATCAATTCTGAAGTCGATATTCTTTTCTTGTGCCTGGGTCATGGAAATTCCAAGAGCTTTCTAAACAAGTATTCTTTTTCTTCCAAAACAAGGATTGTTGATTTAAGCAATGATTTCAGATTAAAGCAAGATGCCAATTTCGTAGGAAAAGATTTTGTGTATGGGCTTCCCGAATTAAATAGAACCGCAATTCACAATGCACAATATATTGCCAATCCAGGTTGTTTTGCGACCTGTATTCAGTTGGCTTTACTTCCTTTGGCCGGTGCCAAATTGTTAAATTCAGAGGTCCATGTCAATGCGGTGACCGGAAGCACAGGCGCGGGAATAATGCCATCTGCAACCACCCATTTTAGCTGGAGAAATAACAACGCATCCTGGTATAAAGCTTTTACACACCAACATCTTGGAGAAATAAATGAAAGTCTCGAATCGCTGCAAGAAGACATTGGAGAACTCTATTTTATTCCCAATAGAGGTAACTTTTCCCGTGGTATTCTGAGTACAGCATATACCAAGTTTGCAGGCAGTTTGGAAGATGCTTCTGATTTATATCATAAATTCTATAAAAATGAAGTTTTCACACAGATTTCAGAAGAAGCTGTTCACCTTAAGCAAGTGGTAAATACTAATAATTGTCATATCCACCTACATAAGCACAAAGATGTTCTGCTGATAACATCTGTAATCGATAACCTGCTTAAAGGGGCATCCGGACAGGCCATTCAGAACATGAATTTAATGTTTGGTTTTGATGAAACCCAGGGTCTGAATTTAAAAGCGACAGTTTATTGAAAAGAGTGCGAAATAGAAACTAGATCTTAAATAAGTAAATATGAAAATAGCCATTATTGGAGCAGGAAATTTAGGCTTATCCATTGCGAAAGGAATTTTACATAGCAATGGAGCTACCACGATGTATCTGACCAAAAGACATGTAGACAGTATTAAAAACTATGAAAAATATGGAAATGTAACCGTAAGTTCGGATAATAGAAAAGCGGTCGAAAAATCTGATATTTTAATTTTTGCCGTGCAACCACGAGATTTTGCAATGATTTTGGAAGAAGTTAAGGATCTTCTCACGGATAAACATGTAATAATTTCAACGATAACCGGCTTTAGCATTGAAAAAATGGAAGCTATTCTCGGAAAAGAAAAGCATATTATCCGCAGTATGCCTAATACGGCTATTTCCGTAGGTAAATCTATGACCTGTGTCTGCTCTAATACGGCCGGTAATAAACGCATAGATCTGGCAAAAGCCATATTTAACAGAATGGGTTATTCCCTGGAAATACCTGAAAACCAAATGCAGGCAGCAACTGTAATATGTGCAAGTGGCATAGCCCTTTGGATGAGACTTATAAGAGCGACAACACAGGGTGCTATTCAATTAGGTTTCGATGCAAAAGAAGCACAGGAACTTGCAATGTACACCTGTAATGGGGCAGCGGGATTACTAATAGAATCAGGGAATCATCCGGAAGAAGAAATAGATAAGGTAACCACACCAATGGGTTGTACTATTCAGGGATTAAACGAAATGGAGCATCAGGGTTTAAGCTCTTCCCTTATCAGAGGAATAGTGGCTTCCTTTGAGAAAATAAATGATTTTAAAATAAAGGATTAGGTATTTAGATTAATTCCTTATCAACCTTTTCTAAAAAGAAACTAATGGAACTATTTGATGTGTATCCGCTATATGATGTAACTCCGGTTACCGCTAAAGGTATTGTTATAACTGATGATAAGGGAGATAAATATCTCGATTTTTATGGCGGACATGCGGTCATCTCCATTGGGCATTCCCACCCACATTACATTGAATGCATTAAAAATCAATTAGATCAAATAGGCTTTTATAGCAACTCGGTTAAAAATCCATTACAAAAAAGATTGGCAGCCAAATTGGGGCAAATATCAAATTGCGGGGATTACAATTTATTCTTGTGCAATTCGGGGGCAGAGGCCAATGAGAATGCCTTAAAATTAGCGTCTTTTCATACCAATAAATCACGAGTAATTGCATTTACCAATAGTTTTCATGGCAGAACATCCGCTGCAGTTGCAGTTACAGATAATGAAAAGATAAACGCTCCTATAAATAAACAACAAAAAGTTACATTTTTACCATTTGAGGATTTTAAAGCCTTTAAAGCTGAAATTAAAAAGGGGGATGTCTGTGCTGTTATTTTGGAAGCTATCCAGGGAGTCGGTGGTCTGGATGAGCCATCTGTGATGTTCTATAGGGAAATTGCTGCATTATGTAAAGAATATGGTGTAGTTCTGATTGCCGATGAAGTACAATCTGGTTTTGGCCGCAGCGGTTCTTTTTTCGCCTTTCAGCATCATGACATTAAGCCGGATATTATTACTATTGCCAAGGGCATGGGGAATGGCTTTCCGGTTGGTGGGGTATTAATTCATAATAGCATAAAGGCATCCTATGGCATGCTTGGGACTACTTTTGGTGGAAATCATCTTGCCTGTACAGCGGTCCTGGCTGTTTTAGAGGTTTTGGAAAAAGAAAAGCTGATCGAAAATGCCGAAAAACTGGGTAAATATTTCAAAGAAAAAGCCACAGAAATACCACAGGTAAAGGAAATAAAAGGCAAGGGACTTATGCTTGGATTAAAGTTCGATTTTGAGGTTGCAGATTTACGAAAACGTCTTATACACAACCAACACATTTTTACCGGAGGTGCAAAAGATAAACATGTTCTTAGGATTCTCCCAGCACTGACAATTAGTGAAAAAGATCTGGATCTATTTTTTGAAGGCTTAAAAAATGAATTGTCATGAAGCATTATCTTTCAGTAAACGACATTGATTCAGTTAATGAATGGGTTGAGGATGCCCTAATTCTTAAGCAAAAACCAACAGCATTTAAGAAGCTCGGAAAGCAAAAGACCATTGGTTTGTTGTTCTTTAATAATAGTTTAAGAACACGTCTAAGCACACAAAAGGCAGCAATGAACCTTGGGATGAAATTTATGATAATGAATTTTGGCAAAGACGGCTGGGCACTGGAGTTTGAAGACGGAACTATTATGGATAAGGGCAGTGCCGAACATATAAAGGAAGCAGCACAGGT
>CBDUGN010000230.1:0-4565 GCA_965366915.1 uncultured Eudoraea sp. | reverse complement strand
AACACCCACTTACTGCATGGGTACAATTAGCCGATGATGGCAGGATTATTATTTACAATCCCGCGGCAGAAATGGGTCAGGGATCTATGACCTCATTACCTGCCATTTTTGCAGAAGAAATGGATGCGGATTGGTCTATGGTCTCAGTAGAATTTTCGCCCCAGGAGTCTGATATTTACGGATCGGATAAATGGAGTCCAAATAGAAAGGTGATGCTAACAGCAGGCAGCATGATTACTTATGGTTATTATTCTATTATGAGACAAGCTGGAGCTCAGGCCCGTTATATTTTAATGCATAGTGCCGCCCAACATTGGAAAGTTCCTATTGAAGAGCTTAGTACGGCAAATGGTGAAGTAATTGATAATCTGGCAGGCAATAGAATTAGTTATGGAGACCTGGTTCCTTATCTGGTCATGCCCGATAGCTTACCAGAATTATCGGAATCAGAATTTAAGGATCCTAATAGCTATCAGTTTATAGGAATAGATCAGCCCAGAGTGGATATTCCCGAAAAAGTAATGGGAACTGCCCAATTTGCAATAGACATTAAATTACCCCAAATGCTCTATGGTGTGTTGGAGCGTGGAAAAGTACATGGTGCAAGCCCGAAACTAAATAATGAGTCAGAAATTCTTGCAATGGAGGGAGTACTCAAACTAGTCCATTTTGATTATGCGATAGGAATTATTGCAGAAACCATAGATCAGGCTCTGGCTGCTAAAAAATTGCTAAATACAAGTTGGAGTGAAGCTCCTTCAAGTGGTTTCAATTCTCAGGAATGCTACGAGAAATATGAACAAATAGCCTCAGATAAATCAACCGGAAAAGTGATCATAGATGAAGGGGATATTAATAGTGCCATTAAATCAGCCGATAAAAATTTTACTGTCGATTTTAAAAATGATTATGTCTATCACGCACAAATGGAACCCCTTAATTCTATTGTAAAGGTTGATACAGATGGAAAATCAGCTGAGGTTTGGGTTGGAAGTCAACAGGGTTTCGATTCTAAACTTGGTATACCAAAGTATCTCGGGATTCCGGCAGAAAATGTAAAAATAAATCTGCAGTATTTGGGAGGAGGATTTGGAAGAAGGAGTATGACAGATTTTGTTTTGGAAGGAACAGGTTTGGCAAGGGAGGTAGCTCCCAGACCTGTAAAATTAATTTGGACGCGTGAAGATGATGTCAGTTATGGTGCTTACCGACCTTTGACTTTACAACGATTAAGAGCCGCTACAGATGCTCAGGGGAATATAACCGGATTTTCTCATTGTGTTGTTGGAGATGGCGGTAATCTGGTAGCCAGTGGTATTCGTATTGATTATTATGATATTCCTAATAAATATGCTGAATGGCGGGAAGTTTCTGAAGGTATTAGGCTAAAACACTGGCGTTCAGTGGGTCATGCCCCAAATAAATTTGCGATAGAGTGTATGATCGATGAAATAGCTATCTATTTCAAGAAAGATCCGGCCGACTTAAGAAGAAAGCTACTGGCTAAGGCACCAAGGGCATTGGCTACACTGGAGAAAGCAATGGCAATATCCAATTGGGGTTCTGCAATTGATGTTAACCGTGCAAAAGGTATCGCTTTTTTGGAGCGCAGTGGAACATTTAGTACAGGTGTTTGCGAAATTTCTGTTGATAGAACAATCGGTAAAATTACTGTACATCATTTTTGGAGTGCCAATGATGCAGGTATCGTAATACAACCAGACAATGTTAAGGCACAAATGGAAGGTGGTATAGTAATGGGTATTAGCAGTGCGCTTAAAGAACAATTGACTATTGTAAATGGACAGATACAACAATCTAACTTCAATGATTACCAAATATTACGAATGGAAGATATACCTGAGAGTATAGAAACCGCAATAATTGAATCTCGAGAACCACCCCGTGGCGTAGGCGAATCCGGGACACCATTAGTTGCATGTGCTATTGCCAACGCATTCCTCAAATTAACTGGTAAACCCCTCAGGCATTTACCATTTACTCCTGAAAGGGTGTTGAATGTATTAAATACCTGATCTATTTGGTTGGAAGTCGATTTAAAATAACTGTTAACACATCGTTTTTATTACCTTTAGCTTGTACTTAAAAAATCTATAAAAGGGATTTTTTAAGCTAATAATATTGGTGTTTCCAATGTATTATTAAAAATAATTTCTGCAGATATAAACCAAAATGAAACGAAGAAAATTTCTGTTAGTATCGATTTTTGCTTTATTTCTAAGCCTAATTTCACTTTGGTATTTTAAGTTTAAATCCGCTACAACTAAAGCACTTAGCTATCCTATAGATCTTTCAGAAATCTGCGATCGTAAGACTTTAATTCAGATCGGAAATACTTATATGAAATTAACCAATGAGAATGATAAAAGATATTTGAAAGAACTTTTGGTTCAAGATGCAGGAATGATTGGCAATTACTTAAAAATTAGTTTAAAATCTAAAGTGGTGGAAGATTTTAATACGGGAAACACGATTCTTGTTGATGGGTGGTTACTTTCAAGAACAGAAGCCAGGCAATGTGCTTTTTTATCAATGTCTGAAGCAAATTAGAATTTATGCATATAGACGCCAGAGAACTTGATAACAACACCATAATTGAAGGAGATCTCTGCATTGTTGGTGCTGGTGCGGCGGGCATTAGTATGGCTCTGGACTGGAATGGAAATAGTAAAAAAGTAATCCTTTTGGAAGGCGGAGGTTTTGAGTATGACAACAAAATTCAGGACCTGTATTCTGGTAACTCAACAGGACAAAGATATTATCCCTTAAGGTCATGCAGGTTACACTTATTTGGAGGAACGACAGGTCATTGGGGAGGAATGTGCGCCCCATTAGATCCTATAGACTTTAAAAAAAGAAATTGGGTGCCGGATAGTGGCTGGCCAATTACATTGGATGATCTTGTACCCTTTTACTCTAAAGCACAAAAATTATTTGAACTGGATGCCTATAATTACGACTTGCGATATTGGCAGAAAGAGTACCCGGTACTCACTCCTTTCCCGCTCGACAAGAATATTATCTGGTCCAAAATGTGGCAATTCAGCCCCCCTACAAGATTTGGTAAAACATATAAAGAAACCATTGTAAAATCACCAAATATTCATCTGTATACTTATGCCAATCTTACAAAAATTGTAACAAATAATGCAGTTAGCAACATAAAGGAGCTGATAGTAAAAAATCATGAGGGAAAAACCCACAAGGTAAGAGCTAAAAAATTTGTTTTGGCATGTGGTGCTATACAAAATGCAAGAATGTTACTGGCGTCAAGAGGAGCGACCAAAAAAGGTATAGGCAATGACAACGACCTTGTAGGTCGTTATTTTATGGAACATCTGGAAATTAAATCGGCCGAATTATGGCTCAAAAAACCATTTTCAACAGAGTTATACATTTTTGATTATGGCACACGTAAACCAAGAGCAGAATTGGCACTTACTGAAGGTATTCAGGAAGAAACCCGTATTCTAAATGGTTCTGCTTCTCTAACTCCGCTTTTAATAGCAAAACAACAGACGCCTCTAATTGATGTCTGGAGCAATGAAGATCCAAGGAAATCCTTTGATAATTTAGTTGCAAATTTCAGAAAATCAAGAGAGAAAAACGCTTCGTGGAAGGAAGAGAATGGTAATAGGGCATTTGAATTATTCACACGCATGGAACAAGCCCCAAATCGCAATTCCAGAATAATGCTCTCAAATGAAAAGGATGCACTGGGTGTACCAAGACCACAATTGCATTGGGAGTTAACGGAACTTGATAAGTACAGCATAAGAAAATTTTATCATATTCTTGGTGTACAAATAGGTAAGGCTGGCCTTGGAAGGGTAAAATTGGAAAAATTCCTATGGGATGACAACGATAATTCAATGCCGGATCAGTTAGGGGGTGGCTGGCATCATATGGGCACAACAAGAATGAGTGCAGATCCCAATAAGGGAGTAGTAGATGCAAATTGCAAAGTTCATGGTATTTCTAACCTCTTTATTGCTGGTTCTGGTTGCTTCCCTACTGCCGGTGCTCCAAATCCGACACTTACGCTGGTAGCCCTTTCTTTAAGATTATCTGATTATTTAAAATCGAACTAAAATGGGTTTTCATAAATAGTATAGAGATTATACTGGTGTCCGTGATAACTTTTTATTTCGGTACCTTTATTTTTGATATTGTAGAAGACATTATGTCTGAATTGGTAAAAATCGTCAAATAAGAATTTCGAAGTTAAATAACATCCTAATGGAAAATACTATCCTTCTTTTAGCTTTTCACCAATATTAATCAGAAGAAATATGAAAATAAAAACTACCCTTATGGCCTTATTTTTAATTACAGTTATGAATGCACAAGAAAAGTACCCTCAGGATCTGCCTTTTTATCAGATTCCGGACTATCCTGATAGTTATACCGCAGGAACTGTGGTTGCCCGAATGATTGATGGTTTGGGATTTAGATATTATTGGGCAACTGAAGGGTTGAGACCAGAGGACCTTGCCTATAAGCCTTCTGAAAGTAACAGAACCATTGATGAAACCTTAGATCAT
>CBDUGN010000229.1:0-4575 GCA_965366915.1 uncultured Eudoraea sp. | reverse complement strand
TACCCTAATGGTGCTACCGCTGGTTCCAGAGCCTTCCCAATAATACCTATATACGAATTTTCAAGTTTAAAACCTGCAATTTCCTGATTACGTGCTTTTTGAAAAAGTATAAGCTCCTTTTGATTTAATGAATCTCTTAGGACGTTAGTGTTCATTTGGTCTAAACTATCCTTCAAAAATGTTTCATATTCATTCAATTCATTTTGAATGCTGGTAGTATTGTACCCGGTTAAACCTTCATTTTCAATTCTTTCACTAATTATTTCATCGGCATTTCTAAAATTGGAAGAGTATCCATTGGAACCTAAAAACCATAAGACAATTGAAATTGCGAGGATAATTTTACCAGCACCATAAACAAAACTTTTAGTCTTTTCAACAACAGTATAGGCAACATTTTTAAGAAGGGGTAACTTATAGCTTGGCATTTCTACCATAAAAAATGACCTGCTTTTAATTTTCAGGACTTTGTTCAGGATCATTGCAGATCCAATTGCCGCCCCAAACCCAATTAAATATAGCAAAGTAAGTGTAAGTGCCTGGTAACTTAAGCCTATAATTCTTCCTTCGGGAATAACAAGGGCTATGATGATGAGGTAAACCGGAAGTCTTGCAGAACAGGTAACAAAAGGGGTTACTAAAATAGTGATTAGTCGTTCTTTCCAGTTTTCTATATTACGAGTGGCCATTACTGCCGGGATAGCACAGGCGGTTCCCGAAATTAGGGGAACCACACTTTTACCACTTAGTCCGAACGGCCTCATAATTCGATCCATTAGAAAGACCACCCTGCTCATATATCCGGACTCCTCCAGGAGCGCAATAAACAAAAACAAGAAGGCAATCTGAGGAATAAATATGACAATCCCACCGATTCCTGCCAGGACACCTTCGGCAATAAGATTGGTAAACACTCCGGGTGGCAGTGTTGCTTTTATCCAATTACTTGCAGCGGCAAATTGCTCATCAATAAAATCCATCGGATAACTACTCCAGTCATAAATAGCCTGAAAAATAGTTAACAAAATGACCAGGAAAATTAGGTAACCGAATATCTTATGGGTTAGTACCCTATCTACCGTAGCTCTGAATCCTGTTGCAGCATTCCTGTCTACTTTATAGGTTTCTTTTAATACCCCGTTTATAAATTGATACCGCAGGATGGTTTCCTTCTGCTGCAGCCTTTTAAGTTCTGCCTTGGTCTTAGTGGCAAACGAAGAAGTATCTTTTACTTCTTTTTTCTCAATAGGCATAAAATTGACATCCTGTGTAATTACCAGCCATAACTTGTAGAGATCTTCATTAGGGAATGTCTGCCGTAACCTCTCAAAGTATTCCGGAGCTATTACGGTGGTATCTACATTTGGTTTTACAGATAAATTTTTATAGTCCGCGATCAATTCGCGAATTCGCTTTATCCCGGTACCTTTTCTTGTGCTTACTAAAGCTATTTTTGTATTTAATTTTTCTTCCAGGAGAGAGATATCCAGTGTAATCCCTTTTTTAGGCATCCTGTCCGACATATTGATAACCAGGATTGTTGGGATTTTTAAGTCTTTTATTTGAGTAAAAACAAGGAGATTTCTCTTTAAATTTTCAACATCACTAACGACGACAGCTACATCTGGGAAATCTTTATCGTTCTTGTTAAGAAGTAGTTCTACAACCACACTTTCATCCAGGGAAGTAGTATTCAGACTATAAGTTCCCGGCAGGTCCAGAATATGTGCTTTAACGCCTCTAGGCAATTTACAGACACCTTCCTTTTTTTCAACAGTTATCCCCGGGTAATTCCCGACCTTTTGATTCAGACCGGTTAACTGATTAAAAACAGAGGTCTTACCTGTGTTAGGGTTGCCAATAAGTGCTACATTTATATTTTTACTCATAATGCGGCTTTATCTTCAATAAGATCCAACTCTATTTGGAGGGCAACGGATCTTCTGATAGCTATATGAGAACCATTAACATTTATGTATATTGGATCCTTTAGAGGGGCAATTTGAATCAATTCTACTTCATTTCCGGGAAGACAACCTAATTCTAACAATTTTATAGGCAGCATACCTTGGGTAAATTCTTTAATAATACCCCTTTCACCTCGCTTTAAATGTGCAACGGTTGTAACCAATTTTTATTTAGATTGATTTTAAGTAAGGACAAAAATAATGGAAAAAGATGAGGTATTAGGGCAAATATTGAAAAAAGAAAAACAGGAATGTTCTTCGATTAATAAGATTGGTTTTAGCGCAAATTGATTCCTCAATTGGCATAAGACATTTTTAAAACCTCCAGATCCTGCAGTAATTTTTCCATTTCCTCTTTGTTAGTGCCGTCATAAGTACCTCTTATCCTGCGTTCTTTATCAATTAAAACAAAGTTCTCCGTGTGTATCATATCAAACGGACCACCGTCACCATCGTCTTTTACAGCCAAATAGGATTTTCTGGCCAGCTCGTAAATATGTTTTTTATTCCCGGTTACTAAATTCCACTTTTTATCAATCACCCCTTTTTCCAAAGCGTATTTTTTAAGTTGTGCAACAGAATCTATATCTGGTGTAACGGAATGTGATAACAACAATACATCCTTATCGTTCGCAATCTTCGACTGCAGATAAACCATATTATCTGTCATTATAGGGCAGATAGTGGGGCAGGTAGTAAAGAAAAAATCGGCCACATAGATTTTATCCCTGTAGTAATCCTGGGTAATGGTCTCGCCATTTTGGTTGGTCAGTGAAAAGTCTGCAATGGTATGGTATTTTTTTACGTGGACCAGGGTGCTATCTACCAATTCCGGGTTAAAATCAGCCGGTTGATAAACAGGAAGTATCTTTTTGGGTTGCAGTGCATTGTAGAACAAATAAATAATTACCGCGGATAGCAATAGTAGTACAATTCCCAAAAATTTGAATTTACTGAAGAAAGAAAGCATTCGCAGTTTTTTGCAAAGGTACAGCAGCGAATCATAGCATTCAAAAAGATTGATGTGGGTTTGCTGCTAAAACTTTCTTAAATATCTGCCCGTGAACATACTTTCTTTTTATAAGACCTCGTAAAAGTGTACTTTTGTGCGCTTTACTTATAAATTCTATAGATGAGTCCTATACTTATAAAGACCATACAGTTTTTCCTGAGTCTTTCACTTTTAATAGTCCTGCATGAATTAGGACATTTTATCCCGGCTAAACTATTTAAGACGCGGGTGGAGAAATTTTATCTTTTTTTTGATATTAAATTTTCTCTTTTTAAGAAAAAAATAGGGGAAACAGTATATGGAATAGGGTGGTTGCCACTTGGAGGTTATGTTAAAATAGCAGGCATGATCGACGAGAGCATGGACACTGCTCAAATGGCCGAAGAACCCAAGCCCTGGGAGTTCAGGTCTAAACCGGCCTGGCAGCGATTGATTATCATGCTGGGAGGTGTTACTGTCAATTTTATTCTGGCAGTCATTATCTATATCGGGATGGCTTATTCATACGGGGACCAGTATATTCCTATGGATAGCCTGAAAGATGGAATTTGGGTTACGGAAAAGAACATTGGTGATGCATTGGGGGTGCAAACCGGAGATCAGATTGTGGCCATTGATGGGGAAGAAGTTGAAAATTTTGATAGTTTATTGGGGGAAATCATTAATGGCAATACCATTACTATTAACAGGGATGGGAATACCGTTGAAAAAGAGATCCCCGTAGATTTCATAGCCACCTTATTGGAGGACGAGGATAAAATTCGATTTATAAGTCCCAGGCTTCCTTTTATTGTGGGCGAAATACCCGATGAATCTGCAAATAAGAATTCCGGTTTGCAGGTAAAGGATCAGATCATAGGTATTGGAGATCAAAGCATTACCTATTTTGATGAAGCCAAATCCGTTATTGAGAGGTATACCAGCCAGGAGGTAGATCTTAGGGTTCGCAGGGATGGACGCGAAGAACAAATTCCTGTTGTAATTAGCGACTCTGCCACCATAGGAATAAGGATGGGTGCCTTAAGTTTTGATGAGATGGAGGAGAGAGGCTTTCTAAGGTTGGAGACCAGGAAATATACTTTTGCGGAATCAATCCCTGCCGGAATAGATAAAGGAGTTACCACGCTTGTAAGCTACATGAAGCAGCTTAAGAAAATATTTAATCCCGAAACAGGAGCCTATAAAGGTGTAGGCGGATTTGCCGCAATAGGCGGTATGTTTCCGGACACCTGGAACTGGCCTGCATTTTGGTCAACTACGGCACTGATTTCGATTATTTTGGCATTCATGAATATATTGCCAATCCCTGCTTTAGACGGGGGCCATGTTACTTTTTTATTGTATGAGATGGTAACGGGTAGAAAGCCAAGTGATAAGTTTTTGGAGTACGCCCAGATGATAGGGTTCTTTCTATTAATTGCCCTATTGTTATTTGCCAACGGCAACGATATTTATAAATGGCTGACTAAGTAGAAAACCAAATTATTTTGTTGGGCTATTTGAAAGAAACTATTATATTTGCATCCCGAAAAACAGGAAACATTCCTCCTTAGCTCAGTTGGTTAGAGCATCTGACTGTTAATCAGAGGGTCCTTG
>CBDUGN010000228.1:0-4636 GCA_965366915.1 uncultured Eudoraea sp. | reverse complement strand
ATTTACCCAAGAAAGCCAGTGACCACAGTTTCTTCAAATAAAAAAGCATCCATAAAATCAACACCCGCCGTAAGTTTAAATGGAAATTCAAAAATTCACACTGTAAGAGCTGGCGACTCTTTATGGACTATCTCCAGAAAATATCCCGGAATTACTATTGAAAAATTAAAACAATGGAACGGTATTAGTGGTAACAATCTGCAGCCAGGAACTAAATTGAAACTGTGCGATTGTTCATCCTAAAAATAAATATATGAAATACTTTGGAGCGCTATTTTTATCTCTTTTTTTATTGGTTTCCTGTAACGACAAAAATAAAAAAGCCTATAAACCTGTTTCTGTTGGCGCCATCAATTCGCTCGCTGTTGTCATGGACAATGAGCTATGGGAAGGTAAGGTGGGAGATAAGGTAAGAGAACATTTTGCAGCACCTATACTTGGACTTACCTGGAACGAACCCCGGTTTTCTATAGAACATATGCCCCTTAAGGTATTTACTGGAATGACAAGGCATAGACGTTCCGTATTATATGTCAGTTTGGACAGCCTGGATTTGGCACATATTAAAACAGATTTATACGCAACACCTCAAAAGGTTGGTGTAATTAAAGGTAAAACGGAAGAAGAACTAATAAATAATTTAGAGGCCGGTGCAGATAAAATAATTGCCTCTTTCAGAAATACAGAAATGAAAGAAGCGCAAAAAAGATTTTTGCGCTCACTTAATAAGGACACTACTTTACAATCCAAATTTGACATTTCACTTAGATTACCTTCCATATATACCGTAGGGAAAGAAGAGGATAATTTTGTTTGGATAGATCGTGAGATACCTAAGGGAACTATGAACATAATTGTCTATGCAATGCCCTGGGATAGTTTTGAAAATGATTCCACTTTTGTAAAAGATATTGTAAAGATGAGGGATTCTATTGGCAAAAAATATATCCCCGGTCCTGACATACCTAACAAAACAACCTATATGGTCACGGAAAAAGCATTTGCTCCTTATGTTTTCCCTGCGGAAATTTCTGGAAAAAAAGCAGCTGAAGCAAGAGGCATCTGGGAAATTGAAAATTACCCTATGGCAGGCCCTTTTTTAACCTATATCGTAAACGACAAGGAAAATAAAAGAAAATTGATCCTGGAAGGATTTACATTTGCTCCTGCAACCAATAAGAGGGACTATATGTTTGAGCTAGAAGCGATTCTCAAAACAGTTCAGTTTAGATAAGTATTAATAATATTCAAATAAAAAAGGCCCTGAAAATATTTCAGGGCCTTTTAATTTTCTAAACCTCGTATGATTAATCAAATGCAAATCCGGTAGCAACCCTGAAAATAAATGCATATATAGTAATAAGCAACAGAGCAAAGCAAAACCACGAGAATACTTTGAAATATTTGTTTAAAAAAATGTTAGTCCAATTTCGAAAAGCCTCTAAGTAGAGTTCTTTTAAAAGTAATATTTTATCCATATAGTGTATTTTTTTAAGTTAATTAATACAAAGTTCTTTTTATGGATTAAATATGGTATATAAATCGGTTGAAGAGCACAAATATTTGGCGTAAGAACAGGCATGCTTTTTAGTATCTATAAAAGGTATCGAATAAGGGTTTAAATGCATGGAGAGCAGACTTTAACCGCAACACCTTGAATGCTACGTAAAATAAAAAAGCGCCCGTTTAAGGGCGCTCTCTGGTATCTAGGTTGCTTGGTATTAATCGAACGCAAATCCCGTGGCTACTCTAAACAAAAATGCATAAAGCACTATGATAAATGAGATAAAACAAAACCACGAAAATATTTTGAAATAATTTTTTATCAGAACATGGCCAAGGTTTTTAAAGGCCTCAGAATATATTTCTTTAATAAGTAAAATGTGTTTCATAGGTTGGACTTTGTATGTATAACTATATTTTTATTCAATACGTATTTTGGGCTGAATGTTTGTTGTGAAAGCGCTGCTTAGGGTTGTGAAAATCAATAGATAAAATAGAAATCTTTAGGGAAAACCTACATATTTACAATTATGAACTCTGAACGCCTGTTCAACTGATGTTTGGCTGAACTGCACCTCACCGTACCATCACATTCGTTGAGTAATCTTTCTTCTCCGTAGCCAATGGCACTTTGTATGCGATCAGGAGAAATTCCTTGTGATATCAGATAATCCCTTGTGGATTTGGCCCTTTTATCTGACAAATACTTATTATAGGCCTTTTTACCCCTGGAATCGGTATGAGATTCAATTTTAATAACCATTGTTTTATACTCGTTCAGCACTTCAACCAACCTGTCCAGTTCATTCGCAGCATCCTTTCTTATATAAAACCTGTCAAAGTCAAAGAAGATCATCTCAATTTTGAGTTTTTTGATCCCATCTTCTATTGCGATAAGCTCTTTGAGCTTTTTCAAGGATACTTCGGTCTGCACTAACTCATTTTCTTTGGTAACAACAGTTTGGTCATCTTCAAAATAATCATCTTTTACTGTCTTAATGCTATATTTTGTAGTACTCTCCAGATCTTCAAACACAAAGCTGCCATCCTCACCGGTAACTACTTCTTTCAATTTAATATTGTTTTCATCCAAAAGCATTACCAGGGCTTCCGGCATCACGTCTCCGGTAATTAAATCTGTAACTACACCGGCAATGGCATTTTCATTGGCTTCTTCAGGCAGCAATCTTTGAAATGAATAAATATCGTCATCCCCTTTACCACCCCTTCTGTTTGATGCAAAAAAGCCTTTTTGAGTTTCTTCATCTACAATGTATGAGAAGTCATCTTTTTTACTATTTATTGGCTTACCTGCGTTTCTTACTTCGAGAAATCCGATTTCATCATCATAGGCCACCTCAAATATGTCGAGCCCCCCAAGACCAACATGTCCATCAGAAGAAAAATAGAGTTTCTTTTCGTTGATAAACGGAAACATCTCCTTTCTTTCGGTGTTAATTTCAGGACCTAGATTCCTCGGATCAGAAAATTGGCCATCACCTAAAACATCAACCACAAAAATATCTGTCATGCCAATGCTTCCCGGCATATCAGAGACAAAATAAAGTTGCTTTCCATCCGGACTTAGGGCTGGATGACCGGTAGAAAAATCATCACTATTAAAAGGAAGTTCTTCCCCTTCAGTCCATTCACCATCTATTTTCTTGGACATGTATATTTTCAGATTATTATTCCCGTTCTTATCTCGTTTTAACTTTTTGCCATAATTGTTCCTCGTGAAATACATAGTCTGATTATCCGGGGAAAATGTTACAGATGCTTCATGGTACTTGGTATTTATCTTTTTAGAGAATTTAATTGCATCTTTTACCTCCTGCGATTCCTTATTTATCTTGGCTACATATAGATCAAGATAGGGCTGATTATTCCATTTATACCGTCTGGTACTAAAAAATGAGGAGTCCATTGCTGATGAAAATACCATCTCGTCATCGTTGTAGAACATTGGAGAGAAATCAGAATATTCACTATTTACTGCCAAATTTGCAATGTTTATAGTTTCTTCAGTGCTTAAAATATTATCTAAAACAACTTCATTAGGTGTTGCCCTTGATAGATTTTCCAAAGCACGGGTATTCCCCTTTTTCATTTCTCTGTCATACAATCGCATTAACCGTTTTGCTCGCGCATATTTCCCGGTGCCTTTAGAAGAATGAGCATATTTAAAGATATTTTCAGCAGACATCTCATTTTTATAACTCGTATACAACTTATCATACCAGTAATAAGCTCTTTCCATATTGGTATTATAATAGTGTGAATCCCCAGCCTTTTCTATAATCTTAAAGGATTGATTATTAGGATCCAGTTCCAGCACCTCTTCGTAGAGTTCTGCTGCTTCAGCATACCACATTTTGTTAAAATATGAATCTGCCTTTTGAAGCAGTTTATCATTATTGAAATTGGAACCTTTTTTTAGTACTCCGGGAGATTCTAATGGAGTAATATTCGACCGATTGACATTGTTTAAAAATTCTGAAACTCCTTTCCCATTACTTTCAGATGTATCCAATTCCTCTGTTGCCTCGACCTCATTCGGATCAAAGACATTCATGATCCACAATTTATCGGTATAGTTTCCATTTAGATCAGACCCACAGGCATTTATTGCCTCTTTCCAGTCTTTAGATTCTTTGAGGTATACATAGTTTAAGCCAGTATCTGGGTGAGTTGCTACTTTAGAAACCAAATTTCTTTTACTTAGTTTCTTCTGGAAGGATTTTACGTTTTGAACATCACCAAAGACCCCTGCCACGATATAATAGCCATTCTTCAGACCCTTAAACCGGGGGACTATTCTGGCCGCAATTTTATTCTCCTTTGCTGCTCGTATAAATTCCTCTGAAGTAATGAAGTTATTTTCTTTTAATTTTTTGTTTTCAAAAACTGCCTTGTTTGTGGCTTTTTCTGATGAACCGCCCTGAACATTCATAATCCAGACCTCAGAATTATATTTCCCATTCATTTCGTTAGAACACGAGTTTATGGCTTGTTTCCAATTTTCATATTGGGCCAGGGAAACATAGTTTAATTTACTAACCGGATGTGTAATGATAAACGGATTTAACCGCTTAAGTTTTAATTTTTTAGCAAATTTATCGGCGTTATTTCG
>CBDUGN010000227.1:0-4739 GCA_965366915.1 uncultured Eudoraea sp. | reverse complement strand
GAAAAAGCCGGGATCATGGGGCTAAACGCAATAAATTTTTACTCCCTTTAACTTGAAAGAGATAGTGTATAGATGAGAAATAAAAAAGCGATAAAGTTTAATTCCAGATACCCGTCCATTGAAGCCCTGCGTGAAAAGGCCAAAAAGCGTATCCCCGGATTTGCCTTTGATTATCTGGATGGGGGATGCAATGAAGAGGTAAACTTGCGAAAAAACACCACAGAGATACGGGAAGTGGAGTTAAAACCCGATTATTTAACGGAGTATAAAGGGTTCAACATGGAGACTGAACTTTTTGGACATACCTACAGTGCCCCATTTGGAATTGCCCCTGTAGGATTGCAGGGTTTAATGTGGCCCAACGCTTCAGAAATTCTCGCAAAGGCCTCGCTGGATTATAATATTCCTTTTATCCTTAGTACTGTGACCACTACCAATATAGAACGTGCCAGTGAGCTAACGGAAGGACGTGCCTGGTTTCAGCTTTATCATCCCGCAGAGAATTCCGTACGCGATAATATCCTGTCAAGGGCAGAAGCTGCTGCCTGTCCGGTACTGGTCCTGCTCTGCGATGTGCCAACCTTTGGATTCAGACCAAAAGAGATACGCAACGGCCTGTCTATGCCTCCCAAAATGACGCTAAATAATGTGTTGCAAATCCTGGGAAGACCAAATTGGGCACTTCAAACCTTAAAATACGGGCAACCCAATTTTGAAACGTTGAGGCCCTATATGCCTGAAAACCTCAACCTGAAACATCTTGGTTTATTTATGGATAAGATGTTTTCCAAGAGGATGAATGAGGAAAAAATTGCTCCGATTCGGGATAAATGGAAAGGCAAAATAGTATTAAAGGGTGTTGCAACGGAAGCAGATGCAGAAAGGGCCATAAAATTGGGACTCGATGGGATTATAGTATCTAACCATGGAGGCCGTCAATTAGATGCGGGGGAATCTACCATAAAACCTATGACCCGTATTGCTAAAAAGTACGGGGACCAGATAACAGTGATGATGGACAGCGGACTTCGCTCCGGCCCGGATGTAGCCCGGACACTTGCCAGTGGGGCTGCTTTTACCTTTATGGGCCGCTCTTTTATGTATGGGGTAGCGGCACTGGGTGCAGAAGGAGGGGGGCATACTATTTCACTGCTGCAAACCCAGCTGCAACAGGTGATGGAGCAATTGGGCTGCAGTAAAGTCAGTGATCTTCCCTCACATTTAATATAGGAAATTCTGTTTTTTTATTTAGCGAAATAAATATATTGAACGTCAGCGGGTAATTCATCCAGGGTTTTCCATAACGCTACAGACTCATAGGTCTTGCCATCCCGGTCTTCAAAAACTTCTACAACCTCGTATTTTACAATGTTCCAGCCCGGTTTAAAATTGAGTTCGTAAATATTTTTAGCCATATAGGATTCTTCCTGGTTTAGCGCGTATGATTCCATGCTGCATTCCCCATTTACCGAAGCGGCATTCTCAAAATAATACCAATCCAGGTAATAGCCTTTTTTTGTTTCGTACTTTCCAAAGGCTTTGAATGCACTACCGAATTCCTGATTGTTGACCATCATAAAAGATCCATACATTTTTCGTTCATCTATATTCCCCAGGCCGTAATTTCCAAAATTGGCCACATTAATGACAGGTTCTTCGCTATTTACAATTTCTACAGTATCCGAATTGCAGGAGAATGCTTTTCCCACGTTAGAGATACTGGCCTTCCAATCATCAGAATTTTCATTAAAGCCGTCAATACCCTGTAATGTTTTTTCAACAAAATCTTTGGTTAGTTCTATGGTAAAGGCACCATTCTCTGCAATGGTACCAATTTGAATTGGCGCGTTCATGCCAGTTAATATCTGTGCATTGGCAGGTTCCCATCCGCTAAGGTTGCCACTTAAGGTATTCTGAGCATTCATGCCAAAAGAGCAGAGTGCGATAAACAAACAATACAATGGAGTTTTCATAGGCGCTTTGTTAAGGTTAATAATCAGGAAATTAAAATAAATAAGAAAGCCCTATGTCTGGATAAGAATTGTACAAATGGAAAAGATATTTGTGTGAATGGGATTTAGACAACTGTAAAATCTTCGATTTTTAGCAGTATGAACTTCACAGGACATTGTGAGATTCACAATTTCAATACTTATAAATTATCATTTTATAAGTTAAAATAGGGATATGTATTCTTTTGATAAATTGTGTATAAAAGTTAGAAATAAAAATTTTTTAGTGTAAAAAATTTGATAATTTTCCCAAAGTGTTTGTGAGAAAAGGACATATTAATTGATAGTGAATACCAATTATTGGATTCGAATGGTTAATCAAAAAAAGTAAAATCCGGTATGGCTCCGTTTAAAAAGGTCAGTAATCGATTTTAAGAGTTCTTTTGTCGTTATAATACTAATGATGTATATAATAGGAGTAGCTTTCTCCAAATTCAGTTGGATGTCAATTTATACGAAGAAATGTTTAAGAGGAGATATCATTGATTTATGACAGCCGCAGGAATACGAATTAGGAGAGATTAAAACATAAATAGTTCCCCAACGTGCGATTATGTGCAAAGCTGTACATGCGCTTTTTAATATAATAGAAACTATTTTATACCCCAACTATGACGTATTTCTATGATTTTATATCGAACACCTACTTACTTGCCTTTTTAGGAGGGTTGCTGGCCTTTGTTCTGGCCAATAGAATTATCCCTGTAATTATCTTTACAGTCCGGCACAAAAATCTGATGGACGAGCCCGGGGATCGTAGCGCACATACAACAAAGACCCCAACCTTAGGCGGAGTTGGAATGTTTGCTGCATTTTCGGTATCAATAATACTATTTGGAATACTGGTGGGTTTGGAACGGCCGGATTTGGTTAAGCTCCTGTCGGTGGTACTCGCTACCTTAATCCTTATTTTTTTGGGGATCAAAGATGACCTTATTGCCCTGGCGGCCAGGAAAAAGTTTCTTGGCCAGCTAATTTCCACGGGGATAGTTATTTTCCTGACCGATGTCCGAATTACAAGTTTTGAAGGACTGTTAGGCATTGGGGAGTTGCCTTATCTGGTATCTGTATTGTTTACCGTTTTTGTTTTTATTTTAGTGATTAACGCATTTAACCTTATTGATGGTATAGATGGTTTAGCAGGCACTATTAGTATTTTAGCCAGTTTGTCTTTCGGATTGTTCTTTCTCCTAAATAAGGATTTTTTAATGGTGTTGGTTTCTTTTAGTTTAATTGGCGCCATTACTGCATTCTTACGTTATAACCTTTCCGGTACCAGAAAATTATTTATGGGAGATTCGGGCTCTATGGTTATAGGCTATTTATTGGCCTATCAGGGGATTCGGTTTCTGGAGTTGAATTTAAGCGAAGCTTCCACTTTTACCATTTCAAATGGACCTGTACTGTTGTTGGCCATTTTATCTTTTCCCTTGCTGGATACGCTCAGGATTTTTGTTATCCGGGCCAGGGAAAGACGCAGCCCTTTTGATGCAGACCGGAATCATATTCACCACCGTTTACTGGAACGGGGATTAAGTCATAAACAAGCTACAATATTGCTGGCTATTATAAATATTCTGGTAATAGAGTTGGCTGTTCTGCTTAAAGATTTTGAAATCAACATACAATTAGTAGCCGTTACGCTACTGGGTTCCTTACTTTATACCTTGCTTTTTAATTTGAACAGGCTTCGTGAAAAAGCCATGCAATTCAGTGATCTTAGAAGTGAAAAAGATCAGGGAAGAGTGGTAAAGATGGAAATGCAAGACGGGATTGTTTCTCAAAGGATGGAGTCAACACCTGTAAATAATGTGGTAAACGAAAAAAACAGCTTATACAGTGTCAGTGACGCTAAAGTTAAAGTATGGCATATAGGTAAAAAGCGGATCAATGAACTGGAAAAATCTAAAAAACAAAATCTGAGCACTAATAAGTGGAAAGGAAATAAGAAATCGGCCAAAACAGAATAACTGCAGAACCCCATTAACTTCTGGCCGGCAATCATAATTTTTAGGGATAGATAAAAGGGTGTCGTCGTTTTTTTATAGCAAAGAAAACGAAAGGGGGTCCGGATAGGTGCTAATAGAATGGTAAGGTTTAAGAATATGAAAGAAAGATAATTATGAATTGGTATGTAATCTGCACAAGGCCCAGATGGGAATTAAAAATATATAAAGCGCTTTTAGAACAGGGTATAGAGGCCTATTGCCCTGCCTATAGTGTGCTACGCCAATGGAGCGATCGTAAGAAAAAAGTAAGACTGCCCTATTTTAACGGCTATGTGTTTGTAAGGATACAGGAAGCAGATCGAAACCGGGTATTCCGGTTCCCCGGCGTGATGAGGTATTTAATGTGGCAGGGCCAGGTTGCAAGGGTGTGGGATAAGGAAATAGGATTGATGAAGGAATATCTGGACGGCGAACCGCAGGAGGTTCCCAGAGTAGAGCGTTTGTCAGTTGGGGAAAAGGTCACTTTTACACGTGGTGCATTAAAAGATCGCGATGCCGTGGTTGAAGAAATAGGGCAACAATGTGTTCGGTTGGTGTTGCCGGCGCTTGGTTACCGGATCACGGCCCGAATGGCGGACTTGGTTCCATAACATACCTCGGGCTCTACTATGGTACCTCTTTAGGCTTGCCGGAGTGATACCTTCGTACCTCTAGGCTTGCCGGAGAGGTGACATCTTGCCTCATAGCCTTGGCGACGAGGCAGACTATGAACCATTTT
>CBDUGN010000226.1:0-4753 GCA_965366915.1 uncultured Eudoraea sp. | reverse complement strand
TCGTAGTTTTGCACGGAGACCAGCCTATAGTATCCTTATAGATGCTTAGTAATTACATTCCATGATTAAAAAAAATCTGATCGTTTTTGGAACGCTACATGGATTTCTGCGGAGTTACAGTTCAAACCCATTAGGCCGGGATTTATACCAAAAAAATTGACGCATTATTATTTTAAATGAGTATTAAGAAAGCTTTAAAATCTCTTTCATTACTGTGGCTCGGATCAGTAATTGGCAGCGGTAGCACTTTTGTGATCTATACCATCCTTGCCAGGGAGATAGGTCCAGCTTCCTTTGGTCTATTTTCATCGGCCATGGCTACAATTACCATATTTTCATTACTTGCTGGTTTTGGGGTACCTCAAGTATGGTTAAAACTTTTCGGGAAGGAAGGTTGGAATGCCATAAGATGGGTAAATCCTTCACTTAGATTTGTGGGGATTACACTTTTATTGGTATCCTTGGCCATTTTACTATTGACCTTGGTTCAGACAAATGATGAGGTAACTAATAATTTATTACTCCTGCTTTTATTCTATATCTACGGATATATCGCTATTCAATTAGTGGCTTCAAAATTGCAACTAGAGGAGCGCTATGTGTTTTTGAGTTTTTGGCAGTTATTACCGAACTTATCAAGACTTTTATTGGTTGTTGCAGGCTACTATGTCCTGAATTATAAATTAACAGTATTGGATGTTGGTATTATATATGCAGGAGTGGGATTGTTTTTTGCTTTGATTGCAGGTTTTGAACTTATAAAATTATTGCGCGGGAATGTTGTTTTGAAAGGGCACCGCAAAGAACTGTCAGAAAAGCTATCAGTTCCCAAAATAAAAGAAGTCTTTAAGGAAGCCTGGCCTTTTGGTTTTGCCGGAGTATTCGCCTTCATTTACATACAAAGTGACATTATTATGGTTAAGTATATGACCGGAGACGCAGAAGCCGGCTATTATAATGTAGCCTATACCATCATGGCGGCAATTATGACAATTCCTATCATAGTTTTTAGTAAATTTTTAATACCAAAATATCATCGTTGGTCCAATCACGATCAACAAAAATTTTACAATACCTACAAAAAAGGAAATAAATACATGTTGGTTGCCGGGACTATCATTATGATTTTAGTATGGCTCCTGGCACAGTTTTTTATTCCATTGTTATTCGGAGAGCTCTACAATAGCTCCATTTCCCTACTGAATATATTAGCAGCTACCATTCCTTTTTCATTTTTGGCATATAGCTATGGCGCTTCACTTCTCACTAGTGAACACATGAGAATAAAAGTTAAACTAATGGGTTTGGTTGCCTTATTTAATGTAATATTGAACCTCTTTTTAATAATGAAATACGGAGCAATAGGAGCTGCGTCTTCTACTGTATTGAGTAATATATTATTGGCATTAATGTATAGGCATAAGGCCAGGACCAAAGTTTTTAAATTAAATTAAAGATGAATAAAATAAGGAAAAAGATTCGCCTTTTCCTAAGAGGATTCTACAGAACGACCAATGGTTTTATTGGATTCTCATATGATTTTTACAGGTATTTATTCTTTAGTGGTTGGCGTGAGAATTTGAATAATGCCGAAGTGAGGAACTACAATATCATGATGGCCTACCATGGACTGGAAAAGAGTTTGAGTTATAAGGAGAGGAATCCTACTTCTGGATGGGGTAATGCCGAACGAGTATTTCTTCGATTGAAAATTGCAAATGCAAATAAGAATGTTGGATTTCACGATAAGGGAGCAAAGCGGGTACTTACCCAATTCCTTCAACTTCCAGAGAATATTAATCAGGAACGATCAAAGAAGATGCTATCTGTTCTTGAAAAGATGAAATTCGATTCGGATTTGCCGCATGGTTCTTTAGAAATTAATGAACAGACATATGAAAGAGGAAAGCTCAAGGATCCCGAAGCTTTTTTTACTACTAGACATTCTTTGAGAGAGTTTAAGGATGTTATTGTCGATGATGATCTTATCTATAAGGCAGTAAATCTTGCCATGAGAACCCCATCGGTATGTAACAGACAAGCGTGGCATGTATATTACTCAAATGAAAGAAAAATTATTGATAAGGCACTTAGTTATCAGAATGGAAATCGGCCATTTGGTAAAAAAATACCTAACCTTATGATTATTACAACAGATCTCAAAGCTTTTTTTGCCGGGGCAGAACACTATCAGCATTGGATTGATGGAGGCCTGTTTTCTATGTCAATAATGTATGCATTTCATTCATTGGGGGTGGCAACCTGCCCACTGAATTGGAGTCAAACCCCCAAAAGAGACAAGCAGCTGCGTAACGCACTGAAAATACAACCCAACCATACAGTAATCATGATGATGGCGATTGGCCACCCCGATGTTTCTAACAAAGTCTGTGGTTCGACTAGACGACCAGTAGATGAAATCTTTAGCAAACTTGAATTGAGATGAAAATTGCTTTAATAACAATACACAATGTAACCAATTACGGAGCTATTCTACAGGCATATGCTACAAAAGTAGTTCTATCCCGATATGGAGAAGTGAATACCATTAATTATAGTCCAGGTCACTTAGCCAAACATATGAATTTGGTAAGGTTTGAAAGAAGTATTCATGGCGTAAAAAAACTTATTCATGACTTGCTTAATCTCCCCCGAAGGCTCCAGGTAATAAAAAAGTTTAGAGGCCTTTTAGTCGAAAAAATGGGTCTTACAGAAGAATTAACACGAGAGGCCCTTGAGATCGGGAAAGCGGATGGTTTTGACGTCTATGTTTGTGGAAGTGATCAGATATGGAATCCATACACCGTGAATGAAAATGGAATATTAGATCCAATTTTCTTTTTATCATTCGTAAAGGTTGACAATATAAAAATATCCTATGCCTCAAGTATAGGACATCATCAATATTCTGAGGAAGAAAAAGTAACGGTTAAAAGACTTTTAGAAGGATTTAAAAGAATATCCGTTAGGGAAAAGGATGGGCAGGCTAAATTGAAGGAAATTTTTCCTGAAAGAGAAATTCATCATGTAGTTGATCCAACACTTCTATTGTCAAAGGAAGAATGGTTCAACGAATTTGACATTGTTGAGGAATCTAATTCAGAAAAGTACATTCTTGTCTATTCCGTTCCACGGACAGTTTTACTGAGAAAAGCAATTGAGTACTTTTCAAAGAAATTAGGTTTAAAAGTGGTGTCCATTGACAAGATGTTGTACTCTATGAAGCATGTGGATAATCACATAAATAATGCAGGGCCTAAAGATTATCTTAGGTTATTTGCAAATGCGAGTTTCATTATTACAGATTCATTCCATGGCACATGTTTCTCCGTCAATTTTAAAAAACCATTTGCCTGTATAGCGGCGAACATTAGGGTAAATCGACAAGAAAGCCTTTTATCTTTGTTGGGAATTAAGGAGAGAATTATGTATAAAGAAGAAGATTTCTCGCGTTTAAATCTCAATCTTGATTACGAAGTGATCGGAATGAAATTGGATAAAATAAGAAAAGAATCTCTTGCGTTTATAGACTCTGCCATACGAGAATCATAAATTATTTCGATCTACTGCTCAAGAATATATCCACACAAGATAATATCATAGGATTTTTCCAGTACAGATGGTTTTCACTTTAATTTGAAAACAAAGATATTCAATAAACAGACTAAGCTCTTAGTAGACTGTTCAATCGGGTGATTAAATTGTTGGCCACATTACTTCTTTTATACCCATCTGCAGTTTTTAGTGCATTTTCGGAAAGTGTCTTTCTGCGTTCAGGGGATAATTCGTAGTACTTTTTAATCGTTCTAAAAAGGGCCTCGCTATCTCTTGGAGTAAATAAGAATCCGTTAAATCCTTCACGTACATAGGTAGTAGGACCACCTTTAATATTACTGGCGATTACAGGGATACCACAACTCATAGCTTCTAGTCCGGTTAGTCCCAGGGAATCTCGGAAAGTGGGAAAGACATATACATCCAATTGGTTATAGGTAATATAAAGCTCTTCCTGGGGGATAAATCCTTTGAAAACAACAAATTCCTGTAAATTGTTTTGAGATATATAAGCGGTAATCTGTTTCTCATCTGGCCCCTTACCACCAACAAGTGCCTTAAAGGGTATAGCATCTGCTTTTAACATGATAAGGGCGTCCATAAAAGTTGTCCAACCTTTTTCTTCCGTTAGGCGCGAAATGAAACCCAAAATAAGTTTGTCGTCTTTTTTCTTTTCCATCGGATAGAATTTGGTTTCATCGACTCCTCCGGACGGCGAGACCGCTATCTTATCTGAATCCATAAAAGGAAAAAAACGCTGCACCAAATCTAGAAAATCTACAGTAGGGACTACCAAAAGATCAAGGCGTTTTAAAATAATCTTCCCCCAGAACTTGAGATATTTGTTGTGAATTAAGCTATTAATGTCGCTGCCATGCACATTTACAACCCAGGGCTTTTTTTTGAAAGGGAGCAGCAATATTAAAATAGGAATGTGATGAGTTAGATAATGAACATAAAATATATCGTAATCTTTAGAGAAAAAATTTCGCCAAACTTGACTATAATGTTTTAGGTAACGAAAAATTTTTTTTGATTTTGAATATGATTTTCCATAGATGAGGACTGTACGACTAAACTGAATCCCTTGTTTTTCAAATTCATTTTTAAAATTCTTTACGAAAACACCAAACAGGTGATCCTTATCAGATGGATACATATTAGAAATTAGGAATATTCTCATAGTCTGGGCAAAAAT
>CBDUGN010000225.1:0-4785 GCA_965366915.1 uncultured Eudoraea sp. | reverse complement strand
GAAATGACATATAACCTTTAAACTTGAATATTATCGTTTTTAAACAAAACTTGTAAGAAAATGTAGTTTCTTTATACTTCTAATGGAATAAATGGAATGTTCCAGATGAATATTATATACAGTTCCTGATAACAATATTAAAATTTTAATTTTCAATAGGGCAGTTATTTCTTATCTATAATATTCTGAGAGAAATTGATTTATTAACAAACTTAACACTCTACTGTATTCATGCATGCGTACTTGTTTCCTGGTCAGGGCACTCAATTTCCGGGTATGGGCAAAAAGCTGTACGAAAAATCGGAATTGGCTCAGGAATATTTTAACAGGGCTAATGAACTTTTAGGATTTTCAATCACTGATGTAATGTTTGAAGGATCTGCAAAAGATTTGAAACAAACCAAGTTTGCGCAACCTGCCATTTTCTTGCATTCATACATTCTGGTAAAAACCCTGGGTAATGATTTTAAACCCGATATGGTTGCCGGGCATTCTTTAGGTGAGATCTCCGCATTGGCAGCTATTGATTCATTGGATTTTGAATCGGCCCTGAGACTTATCGCCAAGCGTGCTGCAGCCATGCAAAAAGTTTGTGAAATTGAAAATACAGGTATGGCGGTTGTAGTTGGGTTATATGATGTTATCGTTCAGGATATCTGTAAGCATGTAGATGGAGTGGTGGTACCTGCCAATTATAATGCACTGCATCAGGTTGTTATTTCAGGTGAAAAAAAAGCGCTTAAAGAAGCTTGTGATAAATTAAGGCCGGGTGCTAAGGCAGTGGTAAATTTACCTGTAAGCGGGGCATTTCACTCTCCCTTTATGGAACCAATTGTTGAAGAGTTTAAAGCAGCCATAGAGGAAACCGAATTTAAAAAGCCAATTTGCCCAATTTATCAGAATATTGCAGGACGACCGACAGAAAATGTAGATTTGATTAAGAAAAATTTGATTGATCAATTAACGCATCCGGTAATGTGGAGGCATACCATTCTACATATGATAGAAGATGGTGCAACGGACTTTACTGAAATTGGTCCTGGAAATTTTTTAAGAGGGCTTGTTCGCCAAATCGATAAAAATGTAAAAACTTACGGCCTTTCGTAAACCGCATTCTTTGGTTTCTTTTGGCAAGCAAAGAAAATATACACCCTCCCACCATGAGTCTGAGGATTTATTGATTTAACTATATGTAGGAGTGAAAGAGAAGCTCCATTTTTAATACAGTTTACTAATTCGCAAATTTTTTTTAACTACCAGAATAATTTTTACTCTGACGAAATTATCATTTCAACAGACTTTGTAGGCCTCTTTACCTTATTTAGCCCCATAATTATAAAACAAATCTTATGTTTAAAAAATATCGAATCCTTAAATGGACAGGAATCATTTTACTCAGTTTAATTGCAGTAATCTTTTCTTTCGGACTATGGTTTAAGAGTCTCATACCACCAAAGAATACAGCACTTGAAACTACACAAGTTAAAGATTTACCCTATTTGGCAGAAAACATTCAACCTCCACGGGGTAAAATTTTAGCCATAGTTACTAGTACGAATACGATGGGAAATAGCGGGAAAAGCACTGGTTATGAATTAACAGAATTGGCACGGGCCTATTATGTATTTAAAGCGAATGGTTTTGAGGTGGATATAGCCAGTCCGTTAGGAGGGAAGCCACCTGTGGTTATTGATGATGACGATATGGGGGCGTATGACTTTGCTTTTTTAAATGACTCCATAGCACAGTATAAAACAAGTAATACAATTCCCGTAAAAGATGTTGTAGCCGAAGACTATGAAGCTGTGTTTTTTGCCGGTGGAAAAGGGGCCATGTTTGATTTTCCAGATAATCAGGCTATCCAATCTATCATACGTGATTATTATCAATCCAATAAGGTCGTGGGCGCTGTATGCCACGGTCCCGCCGCATTGATTAATGTGGATTTAGATAATGGCCAATGGCTTTTAGAAAATAAAAAGGTGAGTGGCTTTACTAATAAGGAAGAGTTACTTCTTATATCGGATGCAAAATCCATTTTTCCTTTTCTTTTGCAGGATAAGCTGGTTGCACAAGGCGCTATTTTCAATGAAGGAACAATGTATTTAGAAACTATTAGTCATGATGATAATTTAATTACCGGTCAAAACCCCTGGTCTACATGGATTTTGGCAGAAACTATGATTAAGCAGTTGGGATACAAACCAAAATACCGGGAAATTACCGATGAAGAAAATGCCGTAAAAGTATTGGCAACATATGAAAGCCAGGGGTCGCAACAAGCCAAAGAATTGATTAACAGAATATCTGTGGTAGAAAAGAAACCCATCAATAGAGTACTTATAGCAATGCATAGTATTGTAGCTGCTATGCAAGGTGATGCCGGACGCTTTTTTGATATCATTGGTTTGGTATCCTACGCAAAAAAACATGACTCCTAGTTGGACAAATTATACTTAAATTTGATAAAAATATTTTATTGAGTTTTTCCGATATTCTTCTAATTATCATAAGTACTGCCGGACTTTTACACGGGGTGTTATTTGCTGTTTATTTATGCTTTTTTAAGAAGAAGAGAACATTGCCAAATTTATTGCTGGGGTTAATGCTCATTTTTATGGCTTTCAGGATTGGTAAGTCGGTAATGTTGTATTTCGGGAATGATCTGGAACCAATATTTATTTTTGCCGGATTAGCTTTTTTGTTACTCATTGGCCCACTGTTAAGATGGTATGTTTTGGCAATGACTCGCTACAATTTTGAATTTTCAAAGAATAAGCTGTTAGAGTTTGTTCCTTTTGCGCTGATCTTTGTAATGAGTTTTTTTGTTTCCAGAAAGTGGTTTGAGACCAATAATAAGGAAGTAATTATAGTTTTTGCCAGTGCTCTCATTTTTATTTACCTGCATTTTGCATTTTATATTTTCCTTTCGGGTAGGTTATTGCAAAAAGTAAAAGGAGCGTACAGGAACGTATTGCAAACCAAATCTCAAAAAGCAATTTTTGAATGGTTGCAAGTATTAATTATTGGTTTTATCGTTATTTGGATTTCCTACTTTCTAAATATTGTAGAGGACACTGTGCCTTATATTGTCGGGCCAATTGTATACTCTGTCGTTATCTATTTTTTGAGTTATAAGGCGTTTCAATTAAAAACGACAGAAATTGATGGAGATGCGTTTAAGAAGAATGATAACGAATGGTTATATAACAAGATAACTGAATTGGTCATCAGGGACAAACTATATCTTGAATCTGATTTATCGCTATCAGTTTTAAGCAAAATGGTGGGGAAGAGTACTCAAAACACCTCAGAAGCTATTAATCAGTACGCTAAACGAAACTTTAATGATTTTATAAATTATTATCGAATACAAGACGCAAAAAGAATGCTGTTGGATGCGAATACCAAAAACTATACAATTTCAACAATAGCTTTTGATGCAGGCTTTAGTACTTTATCTTCTTTTAATAGTGCTTTTAAAAAATTTGAAGGCATAACACCTTCTATATACAAGAAAAGAGGTAGTAAATAACTTATCTGTAGATGTATTTTATAAACTATTTATATGCTAACGTACACAATACTTTGCAATGACATACTTGTCCTCGAAAGGTCGCAGAGGGCAGGAGTGAGGAGTGGCTTTACAACGAGCTTATGAGTTGCATGAATCCCTTATTACAAAATATCCTGCCATGAATAAATGCGCAGTCCACTGAAATAGAAGGATGGTGGGTGAGTGGAGTGGTTAAGCTGTTCATATCCATCCTTTTTAATCCATAATTTATTTCTTATTATTTATCAATATCGATGTTTTAGTAAATTCCTTCTTTTAACTATGTAATACCTCATATCTTTGCATCGTTTTTTATAAAATTACAAACTAATAATTATGAGTAAAGTAAGAGAAAATGACGTGGTTAAAGTTCATTATACCGGAAAACTAAATAATGGACAAGTTTTTGATAGTTCATTAGAACGGGAACCATTACAAGTGGAGCTCGGCAAAGGCCAGTTGATTCCAGGTTTTGAAAAAGGCTTGATAGATATGGCGGTAAATGAGAAGAAAACAATTAGAATTGAAAAGCATGAAGCTTATGGCGAGGTTAATGAGGAACTTTTTCATAAAATCCCTAAATCAGAACTACCTGAAGACATTAAGCCAGAAGTTGGTATGGGTTTAGTTGGTTCTAATGCTGATGGATCTCAACAACAATTTAGAATTGCAAAGGTTGAAGCCGAAGATATTACAATTGATGCCAACCATCCTTTAGCAGGCCAGGATCTTGTGTTTGAGCTTGAATTGGTTGAAATATTATAGGAAAGTTAATCCTGACATAGAACAAAACGTCTTATCTCATTGGTAAGGCGTTTTTTGTTTGTCTTTTATAACTTGTTCGCGTTCCCAAAATTTTTACGTAGGTGGGTAACTTGAGCTTGATATAAAAACAAGGCCGTAAACATAAAATGTTGTCCTGGCTATATGAAAATTTAAAAGAATTAGATTTTAATTCTGTTTTAGAGCATATACTTATAAAATATTTGTAAAGGGAAATACAGCTTATTATATAGCATCTTCCAGAACTTCCAGCCAGGATGGAATTTTTATGGGAGAAGATTTCATATAGATAAAAAAGGATTCAATTGCCAGGGTATAAAATAAAAGGCTAAGATTAATCTCCATGGTACCGAACAAACTGGTATAGATGTCATAAACTGCGGAAGTAATTCCGAACACTTTAATCGCTTTGGTTACTATGAGGATTGACAGATGATACATTGGTC
>CBDUGN010000224.1:0-4803 GCA_965366915.1 uncultured Eudoraea sp. | reverse complement strand
AAAATTAATCGAAACTATTGTTAATATATTCATAAGCATATATTTTTTTGATCTTTATAAAATTGGTTGCATAACATATTGATAAACAGAAATATATACTACAATATTAAATCATTCGCTTATACTTTTGAACCTGAATATATCTGTTAAACAAAAGCTAATAGTGTAACAATTTAATTTTTCGACCGTCTTATATTTAAACAACGATCAACAAAAAACAAATTATAAAATGAACAAGTTATTATTATTATGTGGATTGGTAATGCTGGGCACAACCACCACGCCGCAAGAGAATAAATTAACTACAAATTGTGCTTTAACAGAAGATAGTATTTACGAAAGTATAGATGATGTAAATAATCTTGAAGTACTTGCAATGCAAAGTGAAACTGTATGGAAAGCTCCAAAACTTGTAAGCAGGATATCAGTAAATGCACCAGACGATATAAAGGTGTCAGAGATAGTATATATCGAAGAAGAAACTTCTATTGATTTAGGATTTGATACAGCTGATTATTTACCTGAAGATTTTGACCCATACAATGTCTATTTTGATATTGATTCCGTTGAATTCATTGATGATGAAATTGAAGAGCTTGGATTTGATACTGCAGCTTATTTACCAGAAGGTTTTAATGCATATGCGAATCCCGGCAATCTAGACGGAATTAATTATATAGAAGAAGAAAGTATTGACCTGGGATTTGATACATCAAAATATATACCTGAAGATTTTAGTCCTTATGAATTCTACTTTGATCTGGATTCTGTAGAGTATATAGAAGATGAAGATGAATTAGAGTTTGATTATAGCACAGGGGATTATTTACCAGTTGGATTTGATCCTTTATCAAAATAATAAGGGGATAGAATAGATCTTATTTCTATCGATTTATTGGGTTAGTCGCCAAAAAAGCCTTTGTAGAGCAAAGGCTTTTTTTAATGGAAAATCAAGTTTTCCTGCTGGTTACTCAATTAAAGACTTAATTAACAAAAATTTAACTTAAAAAAACGAATTTTCAAATTGTTAAAAACCAGGTATAGACACTCATGTCTTGATAGATTTTATCAAGCTTTTATGAGGAGTTCATAAGTTTTATCTATAGAAACTGAGAAAATCGTTTTTCAACTGAATTTGGGCAATTGTTAATAGTATCAGAAGAGCAATAACAAGCGTAAATTCCTGTTGTATTTTTACATAAAATTTTAACCTATTAAACGTTATGAAATATTTAAAAACAATAGTAAGTAGCTTTTTGATAGCCGGAGCTATCAATGGGATAAATGCTCAGAATCCAAATTGTGATGAAAATCAATTTGATCTAAGTAGCATTGAATATATAGAAGAAGAAGATTTTGATCTTGGATTTAATACCTCGGAATACCTTCCGGATGATTTTGATCCTTATACATATTATGTTAATCTGGATTCAATTCCCTATATCGAAGTTGTAGAGGTAAATGTTAATTCTGAAAAGAATTTACCAGAAGATTTTGATGTGTATGCAAATCCGTCTGATTTTCGAAATGTAAGTTACGTAGATCCAACGGACAAAGTACACCTGGAGTTAGATACAGAGGAGTATTTACCTGCTGATTTTAATCCGTATTCAAGAATAGTATCAGAGAATTATAATTCCTTGTAATAGCTTTTCAATAAAGAAGTAACAAGCCCTGATCATCGATCGGGGCTTTTTTTATTAAAATAATACAGGGATTACATATTGGAAAACTAAGATCAATAATAAAACTGCAATCAGATTTAAAATAATTCCAACTTTTGCCATCTGGTGAACCTTAATATAGCCACTGGCAAAAACAATTGCATTTGGAGGGGTAGCCATAGGTAACATAAATGCACAACTACTGGCAATTGTCACCGGGATTAAAAGATATACTATTGGTATCTCCAGGCCAATTGCAATACCTGCAACCACAGGAGCCAAAACCGCCACAAGGGCTACATTGCTCATTAACTCTGTCATGAATAACATAAGTAGTATAAGAAGTGAAGCTGTAAATAAAATACTGATCTCACTGGTTGCGATAGCGTTGGAGACTATAGCTACAATACCGCTTACAGACATACCTTTAGCAAGTGCCAGTCCGCCACCGAAAAGAATAAGAATACCCCAGGCTAATTTTTGAGTATCATTCCACTTTATGATAAAATCTCCTTTTCGGATATTATAGGGAACCGAAAAAAGTGAAATTGCTGCCAACATACTGATTATGGTATCTGAAAGGCCCAAACCTGGTAAAATTTTGTTTATAAGCGTTCTGAAAACCCATAGAAAAACGGTAATCCCGAAAATGACCAATACCATTTTTTCTTTACCCGAAACAGGGCCCAATTTTTTTAATTCAGAATTAATTACATCCTTGGATGCATTGAACTGAAGTTGTCTGTTTGGAAACATCCACTTTACCAGAACAAGATAAGCTATGATTAGGAGTATTATGGAGAAAGGAAGACCGAGGGTCATCCATTTTAGAAAAGAGATCTCAATGTTGTATTCATTTTCCAGCAGGCCAATCATGACCGAGTTTGGAGGAGTCCCAATAACCGTGGCAATACCTCCTGCATTTGCAGAAAAGGCTATGCCAAGCATTACACTAAGGGCGAAATTCTGATCATTTTTAGTATAGCCGTCTTTGTCATTGATGAGTAAACCAATTACAGACATAGCAATGGGGAGCATTACCACTGTGCTGGCTGTATTACTAATCCACATGCTTAGAGAAGCGGTTGCTATCATAAAACCCAGGACTACCTTATTGGGGGTTGTTCCTGTTATTTTAATGATATTGAGTGCTATTCGCTTATGCAGGTTTACCTTTTCCAGTGCCAGTGCCAATACAAACCCCCCGAAAAATAAGAAAATTATAGGGCTTCCATAATTTGCACCTACTTCTGTTATCGGCATTATATTCATAACAGGAAACAGCACAAGCGGCAACAGGGCAGTGACAGAAATGGAAACGGCTTCAGTAATCCACCAAATTACCATCCACAGAGCAACGGCAATAACACCATTGGCATTTTCATTTTCGGGAATAAGGTTGGGGATATTTGTAAAAATGAAGAAAAGAAGCGGACCGGAAATGAGTCCGAGTTTCTTGTTAAGGCCCATTTAGAATATTTTAGGCCCTAAACTATGCCTTTTACTTTAGTTATAAAAATAAAAGGGAGCAAGCTTGCTCCCTTTTAAATTTTCAGTATAAAACTAGTCATTTAAATTAATAGGATTCAGATCCGGGTCTGTTGAACCATATAGCAATTTAACTTCTCCTTCTACATCAAATCCGGCTATAAAAAATAAATCACCATTTATGTTTAGGATTTCAGGCAGATAATTTCCAGGATAATTTAGTGCTTTAATTTGACTTCCATTATTGTCAAATTTTCTTAAATTCTCATCACTTGATAACACAAAAGAATCTCCTAAGGGCAACAAAGCCTGGTTATTTTTTGTTCCTTCAAAATAAGACGATAAAATCATGGTACCGCTAGCATTGGCCAGCGTAAGTTCTCCATGGGCGTACATTGCGATATTGCCGTTAGAAAGCTGTTCTAAATGATAACTGCCATTAAGGTCGTTAGAAGAGGTGATTTTGGAGTCCAGTGCTGAATCCTCATAGATAACATGCGAAGTTACATTTAGACCAGAGTCAAAAAAGATTAATAATGGTTTATAGTTTGTTATTTTCGGATTAGTAAGATTTTTACTGAAAACTGCTCCGAAAGCAATATAGCCGCTTTCTACTTCAATCATATCCCCAATCATGGAATCTGCATCGCCAAAAGAATTGAGGGCTACCTGAAATGCATCACCGGAGGAATTCCTTGTTTCTACAGCTGTTTTATAGATGCCACTATCTTCTTCAGTACCAAAATAAAGGAAGTTGGTCCCTTCTGCCAGGTAACCATAACTATGCTTGGAAGAAGAATTAATTCCATTAAGAAAGTTCCACGCATTATTATAGGTCACTTCCTGAGTACCATAAAGGCCATCCAGTGTTCTTGAGAACACAAAATTCATATTCCCGCTTGGATAGAAATTAACAAAAGCACTATTTGAATTATATGGTTTGTCTGCTAAATAGATTGCTGAGGATTCATAACTTTCATCTAATTCCTTGTAATAAAATTTTTCACCTCCGGTGCCTACAAGGTCTTCTAAAAGTTCAATAGAATATATTGAACCATTTACCGGATTTATGCCTGTTTCCAGGGGAATTCCGTTAAACCCTTCTGCTACCTCGGGAAAAATAAAGAAGTCTTCTACAATAGCATCATTTACCAGAATTTGTCTGGTAAATGTATTTGTCTCCATGGCTTCATTAGAAACCGTTAGGGCTATGGTATAATCTCCCGACTTTCCATATACTACGGTAGGGTTTTCTTCTGTACGAGTTTCTCCGTTACCAAGATTATACGAGTATGTGCTTGCTCCTACGGAGCAGTTATTTATTTGCAGGTTTTCTCCCACCAAAAGGATCTCTTTACTCACTTCAAAACAGGCCTCTAATGTTGAGTCAGGATTAGGATTATCGGGCCCTGAAGGAGGATCATCCTTAGAACAGGAATTCAAAAATGCTGCTAAAATAATCAGAAAGTAGATTTTCTTCATAAAAACAGATTTGGGATTCTATTAATAAAACGAAAATACCGACCTTTTTATTTCAAATTTTAACACTCCTTCGATGAAAGGCACAGGACTTAAAACACTGATAATGAATAGAATAAAAAAAATGAAGCTATTTGTTACTCATTTACCTGGCAAAGCAGGGTGTCCTCTT
>CBDUGN010000223.1:0-4817 GCA_965366915.1 uncultured Eudoraea sp. | reverse complement strand
GGAACCAATTCATCCACTAAACCAGCCGACAAGGCTTCATTCGCATTGAGCAGCCTCCCTTCCATGACATATCTGCTTGCCAAACCCTGACCTATCCAAAAGGCATAAGTTTCTATTAAATTCTGAGATATTTGAATATTTACAGCTACCTCATTCAGTCCGATTATATATTGCTCACCATCTGCCATAATCCGGTTATCACTTGCCACTGCAAGAACACAGCCTCCCGCAGGAGCATGACCAGTAATAGCCGATATAACAGGTTTGGTAATGTGCATAAGCTCTATAAAGAGGGCCCCGAAAACATGAAAAAAGTCTTTAATCTGTCTTTTGTCATATTGAAATAGTTCAATTAAATCGAGCCCTGCAGAGAAATAATGTGATTGCCCGGTAAGTATTGCTCCTTTCGCTGTACTGTCATTTTCAATATCCTGGAATACCTGCCTTAGCTCCTGAACCATATCGTAATTAATTGCATTTACCTTTCCACGGTTCATCTGAACAATGGTATATTCTTCTCTTTTAATAACCTTCAGTGCGTTCATTTAGAAGTCTTTTTATTTGTTCAGCCAATGATTTTTTTAGGCAGCTATAAGAGTGATGTTCCACCGTCTAATGTTATGGTTTGGCCGGTAACATATTTCGATTTTTCCGATGCAAGCCACAAGATTGCTTCTGCAATTTCATCTGCCTTGCCAAATCTACCCATAGGAATCAGTTGTTTTAACGTATCTTCCTTATCCGACCTGCTTGCAAGCAGTTTGTCTAAAAGTGCCGAATGGGTATATCCCGGACACACGGCATTTATCCTGATATTCTTACGTCCATATTCCAGGGCAGCCGACTTGGTCATGCCTACAACGGCAAATTTACTTGCACTATAGGAGAGGTTGTACCCTGAAGGTTTTAAGCCAGCCAGGGAAGCAATATTTATTATGTTACCGTAACCCTGCTTCATCATGTGTCCTAAAGCAACTTTCATACAATAAAATACCCCGGTCTGATTCACGGCGATAACATTGTCCCAATCTTCAAGAGTATGCTCGGCAGTCTTCTTTTGATTTTCACCCCCTATTCCTGCATTATTGATCATGACATCGAGCTTACCATGATCTTCAATCGTCTGATTAATTAATAATTCAACTTCTTTATACTTAGACACATCGATCTGGAAGGCCATAGCTTTACCTCCTGCTGATATTATTTTATCCGCTACCTGTTGGGCACTTTCCACGTTGAGATCAGAAACTATAACCAAAGCCTTATGTTTAGCCAATAAGGCGGCTGAGGCGGCTCCTATTCCACTTCCTGCACCTGTAATGATCACAATTTTATCTTCTAATTGCATGTCTCTTTAATTAATTAGACAAAAGAACCTAAACATTATATGATATGTGATTTACAATAAATCAAGCGCGAATCATGTAAAGATTGCTCCCTTAATTCTGATGGATATCCTTTAGCCTGTGTCATTTTAAAAAATTCCCTTGCATTTCTATATTTTACTAATAGAATATCATCCCATAATTCCTTATCTTCCGGTCCTATCAGCATAAATTGCGGACGTCCGAAAAAGACAATTTCAGCATCTACTTTCTCAAAAAAAGGAGATGCCGCCCTCATATACTGTTTGTAGGTACTCTCACCCGTCAATCCTGTTTCTTCCACCCGGTCTTTATATCTCAAAAGGTTAAGCATCAGCAACTCCTGATCCTCTGGCAACTCACCTAGTGCTTGTAGTTGTTTTTTATTTACCTCAATAAATGATCTGTTTTCCACAGCTAAACCCAATTAAATTTTTAAAAAACTAAAACAATCCATCAATTCTATCTTTCTGAATGGCATTCCAGGCAGTATTGCAACAAAGAGCTGAAACTTTGTTCAGACCTGCGAAACGAGGGTCTTTTGTATACCCGTGCTTAAACCTATAATATATCTGTTGAGCTATAACCGCAATTTTAAAGAGACCATATGCAAAATAGAAAGTAAGGTTGTTGATATCCCTGCCACTTTTGAGCGCATATTCATGTACAATTTCTGTCCTTGTTGGATTACCTGGCATTATTGTTGGCGATGGAAGTCCTTGTTTTAAAAAATTGGCATCCGAAGCCGTGGTCCAATACCCAAGGGAAGTCCCCAGATCCATCATTGGGTCACCTAAAGTACACATTTCCCAATCAAGTATTGCAGCTATTTGATTCCATTGGTTATCAACAAACACAACATTATCATACTTGTAGTCATTATGGATAAGGCTGTAATCATAGTTTCCAGGCTGATGATTTTCCATCCACGTCATTACCTTTTGAGCCGAGATAACTTCTTCCGTTGCAGCTGCAAGATACTGTTTGCCCCAGTTTATAACCTGTCTTTCTACATAGCCTTCGGGGTTTCCCAATGATTCAAGTCCGGCAGCCTTATAGTCCACCTCATGTAACTCGACAAAAGTATCTAACCAGGTATCGGATATTTTTTTAAAATCATTGGGGGCCACACCCCGATCTTTGGCCTCCCTGGCGGTCAGAATAATTCCTTCAACTTTATTCATTATATAAAATGGAGCTCCCAATATCTCAACATCTTCCGTATATGCATAAGTGACCGGAGTTTTTTCAAATACATTATGAAGCTTATATAATACTTTAAACTCCCTCCCCATATTATGACCTCGTTTTGGTGCCGCAAATGGCGGACGGCGTAAAACATATTCCTTTTCTTCTATTTTTAGCAGATAAGTAAGGTTAGAATATCCATTATAAAACTGCCTTATCACCAATTCGCTTTTTACAGAATTGATCAAATTGTTTTGCAACAGGAATTTTTTTAAGTTCTTCGCATGAAGCTCTTCTCCTTTTCGAACAGTTTGGGTTAATTCCTTTTCCGGCATTGTTAGATTTCCGCGTATTTTTTGATCGTGTTTTTTCCTAATTGACTTAAGTGAACCTCATCCGGACCATCAGCCAATCTTAAAGTTCTTGCAGTAGCGTAGAAATGAGCTAATGGTGTGTCGCCACTTACGCCTTTGCCCCCCATGATCTGAATAGCTCTATCGATTACTTTTAAAGCCATATTTGGAGCTACTATCTTAATCATGGCAATAAGGTCTTTTGCTTCCTTGTTTCCAACCCTATCCATTTTATCTGCAGCTGAAAGCACCAGCAGACGTGTTTGTTCTATTTCACAACGAGAATGAGCAATTTCCTGGCGAATACTGCTATAAGTATCCAAAGTTCTGCCAAACGGACTACGTTCCGTGGCCCTTTCGGACATTAACTCCAGGGAACGTTGTGCCATCCCTATTAATCGCATACAGTGGTGTATTCTTCCCGGACCCAAACGCCCCTGGGCTATCTCAAATCCTCTGCCTTCACCGAGAATAAGGTTCTTTTTTGGCACACGTACCTTATTCAAAACTATTTCTGCATGTCCTTCCGGAGAATCATAATATCCAAAAACGCTTAAGGGTCTTATAACCTCTAATCCCGGAGTATCCATTGGAACCAAAATCATACTATGTTCCAAGTGACGTGCTGCACCAAAATCAGTCTTGCCCATTACTATAGCTATCTTGCATCTGGGGTCCATCGCTCCCGAAGACCACCATTTCTTCCCGGTGATCACATAGTCATCTCCATCTGCTATTATGGACGTCTCAATTTTCGTGGCGTCGGAGGAGGCCACATTAGGTTCGGTCATCAAAAATGAAGATCTGATATCACCTTTCATCAAAGGATATAACCAGGTATCTTTTTGTTCCGGAGTTCCATATTTTGCCAGAACCTCCATATTACCGGTATCAGGGGGACTACAATTAAAAACCTCCGATGACCATAATATCCTTCCCATGATCTCTGCCAATGGGGCATATTCCAAATTTGTTAATCCCGGACTTAATTTTCCATAAGTTTTCGGTAGAAACAAGTTCCAAAGCCTTTCATCTTTAGCCTTTTCTTTCAAGGCATCAAGGCCCGGCCATCTTTTCCAAATATTGTCAGGGTCTCTGTGAAAAGATTCTACTTCCTCTTGAATTGGAAATATATTCCGGGCAATAAATTGACGGAGTTTTTCCTGGAAAGCAATGGATTTTTCACTGTATTCAAAATTCATATCATTAATTTTATTCCATAATCTAACTTTATCCGGAAATTAAATATCCGCCGTCTGCAACATAGACTCCTCCTGTCATATAAGATCCGGCGTCCGAAGCCAGTAACATGACCATACCGGCCATTTCTTCCGGAGCAGCTATCCGGCCCAGCGGTAAGGCCTTCGTAAATCCTTCAACCAATTTATCATTTGTCCATAAACCTTCGCTAAATTTGGTCTTGATCAGGCCCGGACACAATACGTTGGCCCGAATCCCATAGCGGCCCCATTCTTTCGCCTGATTCTTGGTTAGCATAATCAAAGCTGATTTGGTGGCACTGTACAACCCTAACCCAAATCCGGGGGTTATTCCCTCTACGGATGAAATATTTATAATACTACCACCACCCTTTTTCTTCATGTGCGGCAGGACCAGATTGGAAAGGATCCACGGCGCCTTTACATTCACATTCATTATCTTATCAAAAACTGCTTCGTCTGAGCCCTCCAGAGGACCATAATAAGGGTTAATTGCCGCATTGTTTACCAGGATGTCTATTCTTCCAAATTGCTCTATAGTCTTAGCAATAAGCCTTTCACGTTGTTCAGAATCACCAATATGGCACTGAATTCCAACCGCTTCAAGGCCTGCTTCCCTAAATTCGCTGGCACCCTGTTCTACTGCAGTTTGTTTCCGACTACTTACTACCACTTTGGCTCCATTTTCCGCA
>CBDUGN010000222.1:0-4845 GCA_965366915.1 uncultured Eudoraea sp. | reverse complement strand
GCTGTCAGACTTCAACTAGATGCATTCAGTTTTGGTATCACGATGGAAAATCTGGTAGATAGAAACTTTACGACCAATGAGAGTAATGCCAGTGCTTCGGGTTTAATTTATATGGGTCTGGCAAGTTACGATTTCCCTGTAACTGTTTTTGGTGATACATCTTCATATATAAGACCTACGCTTTACTATAAGCGATTGCCCGATTTTGACAATCAAATAGGGTTTAACACCTTTTTTTCTACCCCAAAATTCTGGGCTCAAGCTGGATATAATAGCTTTTACGGCATTTCTACCGGAGTAGGGGGGCGCTTTTTTAAAAAGCTATCTCTTGGGGCTTTGGTGGAATTTGGAACAAGCAGTGATCTTAAGGGAGAGGATCCTACTTTTGAAATTGTTACTGCCTTTAGTTTTGGTAAACAAGTCTTTGAAGTTGAAGAACTTACAACGGAAGATGAACTTGAAGAGGAACCAGCTAAGGATGAACTTATGTTAGAGGAACAAAGACAAAGAGAAATTGATTCTTTGGCGGCCATTAAGGCGGCAGAGTTATTAGCACTGGAGCAATTACAGAATCAGAAAAGGAAAGATTCAATTGCAGCTGTAAACAGACAAATTGAAATGTCCAAAGAAAGAGAATTAGCCGAACAAAAGAGAAAAGATTCTATCACTAAAGCTAAAGAGGCAGTCGCTATTGCTGTGCTAAAAGAGCAACAAGAGAAAAGGAGGATAGACTCATTAAATGCTGTTAAACAAGCCGAGGTTTTGGCAGAGGTTAATAAACTCAAGGAAAAAAGAAAGCAGGATTCTATAACTAAAGCACTCGAAAAAGTAAAAGTCAAGGAAGAAGTAGTAGAATTGAAAAAAGGAGAAGTATACGAGGAAGTAGCCGCAGCTGACGGCTTAGAACCGGGCTTTTATTTAATAGCTAACGTATTTGGAACTAAGAAATATTACGAAGCCTTTATGAAGAAATTGACAGATGAAGGGTTGCAGCCTAAATCCTTCTATCGGGCCAAGAACAAATATAATTACGTGTATTTGAAGAGATATGATACAATGCAGGAAGCCAGAAAAGCAAGGGATTCAAAATACGGCGGACGTTATGCAGGAAAAACCTGGATTTATAGAGTTCTAGGTAAGTAAGCTATTATTTTTTAATTTCTTTTTTGACAAGAACATCGAGGTACGCAATTGTGTTAATCAGATATTTTCTGTCATCGGTAATTGTTGCCATAGCTATGGCTCCCTGAATCATAGTGTATAACTGTTTTGCAAATTGCAAAGGAGTTACAGGTAGTTTAATCTCATGATTCTTTACCCCATTTTCTAAAACCAAAGCAATTTTTCCTTCAATGGTACGTATAGTTTCATTAGCTGCTGATTTTAGCGGAGCATTGTTATTGTTGGCATCCACCCCAACATTTAATACAGGGCAACCTCCCATACTTGCCGTGAATGTATCATAATGGCGATAAAAATCAGTAAGGGAAAATAGTTTTTTAAGTGCTGTACCTTCGATATTCAATATGGCGTCAATTTCCTTTAGGAGTAAGGTGCTGTTATATTGAAAAGCGGCTAGTGCAAGGGCCTCTTTATTTTCAAAATTACCATATAATGCTCCTTTTGTAAGACCGGTTGCTTCTGTAAGGTCATTCATGCTGGTGCCCACATAACCGTGTTTATTGAAGATGGGGGCTACAGTCTCAATAATGTATGCTGTAGTTCTCTCAGCTTTGGTTGGCATATGACTTCATTTTTATACGAAGATAAAAAATCTATATACTGTATGGTATTTTAATTCATAAAAAAAAGTACCCTTTTACGATGTAAATCGAAAGGGTACTTTTATAACATCAATAGAATTATTTGACTAGTTCATTTTGATTTCTAAATACCAGGTTGTCATTAAATGAATCTATTAACACAATACTATCCGCCTTTACTTTTCCACTGAGTAATTCTTTAGAGAGGCTGTTTAGCACTTCTTTTTGGATAACTCGTTTTATTGGCCTGGCCCCGTATTGCGGATCATAGCCACGTTCGGCGAGGTGTGAAATAGCTTCTTCTGTGGCGTCAATAGTGATATGCTGTTTTAAAAGCATTTTCTTAAGCTGTTCAAGTTGCAGTTGAACGATTAGCCTGATATCTTCCTTATTTAGAGGAGTAAACATGATAATATCATCAATCCTGTTGAGGAATTCAGGGCGAATGGTCTTTCTAAGAAGCCCAAGAACCTCAACTCTGGCAGACTCCATCGCGGAATAAATGTCATCTAAAACTTCAAATTTCTCCTGTATAATATGGCTTCCCATATTACTGGTCATTATGATAATTGTATTCTTGAAATCGGCAACTCTTCCCTTGTTATCTGTAAGCCTTCCTTCATCAAGCACCTGCAATAGGATATTAAATGTATCGGGATGCGCTTTTTCTATCTCGTCCAAAAGAATTACGGAATAGGGTTTGCGTCGTACGGCCTCTGTAAGTTGACCACCTTCATCATAACCGATGTATCCGGGAGGAGCCCCTACCAATCTGCTAACTGAATGACGTTCCTGATATTCACTCATATCAATTCTGGTTAGTGCATTTTCATCATCAAACAGGTAAGCCGCCAAAGTTTTTGCAAGTTCGGTTTTTCCTACTCCGGTAGTACCCAGGAACAAGAATGAGCCAATAGGACGTTTGGCATCCTGCAATCCGGCTCTGCTTCTTCTGATAGCATCAGATACGGCATGGATAGCCTCATCCTGGCCAACAACACGTTTGTGCAATACATCTTCCAGATTCAAAAGTTTTTCGCGTTCACTTTGTAGCATCTTAGTTACTGGAATGCCCGTCCATTTTGCAACAACTTCAGCAATATCTTCGGTAGTAACTTCTTCTTTTATCAGGGTTCCTTTTTTCTGCTCCCGGGTAAGATCCTTTTGAAGTGATTCTAATCTCTCATTAGCTTCTTTTATTTTTCCATAACGCAATTCGGCTACTTTACCATAGTCGCCATTTCGTTCGGCTCTTTCCGCCTCCTGTTTAAAATTTTCAATATCCAGTTTGGTTTTTTGAATATTCTCAATTACTGTTTTTTCACTTTCCCATTTTGCGAAAATTTCGTTTCTTTCCTCTTTGAGATTTGCCAGATCTACATTAAGTAATTTGAGTTTCGCTTTATCATCTTCTCTTTTGATTGCTTCAATTTCAATCTCTAATTGCATTATCTTTCTATCCAGCACGTCCAATTCCTCGGGTTTGGAATTTATCTCCATACGAAGTTTAGAAGCAGCCTCATCCATTAAATCAATAGCTTTATCGGGTAAAAATCTATTGGTAATATATCGCTGTGATAATTCGACTGCAGAAATAACGGCTTCGTCCATAATTCTTACTTTATGGTGTGCCTCATATTTTTCCTTAATACCACGTAAAATTGAAATGGCACTTTCCGTATCAGGTTCGTTTACCGTAACTTTTTGAAACCTGCGCTCGAGTGCTTTATCTTTCTCGAAGTATTTTTGATATTCATCCAAAGTTGTGGCACCAATAGCGCGTAAATCTCCTCTTGCCAAAGCCGGTTTTAGAATATTTGCGGCGTCCATGGCTCCTTGCCCGCCACCGGCGCCAACAAGGGTGTGTATTTCGTCTATAAACAGCACAATGTTTCCATCTGAGCTGGTGACCTCTTTAATAACGGCTTTTAGTCGTTCCTCAAATTCCCCTTTGTATTTGGCACCTGCTATAAGCGCTCCCATATCGAGGGAATAAATGACCTTATCTTTTAAATTTTCCGGGATATCTCCCTGGACAATTCTATGCGCAAGCCCCTCTGCTATGGCGGTTTTACCAGTACCAGGTTCTCCAACCAGCATTGGGTTATTCTTGGTCCTTCTTGAAAGAATTTGAAGTATTCTTCTAATTTCCTCATCACGTCCAATAACAGGGTCAAGTTTACCTTTATCGGCAAGGTCATTTAGGTTTCTCGCATATTTATTCAATGAATTATAAGTTTCTTCGGCGCTTTGGGAAGTAACTTTACCTCCTTTTCGCAATTCTTCAATCGCGGCCAAAAGATCTTTTTCCTGAATACCCTGATCCTTTAATATTTTTGAAATTTTACTTTTGGATTTAAAAAGAGCAACTATTAGATGTTCGATGGAAACATATTCATCCTCCATCTTTCTTGCAATAACGTTAGCTTCAGTCAACGTTTTACCCGCTTCTTTAGAAAACATAATTTCTCCTCCAGAGACCTTAGGCAAACTTTGCAGATCCTTTTCAAGTATTTGATTTACAAGAGAAATGTTAACATTTAATTTTTTTAAGATAAATGGCAGAACATTCTCATCTATCTCAGCGATTGCTTTATAAATATGTTCATTTTCAATTTGAGGATTTTCCATACCCTGCGCAAGCATTTGTGCATGCTGTATGGCCTCCTGAGATTTTATGGTAAAATTATTGATGTTCATTATATATTTCTTTTCGAGTTAATGTTTAATTTTGAATTATGTAGGACAACAATCTTACCATGGAGAATAAACAGACAAAATGTCGGGAAAACCACCTATTTATAGGACATTTCGACAGTTTGTATGGAAATAAAATTAATCCGACTAAACGACTTTAAAAGGAAAATGGGATTATTTAATAACTTATTTAGTAGTAAAGACAAAAGTTCTGAAGAGAAGAAGGATCTACCGGCATGGATACCACTGACATCTGAGGCTCAGCTCATTGAGATTGAACAGAACTCTTCTAAAAGGCCTCAGATTATATTTAAACACTCCACGACATGCGGAATAAGCAGTATGGTTCTCAGATCCTTTAAGAATTCATATTCTCTTGAGGATA
>CBDUGN010000221.1:0-4915 GCA_965366915.1 uncultured Eudoraea sp. | reverse complement strand
TTGCTGCTCCAGGTCGTAGTCCAGAATAGTAAATTTTCCAGTTTTTGTTAGATTTTCACCCTTTACATTGACTGTAAAGTTATAATCCCCCGGAGGGAGTGTGCGGATATCCGCCTCGTAATACCCATCTTTAAGTAATAGTGGAATTTGCCTGCTTATAGTATTCCCGACGCCATTCAACAAAATATTTATGGTGGCATTATTGTCAAAAACAAAGGTTTCATCAAAATAGGTAGCCTTTATGGTAGCTTCGTTTAATCCCATATAAATATTTTCATACTCCAATGCAAGCCTACTTCTTGGTTTAGTGTTTGCCAGGTATAAGATAACCTTTGAGATAAAATCATCAAATTTTTTAAATTCCTGATCTTCCCTGTAACTCTGTACCCGCCATTTCCAAATATTTTCACCTAAAAGGATAGCCTCACGACCTAAATTGGTTTCTAGGATTGCAAAAAGAGGCTCATTCAAATCTACTCCTTTGATACGCTGACTCAACATATTCTCATAAGATGAAGTAATTAACAATTCTCCCAAAGTGGTCTCAATGGGAGGAAATTCAGAGACATTAATATCATTAATATCAAATCGGGTAAATCCCTGATTTAAAATGGGCGTCACTTCTTCTTTCTGATCATAACTATTTTTTTGAAAACTTGATTGCACTTTGTTCAGGAAAGTCCAATCGGTTTTAGGACCGGTAACCGTAAAAATATTTGCTCCTTTTCTTTTTATATAATCATATACCTTTTCGAAAGAAGTGTCTGGTTGATATATTATAAAAAGATCAAATTGTTCTAATTCATTTAGTGATAATGATGGTTTTACAATTGATACCGATCTTTGTTCATTACTTTCAATCGCTTTTTTTAAGGCACCAAGATCCGGATGAAGAATATTAGAAACTAAGGCAATATTGGTTTTTTCATCAATGACTTCTATCCCTATTTGCCGGGTATTATTGGCAATGTTCCTTTCATTTTCCAAAGGACTTAGGCTAATCTTTATGTTCTTTATACCTACGGTAGAAGCATCAATTACAGTGCTAACAATTTTAGAATTTTCGATATCATTTAGATCAAGTTTATTTCTATATAAATTTTGCCCGTTTTCCGTAATAGTAAGTACAGTTGAAGCTGCGTTTTTACCCTGATAGGAAACGAAAATTTCGATAGGATATTTATTTTTTAAAAACGCATACTTGTTTGTATTTACCTGATCTATTCTGATATCCCGATAACTTGTTGTATCTCCTACAACCAATGGGTAAATGGGAAATTTTTGTTGTCTTGCATAGAATTCATAATCCTCACCTAAAGTCTGATTACCATCTGATAGCATTAATATTGCAGTGTTGCTGCCGGCATATATCTCATTTAGTGATGAAAGAGCTTGCCCTATATTGGTTGCTTTTTCCTCAAATAACAAGCTATCTAAAGTATTTAATTCTGTTCCAAACGCATATTCCGAAATAGTAAACCTTTCTTTCAGATCAGCATTATTCTTAATTTGATCTCTTAGCTGTATTAGTTGCTCCGCACCATCTACCTGGGGAATAGAAGAAGAATTGTCAGATAAAATAATTAGATTGGTTTTCTCTAAAGAATATTGATCCTTAGTTATTTTAGGATTTATCAAAAGTAAAAACAAAGCAAACCAAGCCATAAATCTCAAGAAGGAGAGGGTGACATATAGAAAACCTTTACCTTTGGATTTGTAGTAGTATTGATAAATTACCAGCACCACAGCCAAAATCGCAGCAAGTAAAATAAGGGATACTGTTTGTATTTGCATGAAATTTTTTAGACAGACGCCATAGACTTTAGTCTGCCACAATAAGCTTTTTAAATAGTATTTGTTAAAGTGCCTTACTCTAACGGTTAAGTCAGCATTCCACCATCAACATTCAATACTTGTCCGGTAATGTATGCAGAAAGATCGGATGCCAGGAATAAACAGGCATTGGCTACATCTTCCGGTGTCCCACCTCGTTTCAATGGAATTGCCTCTCTCCACCCCTGAACTGTTTTTTCATCTAGTTTATCAGTCATTTCTGTTTCAATAAATCCCGGGGCTATGGCATTACATCTAATATTTCTGGAACCAAGTTCGAGAGCTACAGATTTGGTAAAGCCTATGATACCAGCTTTGGAAGCAGCATAATTTGCCTGACCTGCATTACCCTTGACACCAACCACACTACTCATGTTTATTATTGATCCTTTACGCTGTTTTAACATTGTGCGCTGTACGGCTTTAGTCATATTAAAAACAGATTTTAGATTTACCTCAATAACAGCATCAAAATCCTCTTCCCCCATCCTCATTAACAGTTTGTCCTTTGTAATGCCTGCATTGTTAATTAATACGTCTATGCCGCCGAAATCTTCAAGAACCCTCGCAATTAAATCTTCAGAATCCTTAAAGCTAGCTGCGTTACTTTTATACGCTTTGGCTTTAACTCCCATTGAGCTAAGCTCTTTTTCAAGCTCAAGAGCCGGGGCTTCGCTTGAACTATAAGTAAAAGCAACATTTGCCCCTTGTTCGGCAAATATCCTTGCAATACCCATACCTATACCCCTGCTTGCGCCTGTTATAATAACTGTCTTTCCGTCTAATATTTTCATATTGCCTTATTATTTACACCCTAGTAATCCAAATATAAGTTTTGTTTAAGATAAAGGCTATAAAAAATCCCGACAAATTCGGGATTTTCCTCTATGCTATATATAGGATAATTGTGCTTTATTCTGAATTATCCCACAATTTCTTTAACTCTCTTCCCTATCTCAGCAGGAGAATCCACCACATTAATCCCGCATTCACGCATAATACGTTTTTTTGCCTGAGCGGTATCATCTGTTCCTCCTACAATTGCTCCGGCATGCCCCATTGTTCTTCCCGCCGGTGCAGTTTCACCAGCTATAAAACCAACTATTGGTTTTTTACTTCCACTGGCTTTATACCATTTAGCGGCATCTGCCTCTAATTGCCCACCTATTTCTCCTATCATGACCACACATTCGGTTTCAGGATCATTTATGAGTAATTCTACAGCTTCTTTTGTAGTAGTGCCTATTATTGGATCACCACCAATACCAATAGCCGTGGTAATACCCAATCCCTGTCTAACTACCTGGTCAGCTGCTTCATAAGTTAAAGTACCGGATTTAGAAACAATACCTATAGTTCCTTTCTTAAAGACAAAACCGGGCATAATACCTACTTTGGCCTCTTCCGGAGTAATTACTCCCGGACAATTTGGTCCAATTAGAGTGCAATCCCTATGTTTAATATAATTATTGGTTTTAACCATATCGGCTACAGGAATACCCTCAGTAATTGTTATTATAACTTTAATTCCAGCACTGGCCGCTTCCATAATTGCATCAGCCGCAAATGCGGGTGGTACAAAAATGATTGTAGTGTCTGCACCTACACCTTGAACAGCTTCTTCTACCGTATTAAAAACAGGTTTTCCCAGGTGTTCCTGACCTCCTTTTCCTGGCGTAACACCACCTACTACATTAGTGCCGTAGGCTATCATCTGTTCTGAATGAAAAGTTCCTTCACTTCCGGTAAAGCCTTGAACAATTATCCTGGAATCTTTATTTACTAATACGCTCATAGTGGATTTATCTTTTAATTACGCAAAAATATATTTTTGAAAACTATTTTTAGGTGGATAATGATTTATTGTTTGTTTAATTCTTTCAAAATGGATGGAAGACTACGCAGATGGGCTAATTCTCTAAATTTTTCACGAGATTCACCAGCCGGACTTCCCAAATAACTTTTACCCCCCTCCAGAGATCTTCCTATACCAGCCTGGGCCATAATAACTGCTTTCTTTCCTATGGTAATCCCACTTATTATCCCCACCTGGCCCCAAATGGTAACTTCATCCTCAATTACCACACAACCGGCAATACCTGTTTGTGAAGCAATCAGACATTTTTGGCCGATAACCGTATCATGCCCTACCTGAATCTGATTATCGAGCTTACTACCTTTCTTAATAGTGGTATCTCCCGTAACACCCCTGTCTATTGAACAAAGAGCTCCTATATCTACATGATCTTCTATTACAACACGCCCTCCTGAAAGCAATTTATCAAAGCCCTCCGGTCTATTCTTATAATAGAAAGCATCTGCTCCAAGGACTGTTCCGGAATGTATAGTGACATGATCGCCAATAATACAATTATCATATATGCAGACATTGGGATGAATCATGCAATGATCCCCTATTTCAACATTATTGCCAATAAACACATTAGGCTGAATATGTGTGTTTTTTCCTATTTTGGCAGATTTGGAAATCATCAAATCTGATTTTTCAAAGGGTTTAAAATAATTGGTAAGAACATTAAAATCTCTAAATGGATCCTCTGAAATAAGTAACGCCTTGCCAGCGGGGCATTCTACTTTTTTGTTTATTAAAACTACCGTAGCCTTAGAATTTAATGCTTTATCATAATACTTTGGATGGTCTACAAAAACGATGTCTCCTTCTTCTACGACGTGTATTTCATTCATTCCAAATACAGAAAAGTCATCTGCTCCAATATATTCAGAATTGATAATGCCTGCAATTTGTTTTAAGGAATATGGCTTAAGAAATTTCACAAATTATTTATCAAAATTATCAATATTATATATAAATTAAAACTAAATATAAAACACTATAACGTATTTAAATACAGAAATTTATTATTTAGCTCTTTCCATATATGAACCCTTTTCAGTATCAATTTTAATTTTGTCTCCTTCATTGATAAAAAGTGGGACATTTACCTTTGCTCCAGTCTCAACGACCGCTGGTTTGGAAGCATTTGTAGCTGTATTTCCCTTAAGTCCGGGCTCTGTATGAGTAACCTCAAGAACTACACTAGCAGGCATTTCAACGGTTAAA
>CBDUGN010000220.1:0-4964 GCA_965366915.1 uncultured Eudoraea sp. | reverse complement strand
ATGAAGAATATCTTTTGTTCCATAGAAGTAGGTTCCTCCTCCACTCTTGTTCGGGTTTTTACCTGAAGGCCAATTATCCGGTAATTCTGGTTTAATTCCACCATCATACCAATGAACATCAACCTCTGGCAATTTAATGCTACCATGTTTTCCTCTCGCTGGAAACGTTAGTTTGGCAGCCTGTGAAACTGGCGCTGAATCATTCAATAATAATGAGGAACTTGCTTGTACTTTAGTCGGATAACCCAATTTTAGACCTTCAAAAACAGGATGAAGTATATGGCAAGCCATATCTCCTAATGCCCCTGTACCATAATCCCACCATCCTCTCCAATTCCAGGGATGATAAACCTCATTGAAAGGTTTCATTTTAGCCGGTCCTGTAAATAGTTCCCAATTCAATGTATCAGGCACCCAATCCCCTCTTTCTGGGGTATTCAATCCTTGAGGCCAAATTGGCCGATCAGTAAATGATTCAACCCTAGTTACATCACCTATTGCTCCGCTCCAAAGTATTTCACAGGTTTCCGCAACACCTGCTCCAGAAGCTCCTTGATTACCCATTTGGGTAGCAACATTGTACTTTTTCGCTAGTTTTGTCAATAACCTGGATTCATAAACCGAGTGCGTCAATGGTTTTTGAAGATAAACATGTTTACCCATGGTCATGGCTTGGGCAGCAACAATGGCATGTGTATGATCAGCAGTAGCAACCACAATTCCATCTATTTCATCACCCATTTCATCATACATCTTACGAAAATCCCAATATTTTTTAGCCTTTGGATATCTATCAAAAGCGCCTTTGGCATACTTCCAATCAACATCACAAAGACCTACAATATTTTGCGATTCTAAATTCTTTAAATTGGCAAGTCCCATACCCCCAACACCTATACCGGCAATATTCAATTTATCACTGGGAGCTACATGCCCCAGCCCACTGACGGCAAATGACGGCACTATAGTGAACGCTGCGGAAGCGGTCAAAGTTTTGCCCACAAAACCTCGGCGCGTTAAGGTGTTCTCTTTTTTAGCGTTACTCATACTGTATTACTTTAAAATTGGTTAATAATATAGTTATTCAATTTATTCAGTAGTCAAAAACCGTTTATAACAGTTGCGTGCGATTCCCAACCAAAATTCTCCATTTAAAATTATAACATAAGTCAACTTAATGACTTGAAATAACAATTACTAAAAGTACACATTTTTGTTAAAAATTAATGGTATAAATTAATCAAAAATCAATAGTATATAACCTTAAGAATTTATCTAATTGGTAAGGCCTACTGAGATTAAGGCAATATAAAAAAGGTATTTCTTCAAAAAAAGAATCACATTTTGTTTACATTGAAAATGAATCTAATTAACTTTCATCATTATTAATCTTGAACCACATGATACCTCGTTTTGGCAATGAATACGTATAAAGTATTAGGATTAATGTCTGGCACCTCACTGGATGGACTTGATCTGGCTTACTGCCATATCTGGAAGAAATATGACCAATGGAAATTTGAAATTAAGGAAACACGGGCCATCATTTATGATAAGGATATGCGTGCCCGCCTGAAAAATTCAATTGAACTGCCAGCAGATGAACTACTTATTTTTCATAATACATATGGCAGTTGGCTGGGACAACAGGCAAGGGAGTTTATCATAGAAAAAGGTCTTGAGGTAGATATTATAGCCAGTCATGGCCATACAACCCACCACCAACCGGCAAAGGGATTAACATTACAGATAGGATCGGGACAGCATCTGGCAAATGTCAGTGGCTATAAAACCGTCTGTGACTTTCGAACAAATGACATAGCTCTTGGTGGACAAGGAGCTCCTCTGGTGCCAATAGGAGATCGCCTTTTTTTTGGCAACTATGATTTCTGCCTGAACCTGGGAGGAATTTCCAATGTATCTTTTGAACTCCAGGGCAAACGCATAGCCTATGATATTGGATTAGCTAACATGATATTAAACCATATAACACAAAAAATTGGACTAGGTTATGACAATAATGGAATGCTGGCCAGGAAAGGTGTCATCAATATGAATATGCTGAAACAATTAAACCAGCTATCGTATTATGAGCTACCATTTCCAAAATCAACAGGGTATGAATGGTTTTTAGAAAAAGTTGTACCTATCGTAAACGCTACCAAAGATACCACAGAGAACTTATTACATACAGCGGTTCATCATATTTGTGAGCAGGTTGCATTACAAATAAAAATGAATGCAACAAAAGATCATAGCATTCTTCTTGTTACAGGCGGAGGTGCTTTAAACCAATTTATGATGGAATTACTGCAGTCAAACCTGGAACCAATGGTAAGTCTTGTTATTCCGGAAAAGAAATTAATAGAGTACAAAGAGGCATTAGTATTTGCATTAATGGGGATACTTCGTATTGAGCAGGAAATTAATGTACTAAGAACCGTTACAGGAGCCTCAAAAGACTCATCAAGCGGGGTAGTCTATTTACCTGCATAACTTTTGAGTAGGAACCCTATTCAGAAACTACAACGGAATATTTCCGTGCTTTCTTTTTGGGACCCCGACCTCTTTGTTCTCCAACATACTAAAAGCCTTAATAAGTTTTCTTCTTGTATTCTTAGGTAAAATTATTTCATCGATAAAACCTCTTCTGGCTGCCCTGAATGGATTGGCAAATTTTTTGGCATATTCAGCTTCTCTTTCCGCCAGCTTTTTAACAGGGTCCTTTGCGCTCATTATTTCTTTCCTGAAAATGATCTCACTCGCTCCTTTGGCACCCATTACAGCAATCTCTGCGGAAGGCCATGCAAAGTTAAAGTCCGCGCCAATATGTTTTGAATTCATTACATCATAGGCACCTCCATAGGCTTTCCTGGTTATAACCGTTATCCTTGGAACAGTTGCTTCACTAAAGGCATACAGTAACTTGGCTCCATGAACAATTATCCCGTTCCATTCCTGATCCGTACCCGGTAAAAATCCTGGAACATCTTCCAATACCAATAATGGAATATTGAAACTATCACAAAATCTCACAAATCTGGCTGCTTTGACTGAAGTTTGTGTTCCTAATACTCCGGCCAGAAACATCGGTTGATTGGCAATTATACCAATACTTCTGCCTGCCAGTCTTGCAAAGCCTACAATGATGTTTTCTGCATAATTCTCATGAATCTCATAAAAGGATTCTTTGTCAATAATACCGTTAATAACATCATGCATGTCATAAGGTTTATTGGTATTATCAGGAATAATATCTGAAAGCTCATCACGTACCTCATCTCCTAACTCATACGGTATAGAGACAGGTTTTTCACGGTTACTCTGGGGCAAATAACTCAATAATTTTTTAACATCTTCCAGACAGATAACATCATTAGCAGAAGTCTTATGGGCAACTCCGGATTTAGTTGAGTGCGTACTTGCTCCACCCAGTTCCTCTGAAGTAACTTCTTCATTAGTTACAGTCTTTACCACATTGGGGCCAGTCACGAACATATAACTGGTTTGCTCTACCATTATAGTAAAATCTGTCATAGCAGGAGAATAAACAGCGCCTCCCGCGCAAGGTCCCATTATGGCGGATATCTGAGGTATTACACCCGAAGCCTGAACGTTTCTATAAAAAATATCTGCATATCCGCCTAAAGACCTTACCCCTTCCTGTATCCGAGCCCCTCCTGAATCATTTAAACCTATAACGGGGGCTCCAACTTTCATGGCAAGATCCATTACCTTGCAAATTTTTTCTGCATGGGTTTCAGATAAAGCACCTCCAAATACAGTAAAATCCTGGGCGTAGACATAGACTAATCTCCCATTGATGGTTCCATAACCGGTTACCACACCATCACCAAAGTAAATTTCTTTATCCATCCCAAAGTCCGTCGTGCGGTGGGTCACCAAAATACCCATCTCTTCAAATGAACCCTCGTCCAATAAATAACTTACTCTTTCTCGAGCTGTTAATTTTTGCTTTTGATGCTGTTTATCTATTCGTTTTTGTCCCCCACCCATATGTGCAAGGGATATTCTTTCTTTTAATTTTTCTAAATTAGGGTCCATATGTTAGTTTATTGGTAATCTTAATATTTTCTGATCCTGCAAATATTCTTTAACAGCTAATATAGCAGCTATTTTAGCTTCTTCTTCCGCCTTTTTATTCAATACTTCGGGAGAATAATAGTCCTTAACAAAATGAGTGTCAAAATTCCCGGATCTAAAGGCCTCATGTTCAAAAACAAATTTTCCAAAGGGGAGGGTTGTCTGTACTCCTTCTATATGATAATCTTCTATAGCCTTAAGCATTATTTGAATGGCTTCATCTCTATTCTTGCCATAAGAGATTAACTTAGACAGCATTGGATCATAGTAGATAGGAACATCCATTCCTTCTTCAAAGCCATTATCCACGCGAATTCCTTTTCCTGATGGTAACTTATAGGTTTCCAAAGTTCCTACGCTTGGCAGAAAATCGTTAAGCGGGTCCTCGGCATATACCCTGAGTTCTAGTGCATGTCCTGTTATACTCAAATCCTCTTGTTTAATTGCCATTGGTTCTCCTCTTGCGATCTTTATCTGCAACTCAACAAGATCTACACCGGAAATTAATTCTGTAACAGGGTGTTCAACCTGAAGACGGGTATTCATCTCCAGAAAATAAAATTTATGATCGGCATCCATCAGGAATTCTACTGTTCCCGCTCCCAGATAATCACAAGCCTTTGCAACTTTAGTTGCGGCAATACCCATTTCTTCTCTTAACTCTGGTGTAAGTATAGAGGAAGGGGCTTCTTCTACCACTTTTTGGTGCCTTCTTTGAATACTGCATTCTCGTTCAAAAAAATGGAGGATGTTTCCATGGCTGTCTGCCATAACCTGAATCTCGATATGCCTGGGTGAGGTCACGTATTTTTCAATAAAAACAGACCCATCACCAAATGCAGATGTGGCTTCGCTAATAG
>CBDUGN010000219.1:0-4968 GCA_965366915.1 uncultured Eudoraea sp. | reverse complement strand
GAGGGGCAGGACATATTAAGATATTTGGTGGCGGTGGTGGTGTAATACTGCCTGAGGAAATTGAATCTCTGATGGACTATGGAATTACTAGGATATATTCACCAGACGATGGTCGAACCATGGGATTACAAGGCATGATAAACGATCTTGTAGAGCTAAGTGATACCCCTGTTCTGCCATTAGAATTGGATAAAGGATCTACCCTGCTCGAAGCATTGAAGAACAAACAGCCAAAGACTATTGCACGGCTGATAAGTCTTGCGGAAAACAAACCCTCTGAATTTGAAGAACTCTTTTCTGTAATTCGAAAAGAAAAAAATCAGGTCCCGGTATTAGGAATAACCGGTACTGGCGGTTCTGGTAAATCTAGTTTAGTTGACGAGCTAGTCAGACGATTTTTGAGGGACTTTCCAGAGAAATCTATTGGTTTGATATCTGTTGATCCTTCTAAAAGAAAAACGGGTGGAGCTCTTTTGGGCGACCGGATAAGAATGAATGCAATAAATGATGATAGGGTGTATATGCGATCCCTGGCAACAAGACAATCCAATTTGGCTCTATCTAAATATGTAAATGAGGCTGTTGAAGTACTTAAAACAGCTGTATTTGATCTTATTATCCTTGAAACTTCAGGCATTGGCCAGTCAGATACTGAAATTATTGAACATAGCGATGTTTCTCTTTATGTTATGACTCCTGAATTTGGGGCTGCAACGCAACTCGAGAAAATTGATATGTTGGATTTTGCTGATCTGGTTGCGATAAATAAATTTGATAAAAGAGGCGCTCTGGATGCCTTAAGAGATGTAAAGAAACAATATATCAGAAATCAGGGCTTATGGGAAGCAGATGAGGAATCTTTACCAATATTTGGCACCATAGCTTCACAATTTAATGACCCGGGCATGAATCGTTTATATAAAGCGGTGATGCAACAATTAACCGAAAAGGCAAATGCTGATCTCGTTTCAACCTTAGTGGTCAGCAAGGAAATGGATCAGAAGGTATTTGTGGTTCCTCCTTCCAGGGTACGCTATCTTTCTGAGATTACTGAAAGTATTAAATCTTATGATAAAAAAGTATCATATCAGGTTGAAGTAGCCCAGCACTTATATGGAATTTATAAAACTATTGCAGGTCTTTGCAAGACTAAACCTGAGTTAAACAGTGCGGGACTACAAGTTTCCGGTTTAGATAATTCAGGGGAAGATGAAAAAGATAAATTAATTCAACTTTTATTAGCTGAATTTGACCGTGTAAAACTCAATTTGGATCCTTATAACTGGGAAATTATCCTCAACTGGGATAATCTGGCCAAAAAATATAAGGACCCCTCTTATGTTTTTAAAGTAAGAGAAAAGGAAATAAATATAGACACGCACGTAGAGTCACTATCAGGCCTCGCAATTCCCAAAGTAATTTTACCAAGATATAGAGCATGGGGCGACCTGCTTCAGTGGCGATTGCAGGAGAATGTGCCTGGGGAATTTCCATTTACTTCCGGACTTTACCCATTTAAAAGAACGGGGGAAGACCCTACAAGGATGTTTGCCGGAGAAGGAGGACCCGAACGGACCAATAGAAGGTTTCATTATGTAAGTCTTGATATGCCCGCGAAGAGATTATCCACTGCATTCGATTCTGTGACACTATACGGCAATGACCCGGATCACAGACCCGATATTTATGGAAAAATTGGGAATGCAGGTGTATCTGTTTGCTGCCTGGACGATGCAAAAAAATTATATTCCGGTTTTGATCTTAGTGATTCTATGACTTCAGTTAGCATGACCATAAATGGACCTGCCCCAATGTTATTGGGCTATTTTATTAATGCCGCCATTGATCAAAACTGCGAGAAGTATATACATGAAAATGGCCTCGAAAAAGAGGTAGAATCAAAAATCAAAACCCACTACGGCGGAGATTTAAAAAACAGGCCAAAATATGTAGGTGCTTTGCCGGAAGGAAATAACGGACTTGGACTTTTTTTACTGGGTATCACCGGGGATAAAGTACTTGCCCCAGAAGTTTACAACAAAATTAAACAAGAGACTTTAAAAACAATTCGTGGAACGGTTCAGGCAGATATCTTAAAAGAGGATCAAGCTCAGAACACCTGCATTTTTTCAACAGAATTTGCACTGAGACTCATGGGAGATGTTCAGGAATATTTCATTCTGAATGAGGTAAGAAATTTTTATTCTGTATCCATTTCTGGCTATCATATAGCAGAGGCCGGGGCAAATCCTATCACTCAATTGGCTTTTACGCTTTCAAATGGTTTTACATATGTAGAATACTACCTGAGTCGGGGGATGGATATTAATAAATTTGGTCCCAACTTGTCATTTTTCTTTTCCAATGGAATAGATCCGGAGTATGCAGTAATAGGCAGAGTCGCAAGGCGCATTTGGGCGAAAGCGATGAAAGATAAATACGGCGCGGATTCAAGGGCACAAATGTTAAAATATCATATACAGACATCAGGTCGAAGTTTGCATGCCCAGGAGATAGATTTCAATGATATCAGAACTACTTTGCAGGCTCTTTACGCCATTTACGACAATTGTAATTCATTGCACACAAATGCATACGATGAAGCTATTACCACACCAACGGAAGAATCTGTTAGAAGGGCAATGGCAATACAGCTGATAATTAACAAGGAATTAGGCCTTGCTAAAAATGAAAATCCACTACAAGGGTCCTTTATTATTGAAGAACTAACAGATCTTGTGGAGGAGGCTGTTCTACTTGAATTTGACAGAATTACTGAGCGAGGAGGTGTGTTGGGCGCAATGGAAACAATGTATCAACGCTCAAAAATACAGGAAGAAAGTATGCACTATGAGACTTTGAAACACACTGGCGAGTATCCCATAATTGGCGTAAACACTTTTTTGAGCTCTTCAGGATCTCCTACCATACTGCCTGCCGAAGTTATTCGTGCTACTGACATGGAAAAAAAGCAACAAATTGATACCTTAAATGATTTGCAATTAAGAAATAAGTTAATTGCTCAAAAACAATTAAAAGAACTCCAGGAAACGGCTGTTAAGAATGAAAATTTATTTGAAAAACTTATGGAGGTCACTAAATACTGTTCATTAGGACAAATCACACATGCCTTGTTTGAAGTAGGAGGGCAATATAGAAGGAATATGTAGTGTATTTATGGTTACAGTGGTAATTAATAAACAGAGCAAAGAATTTTCCGGGGTACGACTGGTTTAATACCCCATATAATCATTAAACCCCCAGTTTGATCCACCATTATTTTTACCAATAGACTTTCTCCATTTCTTAAAAGACCTTCTAAAGCTGTGAATTTCTTTTCGAAGTAAATCCAGGTACTCCCTTTCTTTTAATCCATCATTTTCCAGTCCGTTGCAATAAGAAATTATGTTGCCTATCATAATGTTGATAAACGAAGCACTTTTCATTCGAACAGCATAAGATTCAGTAGATTCAGCTTGCGCTATCTGCTGTGGAATCAAAATAGCGTCCGTGAGTAAAGAATCTGCAATGTGATCTCTTAAACTGTTAGATTGATACAATTTTAGTAAATCTTTATTGTGCGTGACAAAAGACGCAATTTCCCTGCTCATTGTACAGAGTTCCATTGCTTTTCTATATACCGGTAAGGTTCTTAAGTTCTTGTAGGGCATTTTCTCTTTAAGCAAAAATTCTACAATAAAGTTACGTCCAAATTTTAGATATTATCTTTAAAATATAAAGCAATTTTGTATTTTAGCTATGGAAAAGGTATTTTTAAATACAAATTACTTTGAATATTAAAATAGATGACTTAAACTGGCACATACTTAAACTCCTGCAGGAGAATTCAAGGTTGTCTTTGTCAAATATTGGAAGGGAAGTTGGCCTTACTCCACCAGCTGTGGCAGAGCGTGTCAAAAAAATGGAGGACCTTGGAATACTCGAAGGTTTTAAGGCTAAAGTATCCTATACCCTCGCCGGGTATCAACTTAAGGCCATTATTACATTAAGGGCTTTTATGGGTAAACTGAAACCTTTCCTTGAAATGGTTAAAACCCTGGAGGAAGTCATAAATTGTTACCGGATTACAGGTGATGAGAATATTATTATGGAAGTAGTTCTAAAGGATCAGGCTCATCTGGAAAAATTTATCGATCAACTTATTAGATATGGGGAAACAAGGACACATATTATTCTGTCTGATGTAGTTTCCAATGCACCGATAAAACGACTCAAGTGACATTTATTAAGTTTGAAAAGGTTTAAAACAGACAACTTGATTCTGTGCTGACATGGATTTAAAATAATTAGTTTTGAATATTTGTTGTTGAGGGATTTAATTACTTAATTTAACTACAGGTTCTAATGAGGTTGTACTTTAAAGGAGTATTCATCTCTTGAACCTCAAAAAAGTTTTTAGGTATTTCTTTGAGAATTTGTTCTATTCTTATCAATTTTGGCCGGGTTTTTGATTATTTCAGAAATATGAAGCGAGTTTTATTTCTTCTCTTATTTGTAAGCTTGGCATACACAGTCAGTTCACAAAACAGACAGGCAGTGTTTAAAAAGGGAAGGATCATAGATTCTATTCAGATCAATGATTCAATCTCCGAAACTTATAAATTATATCTTCCAAAAAAGTTTGATGGAAAGGGTACCTGGCCTATCATATTTGTTTTTGACATGAAAGGCAAAAATAGCCAGGCATTGAACATGTTTAAGACAGCTGCCGAAGAACAAGGATATCTGCTTGCTTCCTCTAATGATATCAGCGATACAATTTCAATTTCTAGAAATGTATTAATTACCAGCAGGATGTTTCGTGAGGTTGCTTCGCTTTTCCCTATCAATAATAATAGAATTTATACTGCAGGGTTTTCATCCGGGGCTAAATTTGCAGCCGTTGTGCCTTCATTTATTAAAGAGGTTAACGGGGTAATTTCTTGCGGATCTTTTGTGCCAAGTGTT
>CBDUGN010000218.1:0-5002 GCA_965366915.1 uncultured Eudoraea sp. | reverse complement strand
TTCCTGCAGGTTAGCCTCTAATATACGTCTGTAGGATTCCTTTAATGCAGAACAACCTATTATTGCACCTTTTTCAAGACTATTAAGGGCTAATTCATTTAATCTTAACAACCAAGCCATTCGATCATTATCCGTTAATGGTTGGCCTGTGGCCATTTTTTTTACATTGGCTTCAGAATGATAGTCATCCCCATCATGAAAAGGTATTTTAAGTTCTTCAGCCAGTAAACTCCCAATAGTCGATTTACCACAACCGGAAACTCCCATGATAAAATAAATATTAGAGTCTCCCTGTTTCATCCTGCAAATTTATTCTCAAGTGCATAATCTTTTCGATTATCTCATTAATTGGAGTGCATGGTTCTATCCAAACAATATCCTTATTTTTTCTGAACCAGGTTAATTGTCTTTTTGCAAAACGTCGTGTATTCTTCTTGATTTCCGAAATAGCAAAATCCAGATCCCAAATGCCATCAAAGAAGTTAAAAAGCTCCGTATAACCCACAGTATGCAGCGCATTTAAATGTTTGTGTTTATATAACGATCTGGCCTCCTCTTTAAGTCCGTTTTCAATCATGCTATCCACCCTCTTGTTAATTTTGTCATATAGTATGCTTCTTTCTACGGAAAGGCCTATCATAATTGTACTGAATGGCCGAGGAAGCTTTCTTTTATTTATAAAGGAAGAGTAGGCCTTACCCGTACCAAGGCATATTTCCAGAGCACGAATGATTCTATGTGGATTTTGAATATCCACTTTATTGTAATATTCTGGGTCGAGCTCTTTAAGTTGATTTTGTAAAACTTCGATTCCTTGCTTTTCAAGAATGGAATTCAAATTAGCTCTTATTTCCCTGTCAACCTCAGGGAAAGTATCTAAACCTTGGACAACAGCATCAATATATAACCCACTACCGCCCACCATGATAACATAATCATGTTTCTTAAATAGATTCTCGAGAATTTTAAGAGCATCCTTTTCAAAATCTCCTACATTGTATGGTTGGTGAATACTCTTATGCTGAATAAAATGATGCGGTACGGATTCTAATTCATTCCTGGAAGGAACCGCTGTGCCTATTGACATTTCCTTGTAAAATTGTCTGGAGTCTGAAGAGATAATCTCTGTTTTGAAATATGTTGCCAGGTCGATAGCTAATTTTGTTTTACCAATAGCAGTTGGCCCTATAACTGTAATAAGCATATTCTTCATTATAGTTTACCTCCACAATTAAAGCAATGATTTGCTTCAGGGGCATGTCCCTCGCTTAAACAATTTTCACAGATTATTTTTTCTTCGGCAGAATCCTTTTTCTGTCCTTTAGCAAATTCAACGGTCACAATTCCGGTTGGGACTGCAATAATGCCATAACCAATAATCATTATTAATGTAGCAATGAATTGCCCTAATCCGGTTTCAGGTGAAATATCACCATAGCCTACTGTTGTCAGAGTTACAATGGTCCAATATACACTGTGGGGTATGCTATTAAAGCCATGTTCGGGCCCTTCTATTAAATACATAATTGTCCCAAGTATAACAGAAACAATTAGTACAAAAAACACAAAAATGAAAATTTTGGTTCTGCTGGCTCTTAAGGCTCTTAATAAATTGTTTGACTCCCCAACATAACGTACTAATTTGAGAATCCTGAAAACGCGAAGAAGTCTTAATGCCCTGAAAGCGGTAATATACTGAGATCCTCCTATAAAAAAGGATAAATATTTTGGGATAGTAGAGAGAAGATCGATGATACCAAAAAAACTAAAAATATATTTTGAAGGCTTTTTTATACATATAAGGCGTAGGATATACTCCAGCGTAAATAAAATAGTGACTATCCATTCCGAAATATTAAGAAAAGAATGATATTTGGCATCTATTCTTGGAACGCTCTCCAGCATTACTATAATAACACTATATACAATAACCACTAGCAGCACTATATCAAATAGCTTACCTGCCGGCGTATGAGTGCCGTAAATTATTTCATGAAGCTTATATTTCCAGCCTTTTTTTGGTATAAATTCTGGCTCTATCTCTGTATCTGTCACTGTTGGTTTTTCAATTCAATAATCTCAAGTACTTTTTTGTCTCTAAGGTACGATTCAATAATTTTTCGAGTGTAACGTGAGTTATTCATAGGGGTAATAATTGATTCTAAGATATGAATATTATTAATTTGATAGTTCAGGTTGTAGAAACCCAATCCACTAAATTCCCCATTTTTGATAAGTATTGCACTACGCTCACCAATTTCCCTCCCTTTATCGACAATTATTAAATTATCGGATATTATATCATAGCCATTAATTTGCACTTGGTGTTTTTTCTTTGACACCGTAATTTGTGTACCCTGAATGTTGTATTTGGGTTTATTCTTTATTAGTTCTTCATTTTCTTTTAAAAGTGCTACCAATTCGCTACCGGTTTTTTCATAGGTAACCTTTTTGGTTTCTTTCTGAATTTGTCTTGCCAGGTCTCCACTCTTTAAAAAGTGACGGTTAACCCGTTTTTTGATATTGTTACTTTTTCCGAGAAAAATAATTTCACCATCTTTATTGTGCAGATAATATACGCCGACTTCGGTTGGCAAACTTGCCACAATATCCAGCTGTCTTTGGGTGAGTTCACCTAAAGATTCTTCTCTAACAATTTCTTTTATAATTGCCTTATCTGTGTCTTTAGTTAGTAAAAGTTTAAATAATTTTAAGGTAGCCAGCGCATCGCCGTTAGCCCTATGACGGTCACTAACCGGGATGCCTAAAGAACGAACCAGTTTTCCCAGACTATGTGATTTCGCATCAGGGATCAGCTTTTTAGACAAATCCACTGTGCACAATGTTTTCCTCTCAAAATCAAATCCTAATCTTCGAAATTCTGTTCGTAAAATTCTGTAATCAAATTGGGCATTGTGAGCTACAAGGACAGTATCTTTAGTTATTTCAACAATACGTTTCGCAACTTCATGAAACTTAGGAGCCGTACGTAACATTTTGTTATTAATTCCCGTGAGGTTAACAACAAAGGGCTGAATTTCCTTTTCCGGATTGACGAGGCTAATGAATTTATCCACAACCTTATGTCCGTCAAATTTATGAATGGCAATTTCGGTTATCCCTTCTTCATTATACTTACCTCCTGTGGTTTCTATGTCAAGTATAGCGTACATTTAAACTTTTACAAATTGCTGTTTAATTATATTTAGCTTAGCTATTTCTAACACCAAAGATACTACTTCCTATGCGTACCATCGTGCTGCCTTGTTCAATTGCAATTTTATAATCTCCACTCATACCCATAGATAGAACATTTACTTCCTGTATTTTGTTTTTCAATTTTAAATAGATTGAATTTAAATATGCAAATTCTTTACGAATTTGTTCCTTATCATCGGTAAAAGTAGCCATACCCATCAATCCCCTTATAGTTACATTTTTGAGATTTCCGAATTCCTCCGAATCTATTAATTCAAATAACTCTGCTTCATTAAGTCCGAATTTTGTTTGTTCCTGAGCAATATGAATCTGAAGCAAGCAGTTAATCTTACGATCATTTTTTAATCCTTGCTTGTTTATCTCCTTTAGTAGTTTTAAGCTATCCACGCTATGAATCAATGAGACAAACTCACCAATGTATTTTACCTTATTGCTTTGCATATGTCCTACCATATGCCATTCAATATCTTTGGGTAATTCATTCCATTTAGGAACCAATTCCTGAATTTTGTTTTCGCCAAAAATACGCTGACCGGCTTCATAGGCTTCCATAATTTCGGCGTTGGTTTTGGTTTTGGATACGGCAACAAGGCTTATATCTTTGGGAAGATCATCAAGAATTTTAAGAAGATTATTTTTTATGGACACTTATTTTTAGTTTGAAATTAGTAAATAATTTACTGTCAATGATTGAGTTAGGCTTATTACATATCTGAAAATGGTGGTTGTACTTAGGCTTACTCTTTAAGTTTCAGTTGAACCTAAATCATAGATAGCAAGTGCACTTCTGAGCTTTGGTTCAATATAGGTACTCTTTGGGGGCATTACCAATCCAGCGTCGGCTATTGCCTTTATCTCGTCAACGTTTAAAGGAACCAGCCCAAAACCTACCGCAAAATTCCCGCTATCAATTTCATCTTTCATTTTAAGGACATTACGTTTGCCATGGCCATATTGAATCCGTTTATCATTTCTTAGGTCTTTTATTTTAAGTATTGGCTCCAGAATAGTCTTGTATAAGATCTGAGTATCTAATTTATTCAGGGCATCGGAAAGTTTATAAACTTTTTTTCTTAGGTATAGCGAATAGAATGAGCCATTGAGATACATGCTAAAATGATGCTTTTTTCCGGGTCTGTATAGTTGATTGCCATGATTCTTAATTCTATAAAATTTATCGAGTTTTACAAGAAACTCTTCTGGGGTAAGCCCGTTCAGATCGCGTACCATTCTGTTAAATTCAAAGATTTTAATCTCCGATTCTGGAATTAAATAACTCATTATAAAATTATAAGGTTCCTGTCCAGTATGATCCGGGTTTTTCTTTTGCTCTGAAAGAGAAAGTAGATTGGAAGAAGAGCTTCTATGATGCCCATCAGCGATATATAAGGAATTTACTTTGCCAAATACAATTTGCAATTGTTTTATCGTACTTTTTTCTGATATTTTCCAAAGCGTATGTGTAACATTATCTGGCGTTGTAAAATGACATTCCGGAATATTTTTTATCTCGGAAGCAACAACAGAAGCTATTTCTTTGCTATCCGGATAAATCATTAAAATTGGTTCTGCTTTAAACTTTACAACCTGGAGATAATTTGCAAATAACTTTTCCCGGCGCTCAATTGTGTTTTCGTGTTTTTTAATTACCGAATTCCTGTAGTCTTCAGTACTGGTTCCACATATGATTCCACAGCATTTAAAATTATTTTTTTCTATGCTATATATATAAAAACTTTCCTCATTGTCCTTTAAAAGAATTTGGTCTTCCAAAAACTCCAAA
>CBDUGN010000217.1:0-5038 GCA_965366915.1 uncultured Eudoraea sp. | reverse complement strand
CCGAACACTTTAATCGCTTTGGTTACTATGAGGATTGACAGATGATACATTGGTCCTTTTTTTTGTTCTCTTTAAGCAATAGACGACGGAATAATTATTTTGTTACAGTACTATGCATAAAAAGGTACTATTTTATAAAAATTTAACACAATTTAACACCTGCTGATGGGAGGGAGGCGTGTGCATGAATTTATCCAGTGGATGATTTTAAGAGACATCGGGTTGGAGCGCTGGTGTATTTAGCATATCATTTTCATTGCCAACACACCATCTCGCTCTAAATTTTAGAGTTGCTCAATCCCTAAAATTTATTCTGTCTTTGAATTTTTCTTCTCAAATAGTAGCATAACCTTAAATTTTCTAGGGTTTTCCTATAATGGATTCTAGAGCTTAATTTCTATATTTAGTAGTCAGGATATTCTTCCTGATTTCCCCCAAAGAGTTTTACCAAAAAATACTATCATAGTTGAAAATCATGATAGGTAAAAACAGCTGTAATGAGAAAAAATAAGACAAATAATGATTTTAAACTTAATGTGATTTCAGGTACTTATGTAGTTATGATGGGGTGGAGCTTACCCCAAAACCAGTGCGATGGCCTTTTAGGCTTTTCAATACATCGTGAAAGTCCCCAGGAGAATGAGGCGTATTTCTTAAAAGGCATGAAAGTATTCCAGGAGACAGATCCTGGTTTTCCTCCGGGTTCCATGTACGGAACCAACAAACATCCCATCCAGGGGTTTCAATGGTCAGATTATAGCGCAAAACCCGGTCTTACGTATGTTTACACGGTAACTGCCTTAAAGGGTACCCCGGCGAATCTACAACCGTTTAACTCAGTAGCTGTAGAAATTACTACCGAAAGCCCTGATAATGGGGATCAGGATATCTATTTTAACAGGGGGATAGCAGCCTCCCAGGAATATGTAAGGCGCTTCGGAGACCTGCGTCCTGAAGATGTCCCCAATGAAAAGGCCTTTGAGTGGTTGTCACGGGGACTTTATGAGGCCCTGGAAGCTTATATTAACAGCTGCACCCCCGGCACTGATGAATTATATATAGCAGCCTACGAGTTTTATTACGACAAAGTGCTGCAATTGGTCAAGGATGCCATAGACCAGGGGATTGTAATTAAGTTTGTTTATGATGCCAGAAAGGATAGTCCCAAATTAAAAAACCAGCAAGCCATGGTTGCTTTTGGGTTAGACAACTACGCGTTTAAATTTGAACGGACCACACCTAAATCATATATCTCACATAACAAGTTTATCATCAAGGTCTCCAACGGTGTTCCTAAATCGGTCTGGACGGGGGGCACCAATTTTTCAGAGGGTGGAATTTACGGTCATTCTAATGTGGCCCATTTGGTAGAAGATGAAACTACTGCCCAACAGTTTAAATTGTATTGGGATGCACTGATAGAGAAACCGGAAAAGAGCAGTGTCCTGAAACAAAGGGTAGAAGCCATATCACCGCTTCCGGTAGGTAATCTCATCAGCGGTACCCATATTTTATTTAGTCCAAGAAAAAATCTTGATGCGCTGAACTGGTATGCCAATTTGGCCCAAAATGCGCAGGAAGGGCTGTTTATGACCTTTGCCTTTGGGATGAATGATGTTTTTAAAGAAGTCTATGAACATGGGCAGGCACCGTTTAGGGTGGCTTTGCTTGACAAGCTTACGAGGGGATTCAGGGACCCGCAGGATAAGATTGCCGAAGTGAATAAAATGCAGGCGCTACGAAACAAAAAAGAGAATGTTTTTGCGGTAGGCAACTTTGTAAGAACCCATAAAATTGATGGTTGGTTAAAGGAAAGGCTTACCAGTCTTAATTTTCATGTACGCTACATACATAATAAGTTTATGCTTATAGATCCTCTATCTGACGAACCCATTGTAGTTGGGGGTTCTGCAAATTTTAGTAGTGCTTCTACCATAAAGAATGATGAAAATATGTTGGTCGTAAAAGGTAACACGCGTGTCGCGGACATCTATTTGGGTGAGTTTATGCGGTTACATACGCATCACGCCTTCAGGGAATCACTTGCCTGGCGGAAACCGGATGACCCGCCCAGGCCATTGAGTACCGGGAACTGGCGGGAGGATTATTTTGATAATACCCCCAGGGCAATCAGAAGAAAATTCTTTGCCAGGGTTAACCAATAATTATAGGAATTTATTTGACTTAACATCAAAATAGACATCGAAGCTAATTAAGCAACGACAAACTTGTCCTCCGACCGCGTGTCGCAGAAGCTTTAGCAGAGGCACAAGCTCAAAGAGTTCTGGAATGAGGAGGAAAGGCAATGCGCAGCACACCGAAGCCTTGGCAAAGGTGAGTGTGTGGAATGAGATTAACTGACTAAGTTTACTATCCTATTCAATGCCCGGTAAAATTTTTATTCCCTCTTTTTATTCCTAGTTTTACCTGAACACCTAATTTTTTACTAATGAACCTAAATGCCAAATCAAAGCAACAACATACCTACGATGCTATCGTTGTAGGGACTGGTATAAGTGGTGGTTGGGCGGCAAAGGAGCTTTCGGAAAAGGGCTTGAAGACATTGGTGCTGGAAAGGGGAAGAATGGTAAAGCATCTTAAGGATTACCCTACAATGAATCTAAACCCCTGGGAACAACCCTATGGCAACCGATTGACGCCTAAGGAACGCCGAGAAATTTACCCTGTTCAAAGTAGGTCATCATATGCTGTCGATCAATCAACGAAACATTTCTTTGTCAAAGACAATGAAAATCCATATGAGCAAAAGAAACCTTTTCTTTGGACCAGAGGATATCAAGTTGGCGGACGGTCACTCATCTGGGGGCGATGGGCTTATCGAAGAGGAGATTTAGAATTTGGTGCTAACGCCCGTGATGGCGTTGGTTTGGATTGGCCAATCAGATACAGGGATATCGAGCCCTGGTACGACTATGTTGAGTCATACATTGGTGTGAGTGGATCAAGTGATGGATTACCTCAGGTACCCGATGGGAAGTTTCTACCGCCATGGGAAATGAACTGTTTGGAAAAGCATGTAGCAGGCAAAATTGATGAACATTTCACAAACCGTAAATTGACGATTGGGCGGACTGTCAACCTCACCAGACCTCATGGTGGTCGTGGCAAGTGTATGGCACGTAACAAATGCCGGAGAGGTTGTCCGTTTGGTGCATATTTTAGCAGTAATTCGGTCACACTAATTGCTGCTGAAAAGACAGGCAATATGACATTGCGACCAAATTCGATTGTGCACACCATCCTGTATGACAAGCATACCAAACAAGCCTCCGGGGTACAAATAGTGGATACCGAGACAAAAGAAACTATCGAGTACAATGCTAAAATCATCTTTCTGTGTGCATCGACGCTTGGCAGTACCAGTATTCTGCTCAATTCAGTTGCCAATAGTTTCCCGGATGGTTTGGCGAACTCGAGTGGAGAGTTGGGACATAACCTAATGGACAATCATTTCCAGGTGGGTGCATATGGTACTTATAACGGTTTTGAGGATCAATATCACAAAGGCAGGCGTCCCGTAGATGTGTTGGTCCCTAGATTTCAAAACCTTGATGCTAAGACGAAAAGGAAAGACTATCTACGAGGATTCAGTACCTATGGCTGGTCAGGTCGTGAGGGATGGGATAGAGGCTATGGAAGCAATGATTTTGGAGCTGAATGGAAGAATAGTTTAACTAAACCCGGCCCCTGGACGTTTACATTTCTGGCCTTTGGCGAATGTTTACCCCATCATAAGAACAGAATATATTTGGACCACAACAAGAAGGATCCCTGGGGACAACCTATGTTGGTAACTGACATGGAATTTGGTGAAAATGAATCAGCCATGCGAAAGGAAATGATGACTTCCAGTGCAGAAATGCTCGATGCATCCGGATTCAAAGATATCCATACTTATGACGATCCAAGTGAGCCAGGTTTGAGCATACACGAAATGGGCACGGCAAGAATGGGTGAAGACCCAAAGACCTCTGTGCTCAATAAATGGAATCAAGTACATGATATCCCGAACATTTTTGTGACAGATGGCTCATGTATGAACTCTAATGGTTGGGGGAATCCTTCACTAACTTACATGGCTCTAACGGCTAGAGCTTGTGACTATGCTGTAGATCAACTTAAAAAAGGAAATCTATGAGCTCAGATAAAATTAATAGAAGAAAGGCCTTAGAAAGGACTTCGATATTGCTGGGAGGGGTGTTGACTACTTCAATATGGACAGGCGTACTTAGTGGCTGTGAAGCGCCAAAGGAACTTGACTGGTTGCCAAAATTCATGACCAGGGATGAGGCAATGTTAACAGAAATAATTGTTGATATTCTCATTCCGCGTACTGAAACACCTGGAGCATCCGACGCATTAGTACATCGCTTTATCGACGAAATGTTGGACGGGTATTTCGATCCGAGAGAACAAAAGACAGTTAGAAATGGCTTGAAAGAACTTCAAGAGACTGGATTTTCAGATTTGAGCAATGATAAAAGAATCGAGGTCCTAAAAGATCTATCCGGTAAGGTCGGGCAAGGAAGCTCTGAGTCTTTTTTTCAAATTATGCGAAGCATGACCTTATTAGGCTATTTCACCTCTGAGGTAGGGGCTACCCAGGCATTGGCCCATGATCCTATTCCGGGAACTTATGAGGGATGTATTCCAATAAACAAGTACGGTGGTAAATCCTGGTCTGAGAGTTAGGCTTACAAATTGTTATCCAGTATTTTGATAGAACCTTCACCGGCGTACAACTCCCGACCAAACAGTTTAGCCATGCGCAGTCAATTGCAAAGATCCTGTGGCTATTTGGAATTGCTGGCGAGATGAAAGGATGGACTTGCCGGCAGAATTTCCTTTTACATACGCGGCATTTGAAAACATCCGGTGGATGTTTGAAACTGACGGCGAGATGAAGCGATGGCTTAAATAGCATCAAGTTTATTTAAACACTGTAGAACGAAATTCTTTTGTACACGCAGTCAATAACAAAGATCCTGTGGATGTTTGGAATTGCTGGCGAGATGAA
>CBDUGN010000216.1:0-5064 GCA_965366915.1 uncultured Eudoraea sp. | reverse complement strand
CCTGCTGATAGGTTTTATCTGGATGCCCTGCCACAGTATAAAAAAGGGTAGACTCTTTTGTCTCTTCTTTAGGTAATGTTCCTACTATTCCGGTAAAATTATTTGCTGGTGTAGGATTGGTACTAAATAAATCGACATCTTCGGTAATTTTAGTTAGGGTGAGATTTTCAGCTCCTACAAATTGCACTGTTTGTCCGCTCACAACCCCAGTAGTGAATTCCTTGTCCCCAGTTCCGCCAATAGGAAGTGTTAATGTCCCATCCGAAAGACCAGGTGGATGCGGTGTAGCAGTCGTTGCAGATACAGTAATGGTGATTTTTTTTGGTTTATTTCCGTGGCTCATAATTTTGATAGTTTAGTTAGTTGTTGAATTCATTTTCGATAAAAAGATAGTATATTTTTTTCAATTTATGCGTGGATATTCTTAAAAGCGGGTTTTTTGTATGAAGGAACCAGATTCTATACCGGAACTTATTCGTTAGTAGAAGCATATTCGAAATAAAGTTCATTACCGATATCTTTTTCCGGATTGTGTTTGTAACCCAGAAACTTATACCAGGTTATTCGATCGGTATCGTCCGCATCGGCATACTGGCTAATACTACACCCCTTAAATTGCACAGCTAGTTCTTTGGCTATTTGTCGCATGTCAAAACTTATCTGTATTCCATATGTTTCCATATGTTTACTTGATACAAAGAAGGTTGCATATTTCTTATCTTCAACTTTATAGCCACCAACAATGGCCAGTGGTTTACCGTCCGGGGTTTTCCAGATTTTGGTATACCCGCCCTGATGCGCCAATTTAAGGAGATCCTTAATATATTCCAGCGTTTCCTGGCGTTCACTATCATTCGCAAGTTTCCACTCCCACTCCAATTTTTCCCAGGGGTTTTCGAGAATATACATTATATCAGCAGAGCTTATTTCATCGTGTTGTTCAGACATGCTGTTGGGTTTCTTTAAAAAACTGGAAGTCAATTTAGTATTTGTTTTTTATTATTCCTAAGAATTTAAATCACATGATGCGTTATTTTCTAAATCTTGATAACAGCATTATTTTTTTCCTGGTATTTATAAAGTACACCCCGGTAAGCAAAACCATGGCCGCAATTATGGATTGCAGGGTGATGGGTTCATTTAAAAAGTAACTCCCCAGGAACATGGCTACAATTGGGTTTACATAGGTATTGGTGGCCACCTTTTCCGGGGAAACATTTTTTAAGAGGTAATTAAAGGAAGTAAAAGCTACAATACTGCCAAAAATGATTAATAAAAGCATAGACCAGTTGGTTTTTGCACTCCAGGTAGTGGGCAAACTCCAGTTTTCACCGAAACCCAGACTCATAAGACCCAGCATAATGCCTCCGGTAAACATCTGGTAGCCTGTATTCACAAAAAAATTCTTTGGGAAATCGGCACCGGCCACAAAAAGGCTGCCATAGGCCCAGGCCAGCATAGCAGAAAAGATCATACCTATTCCCAACAAAGCGTTTTCCTGCTCCAGGACAGCTTTTTGGTTAATAAGCAAATACATACCTATGATTCCCAGAAAAATGCCGATTAAGGAGCTGGCCTGTATCTTCTTCCCCTGCAGGAGCCACATCATCAGTAAAACTATAAGGGGCTGTGAAGAGATCTCCAAAGCCGCAAAATTACTATCTACATATTTCAGGGCCCATACCACTACCCCATTCCCAAAACTAAGGAAAAGAAAACCCACAAGGATTGTATTTCGGAGTTGCTTTTTAGTAATACGAAGGCTCTTACCCATTAGGGCGGCAATTCCAAAAATAAGTAGTCCGGCTACCGTAAAACGCACTCCCGCCAGCATAAAGGGCGGTAATTCTGCTACTGCAATTTTGTTAAGCAAATAGGTAGACCCCCAAATAACATAGATTGCAAAAAAAGCGCCGATTATCAGAGGTATATTCCTTTTAGATTCCATGCGGGTTAGAATTGAAAGCAATATTAGCTTTTTGGAATCACAACATAAAGGATTTAGTCAAATAAACAGACTTTTATAAATATAATTTTGCTTAATATTTCTTACTCTGGTTACGTACCAATTCATAAATACTTCCTCCCGGAGAAATGGATTCATTTACCTTATTTGAAAATATAAATAAACCCGACCCACTGGCCATATGCCATTCTGCCCATGTACTAAAACCGGTTCCTCCACCCAAATGTCCTATGCAATCGCCAATGCAATTCACCCAGAGGAATGAGGTACCCGAAGAAGGGTTTTGTAACTCCATCATTTTGTCAATGCTCTCAGGATTCAGGATTCTATTGTTGTTGTAGCTTCCTTTATTTAAAATTGCTATCATGAAATGTGAAAAATCCTCAATATTGGAACTTAAAAAGCCCGCGGGATAATGCCTGGAAGTATAATACCCAAAGGGTTGGTTGTTATCGTAATACGGAGTAACCAAAAGTTCTTCGGTCAGGTTTTGTAGCCTGAAGCCAGAATTCTGCATTTCCAGAGGTTCCAGAATATTTTCCATACAATAATCCCGATAATCCTGCTGGCTTATTTCTTCAACAATGAGGCCCAGCAGAGAAGCGCCAATGTTGGTGTATAACTCTTGTTCACCTGGAGAAAAATTTTTCCAAACTGTGGTTCGGTATTGGGTACCGGTCGGCAGAATATACTCCGGAAGCCAGTCTTTAATTAACGGAGGGTCCTCATTTATATAGTAAAAATGATGAAAATCCGGGATTTCATCTGCATCTTCCGGCCATGCCAAACCGGAGGTATGGGTTAATAACATCTTTGGGGTGATCTTCTTATCTGGAAAGTTGGGATTGCGTACTTCAAAAGAAAGATATTGGTTTATATCCGCATCAAGATCTATTAAGTCCTGTTCCCATAATTGCATCACCGCTGTGGCGAGGAAAAGTTTTCCAATAGACATAATGGTATATAAAGTTTCACGGGTTGCCGGTTTGGAAGCTGCAACATCTGCGTTTCCTAAGCTGGCTTCCCAGGCAATTTCATTGTCCTTTACAACACAGGCCACAACAGATGGGATTCCCCTGGCATTCATCTCTTTTAGAATCTCAGATTCTGTATCAATAGTTGTTGTATCTTCAGATTTTTCGCAACTTTCAGAACTAATAATCAGAAGTCCCAACAGTAAAAAAAGGACACTATTCTTCATCGGTTTTAGGAGTTTTGGTTCCTGAATCTATTAGATTGTATTGCACGGTAAGCGCTATACTAATGTTTCTTGCATAGTCTTTATTCGATCCCATATATAGGGGCAGGTTACCCTCAATTTTGTCCATCATATTTACCAGGCTATAACTTGCTCGGAAGTCTATCAACATCTTTCTGGATAGCATATTAAAATCAAACGCATAACCGCCAATTACACCAAAATCTGAATTTTTCACATTAGACATATCCATTTTATCAGTTACCCCTTCAATCCTGGTAATGCGTTTGGCATTTAGCTTTAAAGCGGCATATGGCCCCAGAAGTATACCGGAATATTTGTCCTTTTTTACTGCGGTTCTATATTTGAATAATAAAGGCAGCTGTAAATAACTTGTTTTGAGCTTGAATTTTACATCATCGTAAAGGTATTTGGTGCTGTAATCGAGCCCCTGTGTAACATAGAGCAACTCCGGTTGAAAGTCAAATTGGTCAGAAATTCTAAAAGAGGCATAAACACCTACCTGATAGGTCAGCATTGGTTTTCTATGTTCTAAAGAATTGATTTCATAACCCAGATAGGGGGTTTGTCCTTTATCAGCGAATGCAATATCAGAAACACTAAGCCCTAATTTTACACCCACTTCCTGTGCCAATACGGATGAAAGGTTAAAAAGTATTACCAATATTGTGAGGAAGAAACAAAACCTACCAACCATCTCAGTTGATTTTGCGGAATATACCAACAGCGCGATTAATTCGAAATGATATTGCTCAGTTTACACTTAATTATAAACTAATTTGAAGCCTCAATAAAAAAAGCAAATACGATCTTAAAAACCTACGCTTACACCAATTCATCCCACCATCGCTGCCTAAGGTCTTCCTGACAGGAATGCAAACCGCCTATTACAGGATGACTAATTTGAATATTTTGTTTCGAGGCTTCATTGACGAACCGATCGATGGGGTCTTTCCAGGAGTGTTGCGCCAAAGGAAATCCGGCCCAATGTACAGGCATAGATTTGGCAACCCTGCTTTCCAGGGCAGCCCGGACGCTCTCCTCCGGATACATATGAATCTGGTGCCAGTTTTCATTGTATTGCCCGCATTCCATAAAAGCAAAGTCAAACGGACCTAATTGTTCTCCAATAGTTTTAAAATGAGTGCCATAACCGCTATCCCCGCTAAACCAGATGTTTTCATTTGCTGTTTTAAAGGCCCACCCTCCCCAGAGCGATTTGGCCCTGTCCGTAAGGCCCCTTCCTGAAAAATGCCTGGTTGGGGTAAAGGTAATTTCTATGTCCTTAAAACTTTGGTTGGCCCACCAGTCAAATTCTGTGATATCTTTTTGGGGAATACCCCATTTTATCAAATGACGGGCAACACCCAGGGCCACAAAATAGTGTTTTACCTTCGGTTTAAGTCTTTGGATACTCGCCAAATCTAAATGGTCATAATGGTCATGGGACATTAGAAGCAGATCAATTTCAGGGAAATCATCTATGAGTTCAAGGGTGTTATCGCTAAAGCGTTTTACAGGAAAAGGTGCAATAGGTGCCGCATTTGGGCCCAGCATTGGATCAATAAATAAGGTAAGGCCATTCATTCTCAACAGTATTGTCGAATGGCCATACCAGATAAACTTTGTTTTCTCCGAAGCACTTAAGAAAGCGCGCTTATCGAAGGGAGCTACAGCTAATTTGCGAAGAGGTTCCCTCCCCTCTTTTTCGCAAAACTGTTTGTAGAGTAAGCTGGGCAAGGTTTGAAAATTGATGTCCATTTTAGTGACCTCCAGGTTTTCAAATTTAGCCCCGCTCCAATGTTTGGAAGTTGCATAGTTTTCAATATCGGCTTTCGAAGCGCGTGCACCAAATTGTTTTCTCATGCTAAAATTAATT
>CBDUGN010000215.1:0-5105 GCA_965366915.1 uncultured Eudoraea sp. | reverse complement strand
TCATTGACGATGAATTAATAAGAACCTTGACTCCTAAAGAAGTGTTATTCCTTACTCAGTTGGTAGAGTTTTGTGAATGTAATTGGAACAAGTCAAATTTTAATATACTCACCCTTAGCAAAGAACTTGGACATAGCAAATCTCAATTATATAGGAAAATTAAGAAGCTTACCGGGAAATCACCTATAACGTTCATCCGAGAATACAGGTTGCATAGAGCTTTGGAGCTAATCCACGACCAACAGGGTAATATTTCCGAAATAGCCTTCCAGAGCGGGTATAATAGTGCTGCCTATTTTTCAAAATCTTTTTTAGAGAAGTTTGGGATACTTCCTTCAAAATATGCCCAGATGTATCAAAGTTAAAAATTTCTTCCGCGAAGATCAGGTTGAATCAAAATTGTAATTTTTTGGATTAAATGTCAATGTCCATCCGTTTTGGACTGTTTAATTTTATGATATAACCAAAACGATTAATATGACAACAATCCTTTTTCAAAGATTAGGAACAGACAAATGCATTTCAATGGTATTATATAATGCCGTACAAGATCATATGAACAATCCTAATGTAAATACCGGAATGTTACCGCCTTAAGGAGTGCCGCAATGTATTAAAGCAAATAAGCGGCATACTATTGAATTTTAAGAGCAGGTAATGGTTTCCTAACTTTTTATAGCGGACCAGATAAAGCAACTACCCATGAAAGGGAATGATTCTTTCAAATTAATTTCTAACAATCAATAAATAACTAAAACAATGGCTGAAACAGCGAAAAAAAAACCAACAATAAATGATTTAAACAGTTCTTCAATAGAAGATTTCAGATCTCAACTTAGAGGTAAAATAATACAATCTTCAGACTCAGAATACGATGAAGTCCGTAAGGTTTACAATGGGATGATTGACAAACGTCCCGGAATGATTGTGTGCTGCGTGGATGTTGCAGATGTAATTGCCTGTGTAAATTTTGGCAGGGAAAATAATCTGCTGGTCGCAATAAGGGGCGGAGGTCATAATGGCGGCGGCCTTGGACTCTGCGAAGACGGGTTGGTCATTGATTTATCAGGGCTAAAGAATGTAAGAGTAAATGTCGCCGATCAAACAGTACGTGTTGGAGGTGGTAATGTTTGGGGTGAGGTAGACCATGCAACTCACCCATTCGGATTGGCAGTTCCCGCAGGAATAATTTCAACTACAGGAGTAGGAGGATTAACACTTGGAGGTGGAGTAGGGCATCTTTCCAGAAAATACGGCCTGACAATTGATAATCTTTTGGAGGCCGACATGGTTTTGGCAGATGGATCATTTGTAACTGTTAATAAGGATCAGAATGAAGATCTTTTCTGGGCGATACGAGGAGGAGGAGGAAATTTTGGCATTGTAACTTCCTTTAAATTCCAGGCGCACCCTGTAAAAAGTGTTATTGGCGGCCCCACCTTATGGCCTATAGAAAAAACAGAAGAAATAATGGCCTGGTATCACGACTTTATTTTAAACGCACCGGATGATTTGAATGGTTTTATTGCGACCATGATTATTCCTGGCCCCCCATTTCCGGATGTTTTGCACAATAAAATGTTTTGTGGCATTGTTTGGTGTTATACAGGCGATGTCGGAGATTTTGACAAATTATTTCAGGAGGTCAGGGATAAAGAACCTGTATTTGAACATGTAGGAGAAATGCCTTATCCCTCTATACAAACACTTTTTGATGGATTGATGCCCCCTGGATTACAATGGTATTGGAGGGCAGATTTCTTTGATGAAATAGGAGCAGAGGCAAGGGCGGCGCATTTAAAATTTGGATCTTCTATCCCCACGCCATTATCTCAAATGCACATGTATCCCTTAAGCGGGGCGGCCAGCAGGGTTGGAAAAGAAGATACTCCATGGGCTTATAGAGATGCAAAATATGCCGGGGTCATAGTAGGGGTGGATCCTGATCCCGAAAACGCTGAGAAAATAACACAATGGTGTAAGGACTATTGGGAAGCCTTACATCCGTATTCTTCAGGAGGGGCATATTCCAACTTCATGATGGATGAGGGCCAGGAAAGGGTTCAGGCCAGTTATAAGCATAATTACGATCGTTTGACCGAAATAAAAAAAGCCTATGATCCCAACAATTTCTTTAGGGTAAACCAGAATATAAAACCCAAAGCATAAAGTTCAAATTTATTAATCTTTAGTTTCTGAACTATATCGGGGAGAATAAAAGATTACAGATTACCAGGGGAAGATAAAGTGCCTAGCACTTTGCTTCCCTTTTTTTTATCATTAAAACTCAACACTTTGGCTAACAATAAATTGTATATCGTAACGTTTTTATTTCACGAATCAAATCAACCCAAATCATCAATTTTAATATCCATAAAATGCTTAAAAAAATTATCTTATACTCATTCGTTTTCACTACTCTTTCATTATTTGCCCAGTCAGAAGAAACATGGACTTCTTCATTTGATAATGAGATAAACTGGCAGACTGTCAGTGCTCTGGGAAATTATATTGTACATACCAATTCAGGCTTATATGGTATTGACAATAGCACTGGGGAAGTAATCTGGAGCGATTTAACTTTTTCACGATTGAGTGAAGATTTATTTACGGAATTGGAGAATTCGCCTTTTGCTAAAATTGAAACAGAAAAAGGGTTTTTTATTGTAAATCTTTTTGATGGCAGTAAGGTATTCAACTCTTTTGAGCACGGAATTAAAAATGTGAAACAACATTTTGTCCTTTATCAATCGAATGCCATAGTTGTAGCAGGGAAATCTGTATCGGGTGAAGATATGGCCCTCTCAATAGACATTTCTTCGGGCAAAGTACTCTGGAGTAAAGAAGGTAGTTTTGGGAAATTGATAGATCTAGTTGAGCTGAATGAAGAAGAATTATTGGGTATAACATTGCTTAAAAATGTCAAGATTAAATCCAAAACGGGAGATGTTATCTGGAGCGTTGATAATTCAAGCGAGGCGAAACAAATTAGCAATATGGGCGCTTTTGGTAATCTTCTAAAAAATGTAGCCGAGGCAGCCTCTGAAACCATGGAAATAAAGCTCGATTTTAATATGCATCCTTCCAGAAAATATTTCATCATAGGCTCCGAACAAAGAAATGAAAATCAGTCAATGTCCTCCAATGGTAATACCATTGTAACTTTCACATCTGCTTATAGAGCGTATGATATTTCAAACGGGGAAATGATTTGGACTGATCCGGTAGAGGTAAAAGGGCAACTGGGACTTACAACCTGGATAAATGATGATTTATTGGTTCTGCCCCAGGGAGGCCAAAATTCCCGGGTAAATCTATTCTCCATGGAGGATGGCAAAGGTCTTTGGGGTAAAAAAGGAAGGGGAATAACAATAAAAGGTGGAATTTATGATTATACTCCTACTCAAGAGGGATTGCTGGTAATCACAACCAGAAATGACAAACACTTTTTGAATTACCTTGATACAAAGAACGGACTCTTTACATTTGATAAAACAATCAAGGTAAAAGGTCATGTGGGCTATACCCTTACCACAAAGCATGGAATACTATATGCTACAGCAGAGGAAATGAATATTGTGAATACAGAAACAGGGGATCTTTTATGGGATAAAGATCTTAAAACCCACTATAAACTGGTAAACCAAAATGGGAACCATTTATACACCTATGATTATAAATCGGGAGCTGTGGCAAGTGTTAATCTTGATAGTGGAACTATTGATATGGCAGCCACGGAACCAGTTAAGTTTAATGAAAATGAATCGCCAAACACTTTAGAGTTAAGGGAGAAAGGTATCCTGCTAAGTTCTGATCAAAATTTTGCCATGTACGATTATAATGGTGCTCTTTTGTTTCAAAAATATTATGCTTCACCAAGAGAAGAAGGATGGAAAAGGGCTTTACTGTTTGCAGGAACCATTTATGCCGGTTATGTCTCTGCAGTGAGTACTATGACTTCAGGAGTATTACAGGAAGCAGGTGCCCAATATGGTATGGACACTGTTGAAGGGCAGACATTTGCAGAATTGGGAGCTGCCTACAACGAAATGGGCAGATCTGCAGGAAGTGCGGCCGGATTGGCTTTTAATGCAGCCAATAAAAGATTTAAGGCCACAAAAGAGGCCAGAAATTATTGCATGGTACTTACCAAAAGTGAAAATGGAATTGAACTTTTAAAAATAAATAAAGATACAGGCGAAAGCGAGAGTAGTATTCCTCTTGGAAAAAACAGGAAGCCAAATTATGCTATTGACCTTGTTGAAGGTGAGGTTTTTTTAAAGCATGATTCTAAAATGGTTAAACGTTTTATTTTATAATGTAATCGAAAAAGTTGATCTCAGCATTGGTTTACTTTTTAATGCTGAATCCATATTACTAAAAAAGTCCATATTACTTCATCGAATTTAGAATTTTAATCTTTTTAGACTATATTTATTTGAATAATCGACTCAGTAAATATAGTTGTACACAACTGTGCTTAAAAAGTATTATTCCAACTTTCTGAATTTTAAATAGCGTCTTTGTAACTATTACAACTAAGACGAAACCTATGGGATATTATGTTGGAATCCGACATTCAATTCCTCATTTCAGACATTCTGAAAAAAGGACAAATGAATTATGATTATCTTTCCTTGAGTCCAAAAAATAGCTGATTCATATAAATATTCCGACTTATGGACCTAACAACAATTAAGAGAAGGGAATTTCTAAAATCTATAGGGCTAATCTCCGCAGGCACATATGCTGCTGGCATGGGTACTTTCAGCCTTGTCTCCTGTGATACAAAGCCAACATTCAACAAGCGAGAAGCAGTTTTAAACCTATTGACATCATCCGGAAAGCAGGACTATATTCCAAGTGGTTTTTTTGTTCATTTTGGCGAAGGGTATCAATGGGGTGATGCCGCAGTTGCCAGGCATCTGGAATATTTTAAAGCAATTGACATGGATTTCATTAAAATCCAGTATGAAGCGTTGTTTCCGGCAATCGATACCATAAAAAAACCGGAAGACTGGGCCAAAATGCCTCTTTATAAAAAGGATTATTATGAAAAGCAACTCTATGTGGTTAAGGAATTGGTTAAACAAGGCAAAAAATTG
>CBDUGN010000214.1:0-5123 GCA_965366915.1 uncultured Eudoraea sp. | reverse complement strand
ATGAGATCAAATAAAGGTTTGTTTTTATTGTTCTCCAAAAGCTTGGTATTACAGTTTTTTTTTCTCACCCAACTAATGGCTGTTCTTGAATCTGAATAAATAATTCGATCGCTATTTTTTTTCTTCAAATAGGCCAGTCCATGAACTATCGCAAGAAACTCACCGATATTATTGGTGCCTTCAATAAACGGCCCTTGCTTAAATAGTCTTTTACCGGTTTTAGTATCTACCCCCTGGTATTCCATTATTCCCGGATTCCCACTGGATGCTGCATCTACAGAAATGGAATGATAATTTGGCTCTCCAATTTTTAAAAGATCCTGAGGGGAAAGCTGAGGGTTGTTTTTCTTTTTGCCTTTGTACGCTTCGTAATTACTGTTATAAGCTTTTTTGGCCATTTCAAAATTGAGAAAAGACATATACTGGGCCCCTTTAGCACCAGATATTGCAGCTTTGCAATCATCCCAACTTTCATAAATACCAGGCCTCTTGCCTTTCCAAACCACATAAAATTTATTCTTTTTAGCCATTACCCCTTAAATAACAGTTTTTCAATTACCCTGGGGAAATGTTCATATTCAAGTTCATGCACTTTTTGGGCTATATCTTCCGGGGTATCTGAGGCATCTATTGAGCTTCGTACCTGGGTGATAATTGCCCCCTCATCATAATCCTCATTAACATAATGAATGGTAATTCCTGTTTCGGGGTCCAAACTCTCCTTTACTGCTTCGTGAACCTTCATTCCATACATCCCTTTACCTCCATACTTAGGGAGCAGGGCAGGATGAATATTTATGATCCTATCCGGAAAATAATCAATTAACCTTTTTGGGATGCGCCATAGAAATCCCGCGAGTACTATTAAATCGATATTAAGATTATTTAAAAAATCAGAAATTAAATCAGATTCTATAAAGGCGTGCCTGTTAAAATACAAAGCACTAATATTAAGTCGGGCACACCGCTCTAAAACTTTAGCGTCTTTTCTGTTTGTTAAGACAGCGACTATTTCAACTTGATTATTGTCAGAAAAGTAATGGATAATGTTTTCAACATTAGTACCGGAGCCTGAAGCAAAAAGAACTATTCGTTTCATTTAGGCAAAAATATTCTTTTTGAAATTAAGTCCTAAGTTTATTAAAGATTAGATTTATGACTACCGGGAATATGTCAAAAAAAAATCAGAAAAAAATCGCCTAATATATAGATCTTAGCTATTCCCAGGCAGAAAATTTGTGTCTAAACTAATATTCTTGAGTTTAAATTTCTTAAATTACGATACATTTTTACGACAAATAGTGTTATTACATCATAAGTTTTTTATTTTTGCCAACGATTTAAATTTATAAAACCAAAATTATTATGTCAGACATTGCATCAAGAGTAAAAGCTATCATCGTTGATAAATTAGGAGTTGATGAAAACGAAGTTGTAGCCGAAGCTAGCTTTACCAACGACTTAGGGGCAGATTCATTGGATACTGTTGAGTTGATAATGGAATTTGAAAAGGAATTTGATATTCAAATCCCTGACGATCAAGCAGAAAATATCGCAACAGTTGGCCAAGCTATTAGTTATATAGAAGAAGCCAAATAAATTTATGATTTCTTGATAAAGTTTTATAATTATCCATGTGGTAATCGTGCTGCATGGATAATTTTTTTTAATTTACACTTGGGTTAGACATCAATTTAAAAATTGGTTAAATGCAATTAAAAAGAGTTGTGGTTACTGGACTTGGTGCCTTAACACCTATTGGTAATAACATTGAGGAGTATTGGAAAGGGTTAAAGGAAGGCAAAAGTGGATCTGCGCCTATCACCTATTACGATACAGAAAAATTCAAAACTAAATTTGCCTGCGAGTTAAAAAATTATGATTCACAGAACTACTTTGACAGAAAAGAAGCGCGAAAATTAGATAAATTTACTCAATATGCCTTGATTTCTTCAGATGAAGCCATTAAGGATTCTGGTTTAGATCTGGAGAAGATAGATAAATTTAGAGTAGGTGTTATCTGGGGTGCGGGAATTGGCGGCCTGGAAACTTTTCAAAATGAGGTGTTAAACTTCGCAGCTGGTGACGGAACGCCAAGATTCAATCCTTTTTTCATTCCTAAAATGATTGCAGATATTGCTCCTGGTAATATCTCAATTAAGCATGGTTTTATGGGGCCTAATTATACAACAGTTTCTGCTTGTGCCTCTTCTGCCAATGCTATGATTGATGCGCTAAACTATATCAGATTGGGTTATTGTGATCTGGTCGTCTCCGGAGGAAGTGAGGCAGCAGTTACCATTGCAGGGATGGGAGGTTTTAATGCTATGCATGCGTTATCTACCCGTAACGATAGCCCGGAAACAGCATCGAGGCCCTTTGATGCTACCAGAGACGGCTTTGTACTCGGCGAAGGTGCCGGAGCACTAATTCTGGAAGAATTGGAACATGCAAAAGCACGGGGAGCCAAAATATACGCAGAATTAGTCGGTGGCGGTCTATCGAGTGATGCGTATCACATGACTGCGCCACATCCTGAAGGTATTGGTGTTGTTAGGGTAATGGAAAATTGTTTAAACGATGCGAATCTTAAACCTGAGGATGTTGATGCTATTAATACACATGGTACAGCTACCCCTTTGGGTGATGTTGCCGAATTAAAAGCAATCAGTCAGGTTTTTGGGGATCATGCTCCTAACATAAATATTAATTCTACAAAATCAATGACAGGACATTTATTGGGTGCTGCTGGGGCCATTGAGGCTATTGCCTCTATTTTGGCAATGAAATATAGCTTGGTGCCACCAACGATAAATCATTCTGTTGTAGACGAAAATATAGATCCAAAGCTAAATTTAACGCTCAATAAAGCACAGGAAAGGGAGGTTAAGGTAGCTATGAGTAACACTTTTGGTTTTGGAGGACATAATGCATGTGTGGTTTTCAAGAAATTTAGCTAAAAAGCAAGATGAATTTTCCTTCAAATATATTCAATTCCCATCCTAAAGAGGATGGGGATTTTTTTTTAGGGATTTCAAATATTTTAGGGTTTAAACCCAAAAAATTAAGTATATATAAAAAGGCCTTCCTTCACAGATCTGCTAACAAAAAGGATAAAAATGGACTGCCATTGAATTATGAGAGACTTGAATTTCTTGGAGATTCAATGTTAGGGACTATTATTTCGAGACACTTATATAATGAAGTTCCTAACGGGGATGAAGGATACTTAACTAAAATGCGCTCTAAAATAGTAAGTAGAAAACATTTAAATGAATTAGGGAAGGATTTGAATCTGATATCCTATGTAGAAAGTAGAATACCCAAATCACATTTTGGAGATAATATTCATGGAAATGTTTTTGAAGCCCTTGTAGGGGCAATTTATTTAGACAGGGGTTATAAATATTGCGAGAAGTTTATTAATGATAGGGTAATAGAACCATACGTAGACATTGAACAGCTGGAAGGAAAGGTTATAAGCTATAAAAGTCTTGTAATTGAATGGTGCCAAAAGCAAAAAAAGGAATTCAAATACAAGGTATATGAAGATACAGGTAAGGATCCTTTAAAGCACTTTGCGGTTAAACTTTCAATAGATGAAAGAGTAATGGCCAAGGCAAGGGCTACTTCAAAAAAGAAAGCTGAAGAAAAAGCGTCTAAAAGAGCATTTTTTGCGCTTCAGGACAAAATGGGAAGGATACAGATATAATAATCTTATATTTACATTTTGCACAAAGAAATGATCACATTGCATAAATTTTCTGATGATTTTTGTGAAGAAGATTATGTGCTCATTGCTTTGCATAGTGGTTTGGAAGATTATGCTTTAGCCTATGCATTGAACAGGGCCCTTAAAATAAATTTAAAAAGGTCTAAGACAGATCTCGATATATCTAATGAAACCTCCTTTCCCATTTATGAATGGAAAGATAAACTTAATGAAAGGTATTGGACTTTAATCGTTAATACGAGTGTTAAAGAAGAATATTTGGAAGTTCATGATCTTTTTAGCAATGAAACATCTTCTACTGTTTATCACGTATTACCTGAATACAGAGATGTTGATTATTTATTAAAAGTTGAACAGGAAGAAGATGAAGCGGATAGTGGTATGCTTGATTCTATTCTTGAAATACCCAAGATAATTACTGCATACCAGATTGAAACTGATAAATTAAAATCCAAGCAAAACTTAATTATATAGAAGTATGCCCAATACAAAAAAGACCAAAATTGTAGCCACTTTGGGGCCGGCAACGAGTAAAAGAGAGGTCCTGAAGGAGATGATAGAATCTGGAGTGGATGTCTTTAGAATTAATTTTTCTCATGCCGATTATGAAGATGTTTCCAAGCGTGTCGAAATGATTCGATCACTTAATGAAGAAATGGGAATTTATACGGCCATTTTAGCAGATTTGCAAGGCCCGAAATTAAGAGTAGGTGTTATGGGGGGCGAAGTTATTGTAGCTCCAGATGATGAGATAACCTTTGTGACAGGTGATCCATTCGAAGGGAATGGCGAAAAAGTATATATGAATTACTCGAGCTTTCCAAAAGACGTAAACCCAGGGGAACGTATTTTGCTTGATGACGGAAAACTGATGTTCGAAGTCCTTACTACCAATAAGGACAATGAAGTAAGGGCGAAAGTAATTCAGGGAGGGCCATTGAAATCGAAGAAAGGAGTAAACCTTCCAAACACCAATATTAGCTTACCTGCCCTTACTGAAAAGGATATTGAAGATGCCATTTTCGCTATATCTCTTGATGTGGATTGGATTGCTTTGTCATTTGTTAGATTTAGTCAGGACCTTATTGATCTTCAAAATTTAATCAGAGAACATTCTAAACATAAGATTCCAATCATTGCAAAGATTGAAAAACCGGAAGCAGTAAAAAATATTGATAAAATTGTTTCCTATTGCGATGGGATTATGGTTGCGCGGGGAGACCTTGGTGTAGAAGTTCCGGCCCAGGAAGTTCCACTTATCCAAAAGAAATTGGTGCTAAGAGCCAAAAAAGCAAGGATTCCTGTAAGTATCGCCACTCAAATGATGGAAACAATGATTACCTCACTTACGCCTACACGGGCAGAGGGTCATGATGTTGCAAACTCCGTA
>CBDUGN010000213.1:0-5134 GCA_965366915.1 uncultured Eudoraea sp. | reverse complement strand
TGTAAATAATTTGGAGATTATCACTAATAAATTGTATCAATCCATTCATCTTATTTGCTTTTTCATTGTCTTATTACTCCGTTATGAACAATTAAAGTTTCATCAGTAATTTGTTCTTCCAAGTCCCATTTAAATTGGTTGTCCTGTGTAAGATGCATGATAAAATTGTACATGTTTTTTGCATATAAATCGCTGGCATTGGTAGATACACTTTCCGGTGCTATACTGGTCCCAATCACTTTTACTCCATTTCTTATCACTGTCTTATTTAGTTTGCTTATCTCACAATTACCACCCTGGGCTGCAGCCAAATCTATAATCACGGCACCGTTTTTCATTTGTAAAACCTGTTCTTCGGTAATTAATATTGGAGATTTTTTACCAGGAATACCTGCGGTTGTAATTACTAAATCTGCTTTAAAAAGAGATTTGTTAACTGCCTCTTTTTGTCTTTGGATATAATCTTCAGAAGCTTCTTTTGCATAACCATCTTCAGATTGACCATCAGTTCCTTCAACTAAAATGAACTTTGCACCTAAAGATTCAGCCTGCTCCTTGGTTTCTAATCTAATATCCGTGGCTTTCACCATAGCTCCAAGGCGTTTTGCCGTTGCTATAGCCTGTAACCCGGCAACCCCTACCCCATATATTAAAACCCTGGCGGGTTTAATAGTTCCGGCAGCAGTCATCATTAACGGAAATATTTTCTTCATTTCATAGGCCCCTAAAATAACCGATTTGTAACCTGCCAAATTACTTTGTGAACTAAGAACATCCATATCCTGTGCCCTGGAAATTCTGGGCATGGCATCCATTGAAAATGCAGATGCGCCTTGCTTTGCAATTTTCTGAATCAATTTAGGGAAGGATTTATGATACAACTGACCAATTAAAACCTGGCCCTTATCTACCAATTTTAAATCATCCTCATTAAAAGGATTTATCTTAATAAGCACATCAGCTTCTTTAAAAACGACTCCACGTTCTTCTATTCTCGCACCTGCTTCTTTATAGTCCGAATTCTTAAAAGAAGAATATTCCCCGGCATCGTCTTCTACAATTAATTCAAACCCTTTATCAATTAGTTGTTTTGCTATACGAGGAGATATTGAAACACGTTTTTCGCCTTTTTGAGTTTCCTTCAATATGCCTATTATCATAGTTGTTTGTTATTTAGCAGCCTAAAAATAGTTCCCGGAATTGAATTAAAATTTAGAGCCCATGAAATTATGCTATTTTTTTTAAAATCTGCACAAATCAGATGAAAAGTGTTTTTTAGTATTTCTTATCTATATACTATACGATTAATAGCTATTGACCGGTTATTTAATAAAACAGCAACAATATAGCACGTGTATAAGGAATATTATTTGCTTTTCACAACCATATAGGTCTGTTTGGCAACAAATATGACAGCTACTTTTAAGAAGGTGCTAGTTTTGGCGTTATAATGAAAAGTCAATATAAATGAAAAATACGATTTTAGTACTTGCGTTCGCATTTCTGGGAATGGGGTTGCATGCTCAAGAAGGATTAAAGCTTGGAATTCATGCAGGCTTGCCTATTGATGATTTTAATGATGAAATTAGCCTTGTGGCCGGATTAGACCTTGGCTATATGTGGGCCCTTGGAGAAGTAGTTGACCTGGGTATAAGTACAGGACTTGTATATGGATTTAAGGAATCTTTTCAGTCAGATATAATTGCAGATAGTCTAACAGATGTGCAATTTGTTCCGCTTGCGGCTTCGTTAAGAATATGGCCCTCCAATTCCTTTTCTTTCGGGGTTGACGGCGGTTATGGCCTAGGATTAAATAAGGGTAATGATGGAGGAGTTTATTACAGACCTATCATTGGCTACCTGATGGGGCCTTTAACCGAAATTAATCTCTCATATACCGGAATACAATTAGAAAACAGAACCTGGAATACGGTGACATTGGGATTCTTGCACACTTTCGAATTTAAAAAGTGGTAAATCCAATCTAATTCTGTAATATTTTTTCTAAAGTTTGTAATTCTTCAGGGGTAAATTCCATTTTATTAAGAATTCCAACTGCATCTTCAATTTGTGATACTTTGCTTGCGCCTATGATTACTGATGTTACTCTTTTATCCCTTAAAACCCAGGAAAGGGCCAGTTGTGCCATTTTTTGCCCTCTGGCCTCAGCAATTTCATTCAGTCTTTTAACCTTGGCAATCTTTTCAGGGGTGATGTCTGTAGATTGCAAATAGCTGTCTGCTTTTGAAGCACGCGACCCCTCAGGAATACCATTGAGATATTTATTTGTCAATAAACCTTGAAATAAGGGGCTGAATACTACGGATCCAACACCATTTTTCTCAAGCACATCTAATAAATCATCCTCTACCCATCTGTTGAACATACTATATGACGGCTGATGGACCAGGCAAGGGGTTCCTAAGTCTTTCAAAATATCGATAGCTTTCTGCGATTGTTCCGGGTCATAGGAAGAGATACCTGCATATAAGGCCTTGCCGGATCGAACGATCTGGTCCAGAGCCATCATGGTCTCTTCAAGAGGGGTATTTGGGTCGGGTCTGTGGCTGTAAAAAATATCCACATATTCAAGTCCCATGCGTTTCAGACTTTGATCGCAACTTGCAATCAGATATTTACGGGATCCCCATTCTCCATATGGCCCGGGCCACATATCATAACCTGCTTTAGAAGTAATGATCAATTCATCTCGGTATGATTTTAAATCAGACTTTAAAATTCTTCCAAATGTCTCTTCTGCTGAACCATAGGGAGGACCGTAATTGTTAGCAAGGTCAAAATGGGTAATACCAAGATCAAACGCCCTAAGCACCATATTCCTTCCGTTTTCATAGACATCCACCCCTCCAAAGTTATGCCATAAACCTAGTGAGACTATGGGTAGAAGCAAGCCGCTATTTCCACAGCGGTTGTATTTCATCGCATTATATCTGTCAGGGTCCGCCGTGTATTTTTTATCCATTTATAAATGTTAATTGCAATAAGTTATCTTGTTATCAATTATGTACTTAATTGTTTTCTACTGCTATAGGGAAATTCATCAAAACACGAGTTAAGCGTAATATTATCACCCCCACTCAGGAAATTGAGTAGTGTTTAGATCCAGTGTTGCAATAGTCTGCATGTCAGACTCTAAAAGTTCAAAATCGAAAATGTTTAAATTTTCAATCATGTGGGCTTTTTGGGATGATCTTGGAATAGCAACAATTCCTCGTTGGTAGTGCCACCTTAGGCATACCTGTGCAATGCTCTTTTGGTGCTTTTTGCCGATAGCAGCAAGCGTTTGGTTGGTAAAAATTTCATTTCTACCTGCGGCAAAAGGCGACCAAGCTTCCATTTGCGTCTCAGAGCTCTTCAAAAAGGGATATGAAATGTTCTCCTGAAAGAAAACGTGTGTCTCGATTTGATTGATTACGGGTATAATTTTGGCATATCCCATCAACTCCTTAAGTTGTTCAGGCTCAAAATTGCTCACTCCAATAGCTCTGATTTTACCTGCTTTAGAAAGCTCTTCCATTGCCTGCCATGAACCTTTCACATCTCCTCTTGGCCGATGGATAAGATAAAGATCTAAATAATCCACCCCTAATTTTTTTATAGAAGTTTCAAATGCTTTCTTAGTATTTTCATAGCCCGAATCGTCAACCCAAAGTTTTGACGTTAAAAATAGTTCCTTTCTATCAATACCACTTTGCTTAATCCCTTCTCCTACAGCTTCTTCGTTTCCGTAAATATGAGCGGTATCAATTAGACGATAACCCACTGAAATAGCTTCAGAAACACATCGTACACCTAGAGAATCTTTTAGGGTATTAGTGCCAAACCCAAGCATTGGCATTAATACGCCATTGTTGAGAGTCACGGTTGGAATTGAAATTTTCTTTTGGGTAGCGGTAACGCCACCGAATAGTTTTGAACTGCCTAAACCCATAAAGATTGTTGCAGCAGCAAACTTTGACGATCCTTTTAAAAATGCCCTGCGTTTTATTCCTTTAAGCTGATTTTCCATCTTCATTTATTGCTTTTTGATTTTTGTAAAAATTTGTAAACTTATTCCAGTAACAATTTCAGATTACTTAATAAGGTTTTGGATTAGACTGGAAGGTTAATTTTTGTTTGCATGGCCCATATCAACAACGCCCCTTACTTTTTTCCAATCCACTTCACCCAATAAAGCACATTCTGCCCCTAAGATAAAGCGATCAGGGGCTTCTTTTAAAACTTCTTTTACCCTGGCTTGTATTTCCTGATCTGTACCCGTAAGAATCGGACCTCTTTTCTCCAGGCCGCCCATTATTGGCCTTTCACCAAACATTGTATACAATTCTTTTAATGGGACTCTTTCACCTGCTATCACATCGCTCAAATTTACAATATGACCCGGATAATCAACAAAGGGACTCACATCATCATAGGGGCCCTCATAATCACAAATGTGTAAAACATTGCAGATACAACCTTCATTTATTTCATTCTGTACTATCATATCTGTAGGTTTTATATAATCCAGAAATATATTGGGATCCTTAAACCTGAATGCTTCATTTCCCTGAGTGGGCGCTAAAAATCCATCAACACCAAGTTTTTTACATTCCTTTAAAAATATCATTACACTTTCGGTAATAATTTCAAGCCCTTTTTTAACACTTTCAGGATCTTGTTTTAAATGCTCTGTAACTAATTGACTGGTAACACTATGACCAGCGCACATGAACGGAGAATAAAACGTAGCGATGACCGGAGCCAATTTTTTGCCTTGTTTAACCAATTCCTTAACCACATAGAGTTGCTTTTCATAGTAATCCTTTTTATAAAAAGGCATTTTGGCCCAGTCTTCGGGTTTTTTTATGGTATCGATTGCAGGAAACAACGCTTCATACTGGATTTTGATGAAATCCATGTCAATTGTTTTAAAATATTCCAGATGTCTGGCAACTGCGGCATCACCCCATTGATACCCTTCACCAAAATGAACAAAAAAACCACTCGGAATATAGTCCTGCTTTCCGGATGATGTTAATAGGTTTAAAATTGCTTCTCGCTTGTTGAATGTTGGCTTTCTATCACAGGAGCTAAGGCTTAAAGCACCAATGCCGGCAACATATGTGCCCGC
>CBDUGN010000212.1:0-5143 GCA_965366915.1 uncultured Eudoraea sp. | reverse complement strand
TTATGGAAGGAATAAATCAATTTAAACTAACTAATAAAGATAAAGCAGTGTGTTATTGCAGAATATTCATATTAATCTGGAAAGCCAAAGGCCCATTACCACTGCGAGAACACCAACTGCAATACTACTTAAGGTATAAAAAGAAAAATGGAGTAATTGACCGGATTGAAGCAATCCATGGTTTTCCAATGTAAATGCAGAAAAAGTAGTAAATCCTCCGCAAAACCCTGTAGACAGGATCAGGATTTGATCTTTTGAAAGCAGATTGCCCTTCATTGATGCGCCCAGAATAAAACCAATTATAAGGCAGCCAATTATATTAACTATAAATGTGCCGAGGAAAAAATTATGAAAATAATCGTTGAAAGTTTTGCCAATAACAAAACGAAGAAAGCTACCAAATCCACCACCAATAAAAACAAGTAAAAATTGTTTCATACCCTAAAGGTAAAAAACTAAATTGCTTTTTTATACTTGGTCGAATCTAAATCCAGAGGATAAATTTTGGTTAAAGATTGCTCTGAAATACTTTTCTTTAACTTGCTTACTTTCTGTCGGGTGCTCGCTACACTAAAAAACAAAAGCGCAGCATTAAATAAGACTAGAACAATAAAAATGGTTAAAAAAGTGGTCATTTTAGAATTGTGATATAATTGGTTAACGCAAAATTACTTATTTTCTTGTATTATACGAATGAAATACCAAGTTTGTTGTGAATCACCAAATTTTTGTGGTGTTGGTAGTAATAATGTCAATTTTTGAGAATATACTTAATCGCAAATAAGAATATTATGAATATGACAAATACAATCCCCACCCATTTTACCCCGCTATAATTTTTAGCATGAAGTTTCTTGTCTTTTCGATAAGAAAATATCAGAATCAATGTGAATAACAATATAAAAACTACGGCAAATAGTACTTGTCCTGTGCTAAACATATTTATTATTTTTACGCAAAACTAAAACAAAAATATCATGAAAAATAAAATTGCTTCTGTAGAAATTTTTCATAGATCTTTTGGCCTCGGGGTGTCTCACTCAATGAAGGCAGATCTTGGTGAAGCAAAGAATAAGCTTCGATTTAACCTTATGGACGAGGAGAATAAAGAGTATTTTGAGGCCGCACAAAAAAATGATTTGGCAGAGGTAGCTGATGCTTTAGGCGATATGCTTTATATTCTGTGCGGGACAATTCTTGAACACGGCATGCAACATAAAATAGAGGAGGTCTTTGAAGAAATTCAACGAAGCAATATGAGCAAATTAGGAAAAGATGGCAAACCTATATACAGGGAAGATGGGAAAGTATTAAAGGGGCCGGAATATTTTAAGCCAAATATTCAGGCTATTCTGGATAAATAAAAAGGTACTGGTTTTTAGCACCTGTTTGTTATTTCTTTATTGGACTACTGAACCCTATACCTCCAACCAAATTTATCTTCAGTCTTATTATATTGTATTTCCATTAATTTTTGCTTCAGGATTGTTGCATAGGAGCTTTCAATTTTAGGTAATTCAAAGCGTTCTCCTTTATAACCAAAGCCCAAAATTGGATTAATTACAGCAGCGGTTCCACTTCCAAACATTTCTTTTAAAGAATTATTCTTTATTCCATTAACCAGCTCAGATACTTTTATAGGCCTTATTTCAACTTCAATTCCCATGTCTTTTGCCAATTCAATGATGCTTTTTCTGGTTACACCATCCAATATTCTATCCCCGGTAGGGCAAGTAATTAATTTGTTATCTAGTCGAATGAAGATATTCATGGTCCCGGCTTCTTCAATGTACTCATGTGTATTCGCATCTGTCCAAACCACTTGTTGAAACCCTTCTTCTTTTGCCAGGTTGGTTGGATAAAACTGACCCGCATAATTACCGGCGGCTTTGGTAAAACCAAATCCACCATCTGCTGCCCTGCTAAATTTTTCAGCAATCTTTACTCTCACCTCGCCTCCGTAGTAGGATTGGGCAGGAGAGCAAATAATAATAAATTTAAACTCCTCAGAGGGAGAAGCTATTATTCCGGCTTGGGTTGCAATAACAAAAGGACGGATATACAAAGAATTACCTACGCCAGGTTTAATCCACTTCTCATCTAACTGTAAAAGCTTCTTGAGACCTTCAAAAAAATACTCTTCAGGAAATTCTGGCATTGCAAGTCGGACGCTGGACTTATTTATGCGTCTATAGTTCTCGTCAGGTCTAAATAGCCACACACCACCCTGGTCATCCCTATAGGCCTTCATCCCTTCAAAAACAGCCTGACCATAATGAAATACCCTGGAAGAAGGTTCCATTTGCAATGGCTGATAGGGAATAATTTTTGGCGTTTCCCATACACCATTTTTATAATCACAGACAAACATATGATCTGTGAAATATGCACCAAATGGAAGATCATCAAAATTAACCTTGCTAATCTTAGATGTTTCTGCCTTCTCCACTATCAGATTTTTTACTTCTGTATCCATTGAAATCGCTTTTTCTAGGATTAAAATTAAACAATTATCACCTTTAATGACTTCTTTTTTCAAGGAAAAATCGCCAGTTTTGCAGATGAATCATAAATATTATTAATAATGAAAAGTTTTAACATTTTACTTGTGTTTTTAGTACTGTTAGTGGCTTGTAAAAATCAACAAAAGCCATCAGGTGAAAGTGAAAAGGCACTAAATGAAAAGAAATATGCTTCATTTGGTAAGTCCATTGATGGAGGAGGTGCAATTGAAAGCCAAGAAATGTTAGCTAAATTTGAGACACTTTCGGAGACAGATACTTTGGAAACCAAGTTTGTAGGAACGGTTGTGGATGTTTGCAAATCTAAAGGTTGTTGGATGAAACTGAATTTAAATAATGAAGAGGAAGTAATGGTGAAGTTTAAAGATTATGGCTTCTTTGTACCCAAGGATATTGAGGGAAGGGAAGTTATTGTAAATGGAATTGCTTTTGTGGATCTCATGAACATTGATGATCAAAAACATTATGCCAAAGATGCCGGTAAATCCCAGGAAGATATTGAGCGGATTACAAAACCTGAAAAAACATTTACATTTGAGGCAGATGGCGTACTAATAGGGCAATAAGTTGATAAGAAAGATAATTACTACGGCCGATGGTTCCAAAACCATTCAAATACAGGACTGGGAGGAACAATATCACTCCATACACGGTGCCGTAAATGAGGCTTATCATGTTTTTATTGATAAGGGATTCCAATATTTAACCAATGAGGCCATAAATATTTTAGAGATTGGTTTTGGAACAGGTCTCAATGGCCTGATAACATTGATTGAGGCCGAAAAAACACGAAGGCAGGTAGATTATACAGGTGTTGAGGCTTATCCCGTAACCGTGGAAGAAATATTACAGTTAGACTATATCGAAACTTTGAAGGCAGAAACGTATAGAGAGGCATTTTTTGAAATGCACAACTGTGCCTGGGGAATCAAAAGAAAACTTACACCTCGTTTTTCATTTATTAAGTACAAAAAAGACTTCCGGGATATCTCTGACATGAATCTTTATGACCTTATATATTTTGATGCGTTTGGTGCCAGGGTGCAACCGGAACTTTGGACAGAACTTGTTTTTGATAAAATGTATAAAGCTCTTAAAGCACATGGAGTTTTGGTCACCTATTCGGCTAAAGGAAGTGTCAGAAGAGCAATGCAAGCTGTTGGTTTTGTTGTTGAAAGGTTACCAGGACCACCTGGCAAAAGGGAAATGCTTAGGGCTCTAAAAGTGTAAGGGAAACAAATTTTAGCGGTAATTTATAAAGGATACTGTTAAATCGAAATTAAACCTGATTGCTGAGGGTTTGAAAACCAATATCTTTATTGAAAATTATGCGATGAAAGTATTAATTGCCGGGGCAACCGGATTAATAGGCAAAGCCATAACCGACTTATGTCGTAAAAAAGGGATTTCAGTTAATTATCTTACAACTGATAAATCCAAAATAAAGAACGAAAACAATTATCGGGGATTTTATTGGGAGCCTGAAAAAAATGAACTGGATGTAAATTGTTTTGATGGAGTTACGGCAATTATCAATTTGGCGGGTGCTAGTATTGCACGCAAATGGACAAAATCTTACAAAAAGAAAATTCTATCTAGCAGAAAAGACAGCTTAAAGACACTCTATATTGCAATTAAAAATTTAAATCCGGAGGAAAGAATTTCTTTCATATCGGCATCTGCAATAGGAATCTATCCAAATTCCTTAACTGATTTTTACACTGAAAAAGAAACCACTGTGGATGCAAGTTTTTTAGGGGAGGTTTCAGAGATGTGGGAAAATGAAATGGATAAATTTCAGGAACTTAATTGTACTGTTGCGAAAATAAGGATAGGCCTGGTTCTCTCGTCAGAGGGGGGAGCTTTACCAAATATTGAGAATGCCGTACGAAGATATTTAGGAGCTTCATTTGGTTCGGGGCAACAATGGCAATCGTGGATACATGTGAATGATATTGCCCGAATATTTTTATTTGCCGTTGAAAATAATCTGTCTGGTGTTTATAACGGCGTTGCGCCAAATCCTGTGACCAATAGAAAAATGGTCAAAGAATTGGCCAAGGTCCTTAATAAACCCTTGTTTTTGCCCAATATTCCTCAATTTGCAATGAGACTTATCCTGGGTGAAATGTCTTATCTTTTGTTTGTTAGTCAGCGTGTAAGCAGTAAAAAAATAGAAAAAGAAGGCTTTAATTTTGAATTCAATAATATCTGCCGAGCATTGGAAAATATATACTTGGAGCAAGTTAGTGAGGATAATACGGATGATGTTTTGTCCAAAGAATACGTATAGATTTATACAAGAAATAAATAGTTTCAGTTGGAACATCCTATAATTAGGGTGTTTTTTTTTGTGACATTTTGACATTTTTAAAGAATTGGCAGTACTTTTGCCATCCTAACCTGAGGTTTATAAAAAGCAATACTAAATGAATAAGAAAGATAAGTCAGAAGAGATAAATGAAATGATACCTGAAGAGCAGGTATTAGGGGAAATGCATCAAGAGCAGGACTTGGAGTCAGATGCAAATGAGCAGCAAGAGGAGATGAAATCTATTGAAGAACAATTGCAGGAGGATCTGGACAAAGAAAAAGATAAGTTTTTAAGGCTATTTGCGGAG
>CBDUGN010000211.1:0-5200 GCA_965366915.1 uncultured Eudoraea sp. | reverse complement strand
ATTCCATCGGGATAGCCAATATTGTCATTTATTAAGGCATCTAAACGTGCATTGGAAGTATTTAGCTTTTCTGCATTAAGGGCAATTAAGATCTTATGCTTGTCACCTATATATGCCAAAAAATCAGCTTTCGACTGAAAAGCATAAATACGTTTCCCATTAATGTGATTTGTTTGGATTGTCATTTAGCATCGAGTTCTATAGCTCGGGCAAAAGTATGATTTTAACCGTACAGACAGATCGGCTTTAGATATTATTATATTGTATGATAGGTAACAAAGGAATGTTCTTTTTCATTTTTTTGAATAAAATCATTCATTTTGGATAGAGAAAATGGTGAAAAGGCTTTTGGGTGTCCAATAATGACAAAATTTCCTTTATTTTGGGTCCCCCGGATATACTTATTTAAGGCCTTTCCCATTAGGCTAGCCTTAAATCCATCCATGGAAACAACACTATGCGACGGCCTGGTCAATAGTCGGATCAATTCACTTTTCGGCATAACTACTGCAGATCCATTTCCAAAAGAACGATGCATGGGAGACTTCCTGATTTTTCTCCAGGCAAATTTCCAAAAGAAAATGGGATTAACTTTAATAGAACTTATCGGAATTTCCCGCATGGAGCCATTTGGATCTTGCTTAATCAAATCATTAGAAAACTTGTAGTCCGTTGCAAACTGAGGAATTCCCCTGAAGTCAAATTGCTGATTTTCAGAATGATAATATCCTCCCGGATAAACAGTACTGTCAATATGGATATTATTTGCTAGCAGTGCTTTTTGAATAGGCGGGAAGGGTTGAGCGCACCATCCCCCGGCCCTGTATGCAACAGGAGCTTTCCCGGAAGCTTTGCTCAGGATCTGGCTATAACGAGTAACGATATCCATTATGTCCTTTTCGCTGAAATCGGACAATTTATAGCGTTCTGTATTGATATTCCACCGGGTACCGTCAAAAAAAGAATCTTCCCAGTGTGGGTGAATATGTAATTCTATTCCATGCCCCTCCTTAGATAGATATTTAATTTGTTCAGTGAGATTTTCAAAATCCTTCTTTAGTTTCGGGTGCTCGTTTAATTGTCTTTCGAGAGCCATTAAATACCCAGCGTCAACAAAGCAATTGAATTTAATGCCTAAAGGTTCAACAATTTTTAATAAGGCTCTTGTAGGTTTTAGAATGCAGTCTTCTACGGTTCCGCTCTCAGCTCCAAAAAAAAGTTCATAATCAAGGGTAATAAAAATATTCATTTTAAATTTTATATCCGTTGAGAATCATAATTGGCGCTGCCAGACAATAATAGACTATTTTTTGCCATTTACTAAAATCCTTTTTCCATTTTTCATCAAAGTTAAGTCTAATGGTTTTGTTTTTACGCAATCGATTACCTCCAATTATATGAGGCATTTCAAATTCAGACGGTAGTGAAATAGGGGTGTCTAATGTCGGTGATATTCTCCCATAAATCTGCTGAGAAACTCTTTCAGGATCCCTCATAAAATCTTCATAACGAACCTTTACAACTCCCTTGTCTGTCCAACACACCAACTGGGCAAAAGTATTTATCATCAAATAATATAAAATAGCAGACAAAGGACTTCTGGACGATTGTACTTTTTTCTTAAAGGAGGCAATAACGCCTCTAACATCGCGAACAACATACACTCCTCTCACCTTTAGTTTCTCGCTTCTTTTTAATAGTAAATACCGTCCTATATATTTGGAAGAATCCAGGATCCATTTGCCTTTTGATTCTTTACTAATGTTGGTAAAAACCAATTCCTGAATTCTGGAATAGTCCTTGTATTCTCTTTTATTAAACAGGTATTTAGGAATATTTCGATGAGCCTCTTGCTTTTTAATTTGACGTTTCCATTGATGCAATTCCTTTATAGATACCTGGAAATTATTCGACGTATTTCGCCAGAATTCACAAGTGGCCAGCGTTTTGCCACAAGAACAATCTTTATCCCCTAGTAGATGTCCAATAAATTGATGCAGTTCTCCCGCGGTTTGGATATTGGGATGCGCATTCATAACAGTGGCAATGACGGTAGTTCCGCTTCGTCCTGCTCCTAGTAAATAAATGATCGGGATTGGGGAATTACTCATTTCTGTATTTAATAATTTTTGCCGGAACTCCACCTGCAATAGCATAATCTGGAATATCTTGGGTAACCACTGCTCCTGCTGCTATGATAGCATGATTTCCTATTTTGCAACCCGCGGTAATGATTACGTTAGCCCCTATCCATACATCATTCCCTACATAGGTCTCATAATAATTCTTCCCCTGTTGACTTATTGGCATATCCAATCTGTCATATTTATGGTTCCGGGAATAAATTTTTACATCTGGCCCCATAATAACATCATCTCCAATATAAACATTTGCTTGTATCAAGCAACGAGTTCCTAATTCGGACCGATTCCCAACCGTGGCATTTGGAGAAATTTCAGCTCCTTTTTTAACTCTAGGTTTAATTCCGGATTTTTTAAGATAAATTGAGACAACCTTGCTGCGCAACCAAGGAAAAAACAGCGCATAAGGTCTGTAATCTTCTGGTGTGTTCTTTAGGAATACTAAATAAAACAAATAGAATGTTTTCCTAATCATATTCTTTGAGAATTAAAAGATTGCCGAATATTGCCACAAAGTTAATTCCCATATTCCGAATTAAATAATTTTCCGTTAGACAAAGACTTCCTATCAAAAGAGTAAAAACCAATAGCAGAACGTCTTTCTTCCTTATTGCAACAATTAGATTGATTCCAAAAAAACATGCCATAAAGAAAAGTCCTATTAACCCGTAGTCAATGGCATACCCTAAATATTGATTATGAGAGTCAAATGATTGTTTTTCAGAAGTTTTCATATCTCGCTGACTATACGCTTCCACCAAAAGATCTCTTGCCGCTGCAGTTCCATGTCCAAACAAAGGCTTTTGAAGAAATAGATCTTTACTTACTATCCACCTCGACATTCTGGAATCTGAAATTTGATTTTGGTCCAGGTTCTGACTCCCAATATTTACCGTCATATCCCATCTGCTACCTTGGACTATTTTGTTATACACATAGGTGCCCTTTAATGAAGGTATTACAAGAGTAAAGAATAAGACCATAACCCCCAATACAATTAAGCTACGCTTTAAACTAATATTTCGGATAACAACGAGGATCAATAGAAAAATACCTGTGAAAAATAATATTCTTGAATTTAAAAATAAGAGCCCAAGGAGCATTAATGACGTCAGCAGTATTTTTAGAACGCGATCTAACTTTAGGCCTGTTTGCCAAATCAGAAATAATGAGAACAAGATATAACTTCCAAAATAGACAGGATGCATTTCTCTTAGAGGTGCCACAAAGGATTTACCCGTAAAATTATAACTCAAAATTTTCTTGAGGGGTAAGCCGCTTTCAATAAATACAGAAGTATTGTTGAAGAATAAATAAACCAAACCAATAGTTCCACCAAAGAGAAGACCTTTTGAACCCCATAAAATTGCTTTATCTCGGGCTATATCATTTCTCAACAGAATCAACGGGATTGCCGCATAAAAAAAACATTTCCCTAATTGTGCAGAAGCCTTAACAAATGATGGCGCATACATGAAGCCAATTAAAATGGGGATAAACAGGGCCATTGTAGATGCTGTGTAAAAAGTAGGTTTAGAAAACACCTCTTTTCTAATTCCATTATGCGCAAATGAAATTACCGTAGAAAGTAAAAGTAAAATAAGGCCAACATTGCTTAGAGTGGTCTTTAAAGGAAGGAAAAAACAGACCCAAAGGATACTAAAATATGTCACTCTTCCCAGCCAGACGTCTAATTTCATAACGGGATATTTTCTGTTTTATAAAACATAAGGGCTACTGCAAGACCAATAAAAAATCCTGCAATACCTGATCCAAAAACATGTCCGGAGAGATTTGCGGCAATTATTAGGAACAATAAAAAGATTAATACAGACTTGGCATAGGGATAGGTAGGTTTTCTTCGCAGTTGATTCGCGTTCAAAATCCAGTATGTAATAATCAAAAGCAAGGATAATAGTCCTATTATTCCGGAGGAAAAGAGTAGTGAGAAAAAATCAACTTCAGCTAAGTGACCAGACAACTCAAGATGATACTGCTGGCCGTACCCTACTAATTTTCCTAGAAATGAAAATTCGTTCGCAAAAACCTCCCACCCGCTTTTAATAAAATTATTCCGATTAGATAGCACCACGGTTAAAAGATCGTTATCATTCCGTTTTAGAGACTGTTGAATTCTATCAATGATCCCTGATTTGGTAATACCAAAATAAAAAGCAGTAAGTAACAAGGGGATTCCCAGGAAAACAGATGCGGTAATCCAGTCTATCCATTTTCTTTTTATCCCTAATTTCACAGTAGCAAATAGTGGTATCATATAAACAATGACAACTCCTCCAATAACGGTCTTAGACGTGATAAAAAATGAGATTAGCAGGAAGCCTCCAAAAAACAAAAGAAACTTATTAAATGCTCCTTTTTGGAAGAAATACATTCCGATGATAAATCCTAAGGCCAAAATCAGGATCGTAAGTTCGTTTCCGGCAAAAATAAAGCCTCTTGTCCCAATTTCATTTTGAAATCCTTCGTTATAAAAGGCCATTCCAAGACCTAATATTCCAAGTATCATATTTAAGGAAATAAAAATAAAATTCCTTTTGACGACCCTTTTTAATTTGTCCTTTTGAAGTGAAAATGAATCTGAATGAAATAGATTTTTGAAATAAAAAAAACTAAGGGGAACATTAAACCATTTAGTGGAGACTACCACATCCTTTAAAAAAGCGTCTAAATTACCGGTCTTAAAAAGACCCGATACAGGTCCAATTTGGAAAATAAGAAGTAATAAAAGGATGATCATAAAATCCTTTGTGCCAGAAAGACGAATAAAAAACAGCGCTAAAAGGATTAATTTGAAGATCTGACTAAGAGGAATTTTAGTAAATTCCATAGCAAAGAATCCATTGATCATGTCTACCAAGACAACGTAACTCAATAAGTATAGAATTAGACCGTCTAATCTAACAATGGAAAGTTTCAATATTATTGTCTATCTGATTCGTTCACAAAGCTAGTAATATTGTACTAGTTGTTGGAGATAAAATCTATTTTTGCCCAGACTATGAGAATATTCCTAATTTCTAATATGTATCCATCTGATA
>CBDUGN010000210.1:0-5205 GCA_965366915.1 uncultured Eudoraea sp. | reverse complement strand
TTTCGGGAGATAAATCATAATTGCAGGTCCGCAAAGGGTAAACACTTCTAATAAGATCAAGTAAAACTTTTACAGTTTTCATACTGGTATATGGACCATAATATTCAGAACCATCCTTTATTAGCTTTCGAGTCGGAAATATTCTGGGAAAACGCTCATTTTTAATACAAATCCAAGGATAGGATTTATCGTCCTTGAGCAGTACATTATACCTGGGCTGGTATTTTTTGATCAGGTTATTCTCCAGAAGCAAAGCATCAGATTCCGTTTTCACAACTATGTGTTTTACAGAATCTATTTTCTTTACCATTACACGGGTTTTTCCATACTCATGTGTTTTATTAAAATAAGAAGAAACCCTTTTTTTAAGATTCTTTGCCTTACCCACATATAATATCTTGCCATCTACATCATAGAATTGATATACTCCAGGACTCTCTGGCAATGTACTCAGCTTAATCTCTAATGGTATTTTAGGCATATAATTGTAGGCAGACTGATTTTCTTTACTACAAAGGTAAGTTACAATACAATTACTATAAACTTCATAGCCTCCTATTAAGTTTAAAATCACCGGGTTTTAAATCAAAAACATATAATTCGCTATTGTTTGTGGTTAGAAACCACCATCCATAATATGTTGTTACATAATATATTTTAAGAATAAAAGTCGAATTTATTGTAATTATTTAAATATCAGTTTTTTAACGTACAAACCCTAAGAATTTGGAATTATTTCGTAACAGGGGAATTGTTAAGAGAATTGTAAAAGTTGTGCATTTCACCGATTAATTTGTGCTCTTTATAGGAAAATTGACATTTATTTCTTTATTTTATCCTATAAATTTATTTACTGCATGGAAAATTATGTCATCACTTTAGGTATGTACCTTATTTTGATGCTATTTTTTAAAATATATTTTGCTGTTGCAGCAAAAGATTAGTTTTATTAAAATAGTTCCCCAAACTAGCTACAGGTTTAATCGGTATTTATGCTAAAAAAAGAGCTTCGATTAAGCTACCTTCAATTAAGAAATGAATTGTCTTCAGAAGCAATTTCAAACTACAGTTTAGTAATTGCAAACAGGGTATTGGATTTACCTGTATGGACATGTAATTATTACCACCTTTTTTTATCAATCACCGAAAATAATGAAATTGATACCAGTTTCATTCTATCTGTTTTACAGGGAAAAGATAAAAATATTGTGCTTCCAAAGGTATTGGACGAAACTGGTCTGATCCATTATTTACTCACAGACAATACCGTTTTAAGAAAAAACAAATGGAATATTCCGGAACCTGTAGACGGACTAGAGGTGTCTCCGAATAAAATTGATGTCGTATTTATTCCCCTTTTAGCATTCGATAAACAAGGCTACAGGGTGGGTTATGGCAAAGGTTTCTACGATAAGTTTTTACAGGAATGCCGTGAAGATGTTATAAAAATAGGCCTTTCCTTATTTAAGCCGGTGGATAAAATTAGTGATACTCAGGAGCATGATATTTCAATGGATTATTGTGTTACTCCTGAGAAAATCTATACTTTTTAAGCTTCTTTTTTTTCGAAAGCCTTTTTATTAAATACAATTAATATTCCTACTCCAGTGCTGATAGCGGTATCGGCTACATTAAATACCGGTTCAAAAAATCGAAAATTATCCCCGCCAACCAAAGGAACCCATTCGGGCCAATTTGCGTCAATTAGGGGAAAATAAAGCATGTCAACTACTTTACCATAAAATAAACTGCCATAGGGCTCTTCAGAAAACAGGCTTGCTATCTGGTTATAACTGTCATTAAAAAGTATCCCATAAAACAAAGAATCAAGAATATTCCCAAGGGCCCCGGCAAAAATTAGCGAAACAGCAGTAACAAGAGTTGCTGTTGCTTTCTTCTTAATAATGTCATATAACCAATATCCAATTCCTACTATTGCAAAAAGGCGAAAAACCGTAAGTACCAATTTGCCAATTTTATCCGATACAGGTAGAATATCACTTAATTTGGCGCCCCAGGCCGCACCTTCATTCTCAATAAAAAGAATTCTAAACCAGGAAAAAACTTCCACTGATTCTCCAAGTTCAAAATTTGTTTTAATATATATTTTACTGAGCTGATCTATTAGTAAAACAATTGCTATAATAAGCAGAGACCTCTTAATGTTCATTCTTTTTCAAAATAGATTCGGCTAAAATAGGGATTATTCTACCAACAAAAGGCAAGGCTGTTCATTTTAAATAAACCTATGCAAAATATCTAAAATTCAAATAGAATTGATAATAGTATATTAATGTCTAAAACAAAAGACACTTCATAAAAGCACAATAAAACTAATGCTTAAACCCAAATTCTCAGAAGAATAACCAACAAGAGATAAAGAGTATATGCCCCTTATTTTTGCATATTTTTGGCCTCAATGCTAAGTGTAGCATGGGGTACCAGCTTCAGGCGCTCTTTATTAATAAGCTTGCCGGTTACCCGACAAATACCATAGGTCTTATTTTCTATTCTGAGCAATGCATTTTTAAGATCCCTAATGAACTTTTCCTGGCGGATAGCCAATTGAGTATTAGCTTCTTTGCTCATTGTCTCTGAACCCTCTTCGAAAGCCTTAAATGTGGGCGAGGTATCATCAGTTCCATTATTCCCATCGTTCATGTAGGAACTTCGGAGTAGTTCTAGATGGCTTTGTGCTTTATTTATCTTTTCTTCTATAAGTACCCTAAATTCTTCTAATTCCTTATCGGTATACCTTACTTTTAAATCTTGTCCCATAATTTTAGTGTTTTTGGATAGACAATTTTGTGTTTACATCATCAAAGGAAATGGCTACACCATCTTCCATTTGTTCTTCAAAATTTAGTTCGGAGGTTAAGGTTTCGTTTTTAATATAACTAATATTGCTCTTAACCGCTCTTTCGACTAAACCGTCCTTTAATATTCTAATATCAATTTTATCTGTTACTTCAAATCCAGAATCTTTTCTTAGATTTTGAATTCTATTTACAAGTTCCCGAGCTATCCCCTCTTGTTTGAGTTCCTCATCAATGGTTATATCCAAGGCCACCGTGAGGGAACCCGAACTGGCTACCAGCCAGCCTTCTATATCCTGAGAAGATATCTCTACATCCTCTAACTGTAATATAATACTTTTATTTTCTATTTCAAGTGAAATTTTACCTTCATGCTCAATTTTTTGAATGTCTTTTTGATCCAGTTTGCTCACTGCGGCACTTATCAGCTTCATGTCTTTCCCAAACCTGGGGCCAAGTACTTTGAAATTAGGCTTGATACGTTTTACCAATATCCCTGAGGCGTCATCCAAAAGTTTGATTTCCTTTACATTAACCTCGGTTTTTATTAAATCTGCCACGGCTTCAATTTCTGAACGCTGTTTTTCATCCAAAACAGGAATCATAATTTTCTGCAAAGGTTGGCGTACCTTAATTTTTTCTTTCTGACGAATTGATAAGACTAGTGAAGATATCGTTTGTGCTTTTTGCATTTTACTTTCCAATTCCTTATTCACAAATTCAGTATTGTATTCTGGAAAGTTAGATAAATGAATGCTGTCAAAAAGATCTTTCCCGGTTGTTCTGGTTAAATCAATAAACATCCTATCCATAAAGAATGGTGCAATAGGTGCAGAGAGCTTAGCGATAGTAACTAAACAGGTATATAGTGTCTGGTATGCAGAAACTTTGTCTTCCTGGTAATCCCCTTTCCAAAATCTTCTTCTGCTCAAACGAACATACCAGTTACTTAGGTTTTCCTGAACATAATATGCAATAGCCCTTGCAGCTTTGGTTGGCTCATAACTATCATAAGCCTCATCCACCCTTTTTATCAAGGTATGTAATTCAGATAAAATCCATTGGTCTATCTCCGGTCGATTTTCCAAAAGTATTTCTTCTTCTGAATACGTAAATTCGTCAATATTTGCATAAAGAGAAAAGAAAGAATAGGTGTTGTAAAGTGTTCCAAAAAACTTTCTTTTTACTTCCGCAATCCCCTCCACATCAAATTTAAGGTTATCCCATGGATTGGCATTGGAAATCAAATACCAACGCGTTGCATCGGGGCCATATTCCTTTATAGTCATCCAAGGATCTGCAGCATTTCCGAGCCGTTTAGACATTTTCTTACCTTCCTTATCAAGTACCAAACCATTAGATACCACATTCTTATAAGCCACAGAATCAAAAACCATTGTAGCAATAGCGTGTAACGTATAGAACCAGCCTCTTGTTTGGTCAACACCTTCCGCTATAAAATCTGCTGGAAAAGTCTCACGCTTATCAATACGTTCTTTATTTTCAAAAGGATAGTGCCATTGTGCATAAGGCATGGATCCGCTGTCAAACCAGACGTCAATAAGGTCATTCTCTCGCTTCATTGGTTTTCCTGAATCTGAAACCAGGATAATCTGATCAACAATATTTTTGTGAAGATCTATCTTATCATAATTCTCTTCACTCATGTTTCCTAACTCAAAATCCGCAAACGCATCAGATTTCATAAAACCAGCCTTAACAGATCTGGTCATTTCACCCTTCAATTGTTCCACAGAACCGATAATAATTTCTTCCCTGCCATCTTCAGTTCTCCAGATTGGCAATGGTATACCCCAAAATCGGGATCTTGAAAGATTCCAATCGTTTGCACTCGAAAGCCAATTCCCAAATCTCCCTTCACCAGTAGCCTTGGGTTTCCAATTAATTGTTTGGTTAAGCTCATACATGCGTTCCCGAACATCTGTTATTTTGATGAACCATGAATCTAAGGGGTAATATAGTATTGGCTTATCCGTGCGCCAGCAGTTGGGATAACTGTGAACATATTTTTCAACTTTAAAGGCCTTGTTTTCTTCTTTTAAACGAATGGCAATTTCAACGTCAACAGAGCGTTCCGGAGCTTCCCCATCTTCATAGTATTCATTTTTAACATACTTCCCGGCTAATTCCCCCATTTCCTTGCGGAATCTACCCTGCAAGTCAACCAGTGGGACCGGATTTCCGTTTTCATCCAATACCAACAACGGAGGCACGGGTGGATTTGCCTTTTGAGCCACCTGCATATCGTCTGCACCAAAAGTGGGTGCGGTATGCACTATACCTGTGCCATCTTCCGTAGTAACAAAATCGCCCTCTATAACCCTGAAGGCATTTTCGGGGTTGCTATAAGGTTGTGCATAATCAATTA
>CBDUGN010000209.1:0-5213 GCA_965366915.1 uncultured Eudoraea sp. | reverse complement strand
GATAACATCTAATTCACAATAAGCTACAATGCGATCCAAATCACCTTCTTCATAAAAACAGCTCTGACCATACTGCCATCAATATCTACCTTGGGAGATGGAATTCCCAGCACATGGGCCATGAGTTTGAGGGAGGTGTACTGCTTGAAATCTCCAAATTTCCAGAGGTTTAATGTTTAGTATATAACCGGATATGGGGGTCCATGGAAGTGAATGCTGGTATAACCTAATGGGTGGGCATATGCGATAGATGAAAAAAACTACATTCCAACTATCAATTTAATGTTGAAACTAATGAGTTTTTGACATACCCACAGCCAACGAATAGTATGTGGAGTGTTTAATGTGCTATAAAGTCTTTTTCGCCGTTTTTATTTCACAATCATTCCAGTATGAATACTAAACGCGTTACAAGCCCATGATTAAACCCTTGCTGCTCAATACGATCAAGTGTCGAATACCTGTAGTTTACATTTACCTGAATGGCCGAAATAGGGCTCCAGTTTAATCCAACTGAAAAGGTGTTCATTTCACCACCATCTATACCGTTATCGGTTAGATCAATGGATGACCATCTACTATAGACATCCAGTTCTCCCCAGCCCCCAGAATTGACACCCTTGGCCACACCAACCCGATCAAAAGTAGCACTGCGTTTATTATACCCACGCATCTCTCCTGTAAGCACATAGGACACCACCACATAGTAACCCTTAAAACTTGGGTCATTGAAGGTGGCGGAATTAACATTGGATTGGATATATTCTCCCGTCAATATGAAAGGTCCTTTTCTCCATGCCATTTCAAGCCCGTAATGAAATGAGGATGCCGCATCAATCTGTTCAGTGTCAACCGAAACCGGGCCGTTAAAAATCTCGGTTTTAGTTTGGTAACGTATCCCACCGGCTGCGTTGGAATACCGGCCTGAAATCCCCACATGCAGCAAATTACTTTCATCTTCAGATATAAATGGCAGTCCGGTTATTCGCCCGGTAAAGATCGTAGGGTTATCAGAAATCGAACGTCCTTCTTCAATCCAGTTATTAAAAACTCCGGCCGACCAGGTCATTCGCTCCCTGGCGATGGTGTTGTTGACAACGACCCCAATATTTCTTGCAGGTAAAAGGCCATCTGCAACTGAGGCACGTTCCTGTTGACCGGGTTCGTATATCATGGCTGATAATCTTGAAATGGAAATAGTCTCCTTTGTTTTACCTAAACTCAAAGTTGCCTTACCAATAGGAATGCTCACCCTGTAATCATAAAGGATAAACTCATCCACATTGTCTTCCTGCCCAAAACCACGTTCAAAAGCTTTGGTCCCGAAACTAAAAAGATAGGTCCAGGGCTTCTTGAAATTGAATGTGCCCCCCAAACCTGCCCGGAATCCGCGAACGGAACCTCCATTAAATTCGTCCAGGTCACCAACCTGATCTTCATTATTGCTGTCTTGTGAGAACCATCGGGTATTATCCAGTATTATAGCACCTCCAAAAACTCCCGTAATTGGCTTGGTTCTGAATACATTCCATTTTCGTTTATTTTGATAGGATAATGGCAAGGCCACGGCGGGTGGAGCATAGGATTGCCAGCCACGAACCTGCTCTATAGAATCCACATCTATTCTCACGAGCTTATTGAGTAACACCTCCCCTTTAGATACCGCAAATACGCTGTAGGTCCTTGTGTCCAGCATCACATCCACATTGATTCTTGGATCCTGATCCAGAATAATAAATCCTGCCAGGTTTCCAAGTTCCAGTCGACCAAGGATAAATCCCCCATTGGCATCAAATGCGATATCTGCCTTGGTTAAATCAATCTTATCCTGAGTTACAAGTTCAAGTTTCTTTTGCTTAATCAGAATACTGACGATCACATCTTCGGTTTTTCCAGTCTGATCAATCACAGTTACATTCCGTATAAGAATATTTTGCATATCAGATATCAATTCTTGTGCATTTCCAATAACTGCAAGCAAAATAAGTATTGCTGTAATGAACGTTTTTCTTTTTATCAAGACTAGGTTTTTGGCGCAATACATTGAAGTAGTTTTACGTTGTTTATCATCTTTTTTCACTTTCTCGTTAAAACTTGGTGCCTTGTAATCTTTGGCCAAATAATGGGCTGGGATTGTAGTTGTATTTCCATCTCTTTCTGCACGATAATGATTTAAAGTTTACATCTAAAATTTTTGTCCCGTCAACTGCCTGATTCCTTCTTCTTTAAAAGGTTTGGAATCAGCATAATTTGCAACTGAAACATATTTGTTTTAAAGTTTTGCTTGAGCCCATAGGACCCCGTATACTTTGTATTGGTATATAAATTGGGCAAGAACCAATAACTAATTCCTAAGCCAAATACACTCCTCTGATCTTTAACCGAAGAATCCCAATAGACGTCACTACCAGAATCTTCACCCATTTGCCAGGCGTGTCCACCCTGTAGTGTTACCTCAAGCTTTTCAGATAAATACTGGCTGATGCCATATTCCATAATAAACCGGCTTCCCGGCCGTACGTCGGCATCTTTTATGTTTCCGTGAAATTCATAAGAGGGCATAAACATGAAAGCAGTAGCTTTGTCTGGTTTGGGATAATAATAAGAAGCCATTTGAATGACGTTTGACCAATAACCAAGACCGATATTGTCATCGGCTCCTGTTTCATATCTTCCGGTAGGAGCATAAAATAAATAGCCACCAGTAAAATCGAATTTATCCATGGTCCAGGATAACATCAGGGGTGCAACGGTTAAGTCTCCAAAACCAGAAGCACCTCCTTTAACAGTCGTACCATTTAGTAATTCACCCAGGCCAACCGTTGATCTTGCGGAAGCATAATTTGGTGCTGCAATAAAGAGATATTGGGCATTACCTAAGAAGGGAAGTTTTGGTGATGCATAAATGAGCATAAGACTATTAATGTAGCCCGAGATATCAATATCCAAGGGTATCGTATTTCCCAGGGGACCTTCTATCGTATTTACTTTATTCCCATTTCGGTCGTAATAGGAATTTGCATTTACAAATATGTTGTAGTCAATAATAAAGAGCCCGTCTTGTCCCGGATTTGCATAATCACGAACGCCCATGATACCAGGTAAATAGCCGCCAGATTGCGCAGGGGATACAATTTTTTCAGGTAGTTGAGCCTTAGTAGTCAAAATGCCCAGCACCAGAATAATTGTAGTTAGACTAATGCTTTTTGTTTTCATTCGTTTTCTCTTCTTAGTTTGTTAGTTACACACAGAATATTCATCTGGAATCTAGATATTTTAAATGAAGCATAAGGCTTAAGTATAAAGGGCATTAAAGCGCCTTTTATACAAAGTTTTGTTATTTAACCGGCTCCGGTTTAGGAAATGACCAGTTTCCATCTAATATTTCAGCTCGTGGTCTGTACAGCCTAACAATGTAATTCCATCCTGGGACAATTGGAATGAAGTTGGGTTGTTTGGGATCACCACCAAAATGAATGGTTGTACTTCCGTCTTTGTTTTTTTCTGAGGTCACATTGTTAAAAGAATAAGCCTTGTATTCATTAAGCGGTATCCAACCTTTATCATCATAAAGCGTAACGGACCAGAAGGCATCCACAGGTACGTCCTTGACGGTAACTGTGTACGGGGTCTTTCCATCATTTTTTTCAGGAACGAAGTTCTGATAGGCAGCATCCTTTTCCGGTAATGCACCCCAGCCATAGGCCGCGCCAAGCGTCCAGTAAACCGGGTCCAGTTCTTCTTTCACGCCAAATGCTTTTCCCCAATTTAGATTAATTGATCCGGTAAAATTGATCCGGTTTCGTGCTTCCTCCACTTCTTCTAGCTTCCATCCAGGTACTTCAAAACTTCCTATGTTGTCCTGTTGGAAAGTTACCTCATCCTGTAGCTTTTGTGCGGCCGCTACATCAGCTGCATCATTAGGATCCACAAAGGTGCGAATGCACACTAAAGCATACCTCGATCCTACATTTTCTTTTGTTAGTGTACCTTTCTTTGGACCGTAGAACCCCCAGATTGAATGATTCTGACTAACGATCATAATTGATTGATAGCGCCCATTATTCTCTGGCAATTCAACTGTCAGCGGGGAGGTCAGATCAAACACACCAAAAGAATAGTACGTGTCTCTGTTTCCTCGTATGGTGACCTGATTGTTTACATCGTATGCTGCGCGATTGTGATGTAACTTTCCGAAACAGTCGAATTTTTGGATATAACCTGTCATCTGCATATCCGATTCAGCCCGAACATAATTTTGAGGAGTGACCTTAACATAGTCCAGTTTATGTACTGGCGTTGGAGCAAACTGTGCTTGCACTGGTGTTAAGGCAAAGATTGAAAGCACTGCAATAAGCAATGTCAACTTTAATTTATGTAATTCTAAGTGATTTCTCATAATATCATGTGTTTAAAGGGTTAATGTTATTGTACCAATTCTACTTCACTAGGCCGCCAGCTTTTATCTATCCATGCTTCCAAAGGTCCATACATACGCAGCGCAACAAACCAGCTTTTTCCTGGAATAGTTTGCAGCCAGTTATTTTCAAAACCAGCTGGTGCTTCAGGAGCGAAATAGATATCATACGATCCATCTTCATTCATTTTAAGACCTTCGGTTTGACTTCCAACTGTAGGGTATTTCTGGTCTGTCTGTAGTTGTGAACGCGTTTGTGTGTCGTATGCGGTTAATGCCCAGAAATTATTGACAGGTGGATTAGCCGGAATATGGATTTTATAGGTAAGTGCGCCATCCATAGGTTGTTTTGCAGCATCTACATAAGCCATACAATAATCAGAACCAGCTCCGGGAACAGTAACGGCCATTGCCGGTGTAACAGCTGTGTAGGGATAATGGAAAGTTACCTTGGCATCAGTATTCATCGTTTGTCCGTCTTTGCCGTTGAAGAATACGTTTTTATCAACCCATCCCATCATCCAGGCGCTGTTTGAACCAGGATAAGTTTCTATTCCTTTCATATTATCAACACTTCCACTAACCCTTGGGTACCAAAGTATCGATCGGGCGGTGGCATTTGCTATGGCAACGGCATCAGTTAAAATGCGTTTCATCCGTTCATCAGGATTAAATGCCTTGCCTTTCTCTATACCAATTGAAGCTAATAGTCCGCGGGTTTCTGCATCAATCATTTCCAGAGGTTCTTCCTGAATAACAGCATTTACATGCTCATAAAAATGATAATCGTTGTCGT